>CAYMRQ010000005.1:41201-51521 GCA_964392845.1 uncultured Rhizobium sp.
CTCGGCTGGGTGCTCTACGCGGACTACGATGCCCTGGTCGAGGCGTTCGTCAAACGCGAGATCGATCTGGCCTGGAATGCTCCTCTGGCCTATGTGAAGATAAAACGTCGCCTCCAGGATTCCTGTCAGGTAGTGGCGATGCGCGACGTTGATGTCAACTTCACGACGCATTTTATCACCCATGCCAGCTCGGGTATTACCACAGTCCAGGATCTCAAAGGCAAGCGGGTCGCCTTGGGGAGCCGAGGGTCGATGCAGGCCGGGTTATTACCGTACTATTTCTTGCAACAGCTGGGGCTCGATCCGGCGGATGATTTGGCCGTCTGCAGCTTCTATGACGAGCGCCAGGACAGTACCGGTTCGGACGAGCGCGACGTCGTAGAGCGGGTCAGTCGCCAAGAATATGATGCCGGTGCTGTGAGTCAGCGGACCATCGAGACCCTGCAGGCTGAGGGGACTCTGGCGCCGGACCGCTTGCGGATCATCTGGTCCAGTCCGGGCTATAGTCACTGCTGTTTCACCGCGCACAGCGACATGGAGCCGGCATTGGTCCACCAGATTACCCAGGCCTTTGTCGCGATCGATGCGCAGGATCCCGCCGGCAAAGCGGTTCTCGAGGGCGAGGCGTGCAAGGCCTTTGTGCCGGGCATCACCACCGGTTGGGAGACCCTCGAAAAAGCGGCCGAACAAGCCAACATTCTGTAAGTGAATGGGCCTGGCCCAGTCAGGAAAAGCTTCGCCGTAGGTGCAGCCTCGAATTTCGGGCGACGACGCCCTGCGAAGCTAACCGGCGATACGGCCGGCGAGCAGTGCGTCGGCCACCTCGACAAAGCCGGCGCCGCCGCCGCCTTTGGTGATCCACCGGGGGAGCGCCGACATCCGATCGGCGTAATTGCGAACCGTCGCGACGCCGACCGAATGGGGAAAGAACCCGAACATCGGCGCATCGTTCAGCGAGTCGCCGATGTAGAGAACGCATTCGGCGTCGCGATCGATATCGGTCGCGAACAGCTGGGCCATCATGCGACGGGTCATTCCCAGCTTATCGAAATCGCCGAACCAGCCGAGCACCCAGATCGAGTTGACCGTCGCCCGCGCGCCGGCCACGCGCAGCCGCGCGACGATCTGGTCGGAGCCGGGCACCCCGGCCTCGCCATCGCGATTGCGGAGCGCGAGCGTGGTTTCGCGATAGCGCTGGTCATGCGCGATCTCGCAGCCCGGCAGCGCGGCGGCGATATCCGCACCAAGCGCGGCAAGGCGCGCGGCTGCTTCCTCGCGGTCGGGCGGCTCGGCCCAGTAACGGCGCTCGGTGAGGCCGGTCGCCCGGTCGTGGCGAAAGCAGAGGCCGCCATTCTCGCCGATCACCGCGCCGACCGGCCACATCCGCGCCATCAGGTCGCACCAGCCGGCGGGGGCGGCAGTCACCGGAATGACCATGATCCCCGCATCCCGCAGCCGCTCGATCGCCATATAGGCCGCGGCCGGCAGGCGCGGCCCGTCGGTCAGGGTGTCGTCGACGTCGGTCAGCACAAAGCGGATCTGTTGGCTTAGCGCTGAGGGGAATTCGGTGAAGGGTCTCATCAAGGGAACACCCGAGCCGTATGGACCGCGGGCCTTCGGCCCGCACGCGGCCGGGACGGCCGCGCTCCCTCCAGGCGACTAACCCTGGGCAAACTCGGGCATCACCTCGTGGGCGAAGGTGCGCAGATGGTCGAGCGAGCCGCCGACATCGATCACCATCACATATTCGACGCCGCCCGCCTGTAATCGCTTCAGCCGGCCGACGATCTCTTCGGGCGGGCCGATCAGCGCGTCGCTCTCGGTCGCCTTGTGCATCTCCTCGCGCGTGAGAAAGCGGCGGGGCCGGCCCAAGCTCGGCGACTCGCCGGTCGGCGACAGCGAGAGTTGCTGGACATTGCGCATGAACTTGGCTCGCAACTCGTGCGCGCTCGCGCGCTCCTCGGCATTCATCGCGATGTGCAACGCGCGGGTCAGCCCGACCGTCGAGGGATCGAAGGCGCGGCCCTGCGCCTCGACTGCCCGGCGGTAGATGCCGATCCCCTCGGCGACGAGATCCGGGCTGCCGGCCTGCCCGAGCAGCAGGTTGAAGCCGTTCTCGGCGGCATAGCGGATTGAACCCGGGCTTTGCGCCCCGACCCACAGAGGCGGGTGCGGCTTTTGCACCGGCGCCGGCTCGATCACCACGTCGTCGTAATGCCAGTATTTGCCGTGATGCGAAAAGCGGCCCCGGCTGGTCCACGCCCGGCGCAGAAAGGCGATGGTTTCCTGATAGCGCTCCTCGGCCTCTTCCATCTTCATGCAGAAGCCGTGAAACTCGCCCCAGCGATAGCCCTTGCCGACGCCGAAATCGAAGCGGCCGTTCGACAGGAGGTCGAGCGTCGCGGCCTGTTCGGCGAGGAGGGCTGGATTGTGCCACGGCAATACCAAGACGGCGGTGCCGAGCCGCAATGTCGTCGTCTTGGCAGCCAGATAGGTCAGGAAATTGAGCGTCGCCGAGATCTGGCCGAAACCGGTGAAATGGTGCTCGACGAGGAACACGCTGTGAAAGCCGAGCGCCTCCGCTTCGCAGATATAGTCGATGTAATCGGTGTAGATCCGACTGTCATCAGCCTGATCGCCCATTTCCGTGCGTGCGCCGCCGAACAACCCGAACCGCATCCTCAGCCCTCCACTCGCCGGGCCGGATGATGGACCCGCAATGCGGCGAACGGCAAGGCCGCGGCGCGGGGTGTTGTCTCAGGCTGAATGTCGCCTGCCGACCGGTGCGGACTTCGATACGGGTCGGCCAGAGCGCGTTCTCGACCTGCTTGCGCACGGTTCACGCGGAATGTAACGCTGGGATACCTCATTGGTTTGTGGGGCCCATCCCTCAAAGATCCGCACCAGTCACTACGGGGCTTTGCCCTTTCCAACCGGCAAGCGAAACCTGAACAGGAAAAACGCAATGCTGAGATCGCTGGGACTGGGCCTCCTCATCGGTGCGGGGCTTGGGAGCCTCGCGTGGGCGCAGGGCTCGGCCAGGTTCGATGGCCAGTACAGGGGAGAACTTACCCTGACGAAAGTAATCGATGGCGACTGCACCGAACCTCCGCTGGGGGCGCTCTACCCTCTGACGATATCCGGGGGTGACGTTCGCTTCATCTATGTTCCGCGATTCGGCACCACATTATATGGGAAGGTTGGTGCGAATGGGATTTTCAAAGCCTCTGCCCGCTTGCGACGTGGGTTTGCACAGATGACGGGGCGGATCCAGGGAAATAATATTACCGCTACTATTGTATCGCCGAGTTGCAATTACACCTTTCAGACAAAGAACTAGTCGCCGCCGCCCGACGTGCGGCCGCACCGGCTACTGCGCGGCCATCAGCGGCGGCTCCTCAAGGTAGCCTTCGGCCAGGCGCCGTCCGGTCGCGCGCAGCAATTTCCGGTCGAGCTCGGGGGTTTTCGCCGGCGCGACACGCACCACCGTGTCGTTGCAATAGGTCGGGATCACCGTCCCGCCGTCGCGGAAGATGCCGGCCGGGTCGCCGCCCGCCCTGACCGCGCGGATGCCGCGCCGGATCTGGTTGCGGAACATCGTGACGCCGCGATCGGTCGCGCCGAGATGTTCGAGCCCGTGCACCGCGACCGGGCGCTGCGACACCTGGGCCTCGAAATCGCCGGGCCGGCGCTGGCCTTCCTCGTAGCTGTCGGCGGCGAGCTGGCCGGGCAGCATGATCGAGCGGTCGGCCCACCACGCCGGAGTGACGCCGTTGGTTTCGCTGACGTGACGAAACTCGATCAGCATCGTGCTGGTGTCGTCGAGCGGCACGATCCAGCGGCTCATCATCGGGCCGCTGAAAGAACGCTCCTCTTTGCCGTTTTCCCAGATCGGCGCGACCTGCTGCAAATTCGGCAGGACATTCTCGACCATCCGCGCCCAGATGTTGTCACCGACCCGTCGCGTGGCGACATAGATCATCCCCACCGGGGTCTCGACAAACTCCAGCTCGGGCAAGACGCCGAACTCGTCGGTAAACAAGGCGCCGCTGACGATCGTGTGGAGAAACGCGGTATGGGTAGGGTCCATCGCGTTTTCCAGGATCTGCAGCCAGTTGCACGGGTAGAAATATTTCCGCCCTGGCATCAGGCGAAAGCCGGGCCGCACAAAGCTGTCGTAGGTCGGGAAGACCGGAAGCTGCTCGGGCGGCCCGAGATAGGCAAAGACGATGCCGTGCGCCTCATGGACCGGATAGGCCCCGTGATAAAGCCGGTCCTTCAGGGTGCTTGTCGCCGGCTCGCCGGGGGTCTCCAGGATCGCGCCGTCGACGCCGAAGAGCCACCCGTGGTAGCAGCAGCGGATCCCCCTGGCGCCGACCAGGCCAAACTCCAGCGACGTGCCGCGATGGGGACAGTGCAACTCCAGAAGACCGACCGCGCCGTTGCCGTCGCGGAATGCGACCAGATCCTCGCCCAGCATCTTGACCCGCTGCGGCAGGTCCGTCAGCTCGTCGGAAAAGCCGATCGGCTGCCAGAAGCGCCGCAGGTATTCGCCGCACGGCGTATCCGGGCCGACATGGGTGAGTTCGCCGTCCTCCTCGGGGACATGACGATGCAGGTAGCCGCTGTATCGCGTCTTTAAAAACGGGGCTCTCGACGCCATCACAAGCCTCCTGTCGCTGACAATCGCAAACCAACGACTTTTTTTGAACGCAGAGCGCTCCGGGAACGCCTGCGCTAATGAAACCGCGGCATGACCTCGCTGCACAGGAGGCGCAATGCGTTGATCACGCAGTCATGCGGGATCAGCCCGCCGGTGTTTAGCTCGGCGAGGATGCCGTCGAGGCCAAGCTCGTCCTTGAGCGCGTGCATCTGCTCGGCGACCCGCTCGGGCGTGCCGATGATGATCTTGCCGCGGATCGCATCCTCGTAGGTCAGCGTGTCGAGCAGCGCGGCGCGTTCGGCCCGACCCTCGCTGGCCGACGTGCCGGCCCGGTTCGCCGACGCGCGCAGCCGCGCCGCCTGCTCGCGAAAGAACTTCATGATGCTCGGCTCGGGTTCGTCGCGCGCCCGCTCGGCGGTCTCGCCGACATAAAGCGGCACCCGCATATAGACCTGGCCGCGCCCGGGATGGCCGGCCGCGCGGTAGGCCGCGCGGTAGCTCTCGATTGCCGGGAGCATGTCGGCGAAGGTGCCGCGGGGCATGACGAAAATCGGGTAACCGAGCTTGCCGATCGCTGGAAAGGTATCGGGGCTGCTGGCGGCGACGCGGATCGGCGGCAGCGGCTTCTGGTAGGGTTTCGGCGTCACCGCGACATTGTCGAAGCTGTGATACTTGCCTTCATGCGAAAACCGCGGCTGCGACCACGCCTGCTCGATGACATGCAGGGTCTCGGCAAAGCGATCCTTGCTCTCCGCATAGGGGATGCCATAGGCCTCGTAAGTCCGCGGCAGGCCGCTACGCCCGACCCCGAAGATCAGCCGTCCCCGGCTGATCTGGTCGACCGTCGCGGCCTCCTCGGCGATGCGCAGCGGATGGCACAGCGGCAATACCTGCACCGCGATGCCAATCTTGATCCGCTCGGTGCGGGCGGCGATCGCGCTGGCGACGGTCATCGGCGCCGCCAGGACCGAGCGCGCCGGATCGACATGCAGCTCGGCCAGCCACATCGCGTCGAGACCGTAGCGCTCGGCGGCGTCGACCTGGTCGAAGGCCTGCGCGAAAGCCTCGCTCTCGCTGCCGCCCGGCACGACCGGGAACTGGTGAAACATGCCGAATTCCATTGCCGCCTCTCCTTTCGATCCCACTCTCAGCGAGCCTATTTCTTCGCCGCGCTATATGGATAGATCGCCTTGCCCGTGGCGTATTGCGGCGGCCACAGGATCGTCTGCCGGCTGTCGTTCTTCCACTGCTCGAGATCGCTGCCCTGCACGTCGTGGAACTGCACCATCAGCACACGGCCTTCGACCCATTCGCCGTTGGGACCGTATTTGATGTCGCCGACGATGGTCGGAATCGTATTCTTGTGCAGCCAGTCCGCCATTTTGTCCTGGTCGAGGCCTTTCGTGGCTTCGACCGCCGCGGCCATCACCTGCAGATTGGCGTAGGCGAAGGGCGGCAGGTAATAACCCAGCGGGTCCACCCCTTCGCCGGCCGCACGCGCCTGATACTTCTTCAGGAACTCGTCGACCCCCGGGAAAACCAGGGTCTTGGCGGGTTGCCAGAAATCATAGTTGATGATGCCGTTGAGCTGCGGCCCGAGCTGCTGCTTGATCGAGGCGTATTGCAGCCCGACGAGACCGCCGCCGAAGATCTTGGCCTTGAGGCCGATTTCGTTGGCGGAGCGCACCATGCCGACCGCGTCGGGCGGATAGGACAGGCTCATGACGACATCGGCGTTGGCCGCGTCGATCGCGCGCACGATCGGGGTGTAGTCGGTCGTGGTCGGCGGGTAGGTCTTGTCGTAGACGATTTCCAGGCCCGCCGCCTTGGCGGTCTTGCGCGCCCCGATGGCGGCAGTGTGCGGGAATTCGGCATCGGCGGCGATGATCGCCAGGGTCTTGGGCTTCGGGATCTGCGCCGCGGCGACCTCGAAGAACCCCTTGGAAAAGCTGACCGCCGGGTCCATGGTGCCGGTCGGCAGCATCGAGAAATATCTCGGGTATTGGAACTCCTTGTTAACGTCCATGCCGAACAGCGAGAAGAACGCCATCTTGTGCTGGATAATGATCGGCATCGCCGGCGCCAGCAGGTTGGTGCCGTAATCGCCCATGGCGATGTCGATCTTGTCGACATCGAGCAGCTTGGTGAAGATCCCGGGCACCGTCGCCGGGTTGCTCTGGTCGTCGTAATAGATCAGCTTGACCGGCCGGCCCAAGAGCCCGCCCTTGGCGTTGGTTTCCTCCTCCCAGATTTTCATCCCGAGCAGTGCGGCCTTGCCGCTGGAGGCAAGCCCGCCGGTCAGGCCCATGCCGAAGCCGATCTTGATCGGCTCGGCGGCGCCCACCGGCAACGCGAAGCCGGCCGTGGCGATCAGCACCGCGGCGAATTTCAGACGGATCGATGTGCTGGGTGACCTCGGCATGGCGCGACTCCTCCCGCGATTTGCCGAGACTGTACTCCACGCCGCGTTGTCATTGCGAGCGAAGCGACGCAATCTTGGGGGATTGATGCTCGCCGGATCGAGATTGCCTCGGCGCGGAGCCTGTCCTCGGACGGCGCGAAGCGCCAACCCGGGGGCGCCTCGCAATGCGGCTCGTTCACGGTCATGCCTCGGAGCCGCCAATGAAAGCCATCCTGCTCAGCCGTACCGGCGATCCCTCCGTCCTCGAATATGTCGAGCTGGCGACGCCGCGACCGGGCGACGGCGAGGTTCTGGTGCGGGCCAATACGATCGGCGTCTGCATGCCGGAGTTGCTGGTGCGGCGGGGAACCTATGCCTGGATGCCGCCGTTGCCGGCGATCCCCGGCATCGAAATGAGCGGGACAATTGTCGAATGCGGCGGTGGCGTCACCGACCGTGCGGTTGGCGACACGGTCTTTGTCAGCGCCCGCGATCTGCCGGTTCGCGCCGGCTGCTATGCCGAATATATCGCGGTGCCGGCGCGGGCGGCACACAAGCTGCCGCCGGGTTGCGATCTCGAAGCGGCGGCGTGCCTGTCGAACTACCAGGTGGCCTATCACCTGCTGCACAGCGCCGCGCGCGGGGTCGAGGCGACGACCGTTCTGGTCCATACCGCCGCCGGCGGGGTGGGCAGCGCCGCGGTCCAGCTCGCCCGGATCGCCGGTATGCGCGTCATCGGGGTCGCCGGATCGGACGCGAAGACTCGCGCGGTGCTGGCGCTCGGGGCCGAGCATGCAATCAACTACCGCAGCGAGGATGTCGTCGCGGGCGTCCGCGAGGCGACCGACGGGCGCGGCGCCGATCTGATCCTCGATGCGATCGGCGGCAAGGGCTTCGGGCGCAATTTCGCGATGCTGGCGCCGCTCGGCCTGGTGATCTCCTATGGCCGCCTCGACGGCCCACCCGATCCCGCCTTCGTCGCCGCGATGCGCGAACACAATAGCGTAAGCCCGGCCGTCCGATTCTTCACGATCCACAGCTTTGACGACCGGCCCGATATCCGGGCTTCGGTGACGAAGGCGCTGCTCGGCTGGCTGGCGGCGGGCGCGATCCGGCCGCTGATCCACGCGCGCCTGCCGCTCGCCGAGGCACGCCGCGCCCATGAGATGCTGGAAGCCGGCGAGGTCATCGGCAAGATCGTCATGAAGCCGTGAGGTCGCTCCTCTCCCGCCCTGCGGAGAGGAGTATTTACGACCGAAAACGCGGCATCACCTCCTGGCACAGCAGGCGGATCGCATTCAGCACCCGCTGATGTGGAATGAGACCGCCGCAATTGAGTTCGGCAAGGATGCCGTCGAAGCCGACCTCGTCCTGCAACCGGCGCAATTTCTCGCCGACACTCTGCGGTGTGCCGACCAGCACATTGCCGCGCAGCACATCGGCATAGGTCAGCGTGCGCAGGCGCTCGGCCCGGTCGATGAACGCCTGCCTGCCGGAGCGCCGCGCCGAATCGGCGATCAGCTCGTATTGCAGCCGATAAAAGTGGGTGACGCTTGCCTCGGCCTCGGCGCGCGCCCGCTCTTCGGTTTCGGCGATATAGATCGGGGCGGAGACGTAGGCCTTGCCCTTGCCGGGATGGCCGGCCGCCTTCCAGCCCTCCTGATAGCTGGCAATCTGGGGTCCGACATCGGCCCAGGTGGCATGACGGACGCTGGCGAACACCGGGTAGCCGAGCGCGCCGATCGCCGGAAAGGTGTCGGGGGTGCTGGCGGCAATGCGGATCGGCGGCAGCTTGTTCTGGTAGGGGTGCGGCACGCAGGCAACATCGTGGAAGCTGTGGTATTTGCCCGCGTAGGAGAACCGCTGCTCGGTCCATGCGCGCTTGACGATCTCAAAGACCTCGGCAAAGCGCTCGCGGCTTTCGTCATAGGGCACCTGATAGGCGTCGTAGGTGCCGACGACGCCGCTGCGGCCGACCCCGAAAATCAGCCGCCCCTGGCTGATCTGGTCGACCGTGGCGGCCTCCTCGGCGAGCCGCAGCGGATGGCACAGCGGCAAGACCTGGACCGCGATGCCGATCTTCATGCGCCTTGTGCGCGCTGCGATCGCGCTGGCGATGGCGAGCGGCGACGCGAGGTAGGTGCGCTCCGGCGCGAAGTGGATCTCGGCCAGCCACATCACGTCGAGGCCCCAGCGCTCGGCGGCATCGACCTGCGCCATCGCCTCGTCGAACATCTCCGTCTCGCTGCGTCCCGGCATCGACGGAAATTCGTGAAACATGCCGAATTCCATGGGGTCCCTCCGACGACTGATGCAGACGCTAGTAGAGCGAATCCGCGGGCGCAATGAATTTGCGCTGTCATCCCGGCGGAAGCCTGGATCCACCTATCGGCGCCCGAACGGTTGAGAAGTGGGTCCCGGCTTTCGCCAAGCCTCCGCCGGGACGACATTGATTTAGACCCACCGAACCGGCGCCGCTTCATCTCTCTCCCCCTTGGCCGCCTCGCGCCGCACAGTATGATCGCACGCCAGCCCATGCCAACCGGGAGAGCCGATATGCCGCGGTATCAGCAAGTGGACGAAACCAAGCTCGACGAGGCGCAGCGCCGCGTGTGGAGCGAGTGCAAATCCGGGCCGCGCGGCTCGGTGCCGCCGCCGGTCCATGTCTGGCTGAAAAGCCCGGGCCTCGCCGACCACGCCCACAAACTCGGCGCGCATGTCCGGTTCGGCACCGATTTTACGCCCAAGCAGACCGAGATCGCGATCCTGATGACGGCGCGCTACTGGACCGCGCAGTTCGAGTGGACCGCGCATGTCCGTCTGGCGCTGCAGGCCGGGCTGTCGCAGGACGCGATCGACGCGATCGCCGAGCGCCGCACCCCCGTTTTCAGCGATCCCGACGACCAGCTCGTCTATGATTTCTGCCGCGATTACTACGACGACCACCGGGTCGACGATGCGACGCTGGAGCGCGTCGAGAAGCGCTTCGGCGAGAAAGGCGCGGTCGATCTTGCCGGGCTGATCGGCTACTACTCGTTCGTCTCGGTGACCCTCAACGTCTTCGAGGTGCCGACCCCGCCCGGCGCGAAACTGCTGGCGAAATAACGCCGGCTACGACGCCGCGATGGGTTTCGCGTTGCTCAGCCCATATCACGAGCTGGCTCGCCCGGATGCCCGGCCCGTGAGACATGATCTTCCATCGCTAGCAGCCTGTCGGACTTAACGGGGCCAGCCGGTGTAGAATCGTGCCATCGAC
>CAYMRQ010000006.1:0-21814 GCA_964392845.1 uncultured Rhizobium sp.
TCGTCTTGTCGGTCATCTCGACGATGCGGCCGAGGTACATGACCGCGACCCGGTGGCTGATGTGCTCGACCACGGCGAGGTCATGGGCGACGAACAGATAGGACAGCTTCAGCTCGTCCTGCAGGTCGATCAAGAGGTTGATGATCTGCGCCTGGATCGACACGTCGAGCGCCGACACCGGCTCGTCGCCGACGATCAGCTCGGGGTTCAGGGCGAGCGCGCGGGCAATGCCGATGCGCTGGCGCTGTCCGCCGGAAAATTCGTGCGGAAAGGCGTGCACCAGCTCGGGGCGCAATCCGACCCGCTCGAACAGGTGCGCCACCCGCTCGCGACGCTCAGGGGGGCTGCCCACGCGATGGATGACCAGCGGCTCGCCGACAATCTCGCCGGCCGACATGCGCGGGTTGAGCGAGGCGTAGGGATCCTGATAGATCATCTGCATCTGGCGCCGGTAGGGCAGCATCTGTGCCGAGTCGAGGCGGGTGATGTCGGTGCCGTTGACGACGATCTGCCCGTCGGTCGGTTCCAAGAGCTTTAAGAGAGTTCGGCCGACCGTCGACTTGCCGCAGCCACTCTCGCCAACGAGGCCGAGCGTTTCGCCGCGCTCGATCCGGAACGAGACGCCGTCGACCGCATAGACACAGTCGGAAACGCGCGAAAAGATCCCGGTATGAATCGGGAAATGTTTCTTGAGATCGCGAACTTCGAGCAGCGGCCCCGCTGTGGAGGCGGCGGTGCGCTGCCCGGATAATTGCGTACTCACGCACCGCTCTCCAGCAGGCGGTCGGCATGCCAGCACGCAACCCAGTGCCCGGGGCGATGCAGGGTCAACGGCGGATATTCGGCCCGGCATTCAGCTGTGGCGAAGCCGCAGCGCGGGGCAAAGCTGCACCCAATCGGCAGGTTGGCCAGCGAGGGCACCATGCCCTTGATCTCGTTGAGGCGAGCGCGGCGGGCGTCGGTGCGCGCCACCACCTCGAGATTGGGCAACGAGCCGAGCAGGCCCTTTGTGTAGGGGTGGCCGGGGCGCTCGAACAGATCATCGGCGCTCGCCTCCTCGACCTTGCGGCCGGCATACATGACCACCACCCGGTCGGCGTTTTCGGCGACAACGCCCATGTCGTGGGTGATCAGGATGATCGCGGTGCCGGAGGTATCCTGCAGCTCGCGCACCAGGTCGAGGATCTGGGCCTGGATCGTCACGTCGAGCGCGGTGGTGGGTTCGTCGGCGATCAACAGCTTCGGATTGCACGACAGCGCCATCGCGATCATCGCGCGCTGGCGCATGCCGCCCGAGAGCTGGTGCGGATAGGCCTGGACCCGGCGCTCCGGCTCCGGGATGTGGACGCTGCGCAGCATCTCGGTAGCCTGGTCCATCGCATCGCGCCGCGACAATCCCCGGTGCAGCACGATCGCCTCGCTGATCTGCCGCCCGATCGTCATCAGCGGGTTCAGCGAGGTCATCGGTTCCTGGAAAATCATCGAAATGTCGTTGCCGCGAACCGCTTCCATCGCGCTCTCGCTCAGCTCGAGGAGATTGGTGCCCTCGAACCGGACGGCGCCGCCGACGATCCGCCCCGGCGGGTCGGCGACGAGGCGCAGGATCGAGAGCGCGGTCACGCTCTTGCCGCAGCCGGACTCGCCGACCACCCCCAAGGTCTCGCCGGTACGCACGTCATAGGAGACGCCATCGACCGCCCGCACCACCCCGGCGGCGGTGAAAAAATGGGTCTGCAAATTGTCGATCTCGAGCAGCGGCTGGGCCGGGGCGGTGCCCCGATCTCTGCGCGCCTTTTCGAGCGGCTCCATGTCATTCAACAGTGACACCCGCGGGTTCGGTGATATTTTGGCCGGCCACACATATCAGAGCATGGCGTGCTCGGTCCTGAAAAGAGCCAAGGGGGGTGAACGTCATGAACGACCCGCGCACTGCTTCTCCCCGGTGGAACCGCCGCGACTTGCTGAAGACCGGTGCAGCCCTGGCGGCGGGCGCTTACGGGCTGGCCGGGAGAGGCGGGCACGCGGCCGATATTCCCCTGGAGTTCGACGGCTCAAAATTCCAGCTGAAGGCACCCGAGCCGAACCCCAAACGGGGTGGTGTCTTGCGCTACGGCATCACGATGCGGCCGCCGCATTTCGATGTGCACCAGTCCGGGACGGTCAACAACATCGGCTCGCAGGGCTGCATGTTCGACAATCTGATCCGGCGCGACCCGCGCGACGGCGGCAAGACGATCATTCCGGATCTCGCGCATAGCTGGGAAATCGCCAAGGACGGCAAGACTTACACCTTCTTTCTGCGCAAGGGCGTGGAGTTTCATGACGGCGCCGAGCTGACGGCGCAGGACGTCAAGGCCACCTTCGTCCGCATCGCCAAGCCGCCGCAAGGCATCAGCATCCCGCGCAGCGTGATGTTCAAGGCAGTCAGCGAGATCAACGCCCGCGACGATTACACTGTCGAGTTCAAGCTATCGGAGCCCCGGCCGATCGACTTTACGATGTCGGCGATCGCCAGCGGCTGGAATGTCATTTTGCGCAAGAAGACGCTGGAAGACCACAAATATGACCTGCGCCGGGTCGAGATCTATCCCGGCACCGGTCCGTTCAAAAGCGTCCGCCGTGCCGAGAACGAGATCTGGGTCATGGGAAAGAACAAAAATTATTGGAACAAGGGGCTGCCCTATCTCGATGGCGTCGAGTTCTACAATGCCATGTCGTTCTCCCCCGAGCTGGGTTCGGCGATCCTGGCGGGACGGGTCGACTACGTCCGCCTGACCGACCCGGTGACGGCCCGCAGAGCCGCGGCGACGCCCGGCCTGTCGACGGCTACCTTCAACCAAAGCGTCGTCCACGCGACCTGCGTCAACAACAAGCGCAAGCCCTTCGACGATCCGCGGGTGCGCCGGGCCTTGCATCTCGCCTTCGACCGGCCGGCGCTGATCGAAACGGTCAAGGACGTGTCGCCGATGCAGGTCGGCGGCTTCATCTATCCGTTCTCCGAATTCGCCACGCCGAAGGAGGAGCTTGAAAAGCGGCTCGGCTATCAGCCCGACTCGACGGCTTCGATCAAGGAAGCGCGCGCGCTGTTGGCTGCGGCGGGCCATGCCGACGGATTGAAGCGGGTGGATTTCCTGGTGCGCGACGGCATCGCCTTCAAGGTCTGGGCGCAAGCCATCCAGGCGATGCTGCTGGAGGAGCTCAACGTTCAGTGCGACCTGCGCACGGTCTCCAACTCGGTGTGGTTCGAAGACTCCGCGAGCGGAAATTTCGACCTGTCGATCGGTGTCATTGTGTCGACCTTGCTCGACCCCTCGGACTACTTCGCCACCTGGTACCGCACCGGCGGGCCGCAGAACTATAGTTTCTGGCACAACGAGAAATTCGACAGCCTCGCCGAGCGCATCGACCGCGAGGTCGATCCCAGGAGGCGTCTCGAGCTGGTGCGCCAGACCGAGGCGATCATGGAGGAGGATCCGCCGCTGCTGCCGATCGCTTGGGAAAAGATCAACGACGTCTGGTACACCTACGTCAAGGGTCATAACCCGTACGATTATTTCGGCATTTTCGACGTGGTGCAGTTCGATACGGTCTGGCTCGACAAGGCATGAACCTGCCCGTATTCCAGAGTGACAGCTGCCGCTTCGGTGATATTTTGGCGGCGCGACAGCCGCTCAGGGCACGGCGTGCTCAGGCCGCAAAAGACCCAAGGGGAGAAACGACATGACCGACCCGCGTGCCGCCCGTCCGTGGTGGAACCGCCGCGATTTCCTGAAGAGCAGCGCGGCCGTGGCGGCGGGCGCCTATGGGATGCGGTGGGGCCTTGGTCATGCGGCGGAGATCCCCTACGAATTCGACGGGTCGAAGTTCCAGCTTGCCGCGCCCGAGCCGAACCCGAAGCGGGGCGGCGTGCTGCGTATGGGCATCCCGATGCGGCCGCCGCATTTCGATGTGCATCAATCCGGCACCTTCTTCAACATCGGCAGCCAGGGCTGCATGTTCGACAATCTGATCCGGCGCGACCCGCGCGACAGCGGCAAGACCATCATCCCGGATCTGGCCCATAGCTGGGAGATCGCCAAGGACGGCAAGACCTACACGTTCCACCTGCGCCAGGGCGTGCAATTCCACGACGGCGCGGAGCTGACGTCGGAAGACATCAAGGCCACCTTCGACCGCATCGCCAAGCCCCCATCGGGGATTAGCATTCCGCGCAGCATCCTGTTCAAGGCAGTCGGCGAAATAACCGCTCCCGATAAATACACGGTCCAGTTCAAGCTGGCCGAGCCGCGCCCGGTCAACTTCATCATGTCGGCGATCGCCAGCGGCTGGAACGTAATCGTGCGCAAGAAGACGCTCGAAGACAACAGCTACAATTTGCGCAAGGTCGAGATCTACCCCGGTACCGGTCCCTTCCGCAGCGTCAAGCGTGTCGAGAATGAATCCTGGGCGATGGAGAAGAATCCGAACTATTGGAACAAGGGGCTGCCGTATCTCGATGGCGTCGAGTTCTTCCACGTTCTGCCATTTTCTGCCGAGATGGGCGCGGCGATACTGTCTGGCCGAGTCGATTACGTGCGGGTGACCGATCCGGTCACGGCGCGCAAGGCGAAGGCCACCCCGGGGCTGACGGCGACCGATCACTACCAGAGCGTGATCCAGGCGACCTGGATGAACAACAAGCGCAAGCCGCTCGACGATCCGCGCGTGCGCCGCGCCCTGCACCTGGTCCTGGATAAGCCGGTCCTGGTCGACGTCGTCAAGGATGTCGCGCCGATGTTGGTCGGCGGCTTCATCTATCCGTTCTCCGATGTCGCCACGCCGAAGGAGGAACTCAAAAAGCGGCTTGGGTATCAGGACGATCCCGCCGCCGCGATCAAGGAAGCACGCGCGCTGATGGCCGCAGCGGGTCACGCCAATGGCATCAAGGGGCTGGACTACATGGTCCGCGAGATCGCCACCTTCAAATTGTGGTCGCAAGCCATCCAGGCGATGCTGAGAGAGGCGCTCAATATCGAATGCAATCTGCGCACGGTCGTCGAGTCGGTGTGGTTCGGCGATGGCGCGAGCGGCAATTTCGACCTGGCGATTGGCGCGATCGTATCGACCCTGCTCGATCCGTCGGACTACTTCAACGCCTGGTATGGCAAGGACGGCCCGCAGAACTACTCGTTCTGGGATAACAAGGAGTTCCAGGCCCTGGCGGCGCAGATCGACACCGAACTCGACTCCAAGAAGCGTCAGGACCTGATCCGCCGGGCCGAGGCCATCATGGAAACGGATCCGCCGCTATTGCCCATCTCGTGGGAAAAGATCAACGAGGTCTGGTACAATTACGTCAAAGGCCTCAACCCGTCCGAATATTTCGGGCTCTACGATGTCGTCAGGCAGGATACCGTCTGGCTCGACAAGGCGTGACACAGGCCGGGGCGGCGCACTCGAGTGCGATCGGCGCGTCGCCACCCCTTCTGTTCAGGCCGCTACAACCACACTGCCACGCTTAAGCGGCCGTGGTTCGCGCGGCATCGCGGTTCACGAGCGGGCGTTTTCTCTGGCTGAGAGCGTGTAACGAATTGCCTAATATGCCGAATTGGCAGTATGTTCTGCGCGAACAATCGGTAGGGGAGATCAACCATGATTAGAAGCCGGGCCATCGCAACCGCCGTCATGTCGGTTTCCGCGCTGATCCTCGCGGCCTGCGCGGCACCGCCGCCGCCGCCGCCGCCGCCTGCGCCGCCGCCCATTGTCGGGCCGCAATCGATGTCGGAGCAGACCCTGATGACGATGGCGGCCGATCAGGCGTTTCCGTCCGGCGGCTATACGCTGACAAAAGCGGGCAAGGCGAAGTTCGACGAGATCATCCCCGCCATGCAGGGGCTGTCGCCCGGCTCCAAGGTGGTGGTCTACGGGTATACCGACAACCAGCCTGTCGGAAAGGCGCTGATTAGCAAGGGGATCGTCGACAACCTCGACCTGTCGTCGAAGCGGTCCAACGAGGTCGTCAGATACCTGCAATCAAAGGGCATCAACCCCAGCATCATGTCGGCCAAGGGCCGCGCCGACACGCACCCGGTCGCCTCGAACGACACAAAGCAGGGCCGGGCACAGAACCGCCGCATCGAGCTCGTCGTCGAGCAGCCGACGCGCTGAGCGAGCCCACGCTCGTGAATCAGCGGGGCTGACCGGGGTTTTGGTGTAACCTCTCCCCGGCATATGCCGGGGAGAGGAATCATGCAACTGGGTGCGTTATTGCCGCTGGGCGATATCGGCGGCGAGCCGTCTGTTGTGCGCGAGTTTGCGCAGACGGCGGAAACCATCGGGTACGACTTTCTCGAGGCCCCCGACCACGTGCTCGGGGTCAATGCGGCGAGCCGGCCGGGTTGGGACCGCAACACCTCGGAAGATTTGTTCCACGACCCGTTCGTGCTGTTTGGCTATCTCGCCGGCTGCACGAAAAAGCTCGGCTTCTCGACCGGCGTGTTGATCCTGCCGCAGCGCCAGACGGTTCTGGTCGCCAAACAGGCGGCCGGCCTTGATGTGTTGTGCGGCGGCCGGTTCCGGCTTGGCATCGGGGTCGGCTGGAACGAGGTCGAGTACACCGGGCTCAACGAGAACTTCCGTAATCGCGGCCGCCGCTCCGAGGAACAGGTGCAGGTGATGCAGGCGCTGTGGGCCGAGCCGCACGTCGCCTTCACGGGCAAATGGCACACGATCGAGGACGCCGGCATCAACCCGCGGCCAGCGAGCGGCAAGGTGCCGGTGTGGTTCGGCGGGCATCACGAACGGACCCTCGAGCGCATCGCCAGGTTCGGCGACGGCTGGATGCCCAACGCCTATCCGCCGGACCAGAGCGCGCTCGATGTGTTTGCCCGGCTGCGCTCGCTGACCGAAGCCGCCGGCCGCGACCCCACCAAGGTGGGGATCGAGGTCTGGGTCGCGATGGGTTCGGGGAGCGACGCCGATTGGGCTGATGAGGCCGGCTTCTGGAAACAGGCCGGCGCCTCGCATCTCTGCTTGACGACGACGTTCAACCGCCGCCACCACCACCGCATTCCGGGCCACACGATGGCCGATCACCTGGCAGCGCTGCGGCGCTACCATGAAGCGGTCGCCGACCGGCTCTGATTGGGGAGGCGGACATGAAGATCAGCCTTGACATCGATTGCACGCCCGACGAGCTGCGCGGCTTTTTCGGGCTGCCCGATTTAAAGCCAATGCAGGAGCAGCTGTTGAAGGAGGTCGAGGAGCGGATGCGCGCGAGCCTCAAGGCGCTCGACGCCGAGACCATGCTGAAAACCTGGATGCCCGCCGGGCTCAAGGGGTTCGAGCAGCTCCAGGAGATGTTCCTCAACCAGATGGCCGGCCAGATGGGTAGCCGCGGCGCCGGAAAGAAATAAGGTGCCGGTCGCGTTGCGGACTCCTCGCGTGCTGCTCCGCGAATGGCGCGACGACGACGCGGCGCCATTCGCCGCGATGTCGGCCGATCCGGAAGTCATGCAACACCTCGTGGTGTTGCCGGAGCGCGCCGCGATGGATGCTTGGGTTGCCCGCGCGCGCACGCATTGGCGCGACCATGGTTTCGGCCTGTGGGTCGTCGAAATTCCAAGGGAGGCCGCATTTGTCGGCGTCGTCGGTCTCGTCCGCGTGCGGTTCGCAGTCGCCTTCGCGCCGGCCGTCGAGGTCGGCTGGCGCCTGGCGCGGCCTTATTGGGGCAAGGGGTATGCCAACGAGGCGGCGCGCGCCGCAATCGACGACGGCTTCGGTCGGCTCGGGCTCGACGAGATCGTCGCCTTTACGGTCCCGGCTAACCGACGGTCGCGGCAGGTCATGGAGCGGCTCGGCATGAGCCGTGACCCGAGCGAGGATTTCGATCATCCGCACTTTCCCGCAGGGCATCCGCTGTGCCGCCACGTTCTCTACCGCATCCGGGGCGCCCGGGCATGACGATTTTCCTCGTCCGGCATGGCGAGACCGAGTGGAACCGGGCACGGCGCTACCAGGGCTGGAGCGATTCGCCGTTGACCGAACGCGGCATCGCGCAGGCCGAGGCGATCGGCCGTCGCCTGCACACCCTGCCCGAGGCGGCTGTTGCGGAAATCGTCGCGAGCCCTATCGGCCGGGCACGCCGCACCGCGGAGATTATCGCCGGCTGCCTGGGCCGCGCCGCACCGCTGCGCTTTGACGAGCGGCTGCGCGAGATTTCGCTCGGTGCGTGGGACGGGCTCGACCGCCGCGAGATCCGGTCCCGGATGGGTGTGGAGTTCGAGGAGTTCGAATGGTATTTCCGCACCCCCGACGGCGAGAGCTATGACGCGTTTGCCGGCCGCATTGCCGGCTGGCTGGCAGAACTCGGCGACGGCCCGGTCATCGCGGTCAGCCATGGCGTTGTGACCCGGGTCTTGCGCGGTCTTTATGCCGGCTTGCCGCGCGCCGCCGCACTCAGCCTGCCGGTGCCGCAGGACCGCATCTTTCGGCTTGCCGGCGGCAGGATCGAGGAGATCGCGGTCTGATCCGATAACGCACCGGCGCATTTGCCCGGGCCGACCGGATGCCGATGCGGACCCTCGGTGCATAAGCTTCTGCATGATCCTGGACAAAGCGGGGATAAGTGCAGTTTTCGGTGGATAGGTCGGTTGATCCCCGCTTCGCGCCTTGCGCGCAGCGATAGTCGCGCTAGCGTTGCCGTCGTGTGGGTTTGCGTGACAGGGGAAAACGACGGCCCGCACCACATGGCGCGATGGGCGGCCTTAGGGGAGGGCCGCCCATTTTGCGTTCGTCGGCCCTGCCGAGCCGGCCGCAGCTGCGCGCGAACACCCTTGAAGCGGGGTAGGTGAGCCCTTACCTTCCCGCCCCATGGCGATGACCAGACTCGACAGCGGCAAGCGCCGCCAGGCGATCGTCAGAACCGCGGTGCCGCTGTACGGGGCCTTGATCGCGGCCGGCGACATGGCGCCTGGGCACGCGCTGCAACCGGCGGCGGATTAGCCAGGGCAGGCCATGGACGGCGATCTCAACCCTCTCCTCTCGGCCGACACGCACGCCGCCGATGCGGTGGCGCGCGAGGCCATCGGCGCGGCGCGCCCAACCCTGGCTCGGACCACCCGGGATCGGCCGCACACGGTGCGCTGGGTCCTGATCGTCGGCGTGCTGCTGGCGCTTGTTCTGGGCGGGTTTTACGGGTTCAACCGCTATCGCGCGCAGTCGATCGCGACGTTCTTCGCGAACAACAAGCCGCCGCCGGCGCAGATCGCCGCGGTAACGGCAAAGAGCCAAGCGGTGCCGCGTTTCGCCGCCGGCATCGGGTCGCTCGCCGCGGTCCATCAGGTGACGATCACCCCGGAAATCGGTGGCCGGGTTACGGCTGTTCTGTTCACGCCGGGCGCCACGGTCAACGCCGACGATCCGCTGGTCTGGCTCAACGACGCTCCCGAGCGCGGCGATCTCGCCAATTACGAAGCGCAGGCGCGCTTGGCGGCAATCTCTTTGCAGCGATCTCGCAGCCTGGCGCAACACCAAATCGCCGCGCAGGGCACCGTCGACCAGAACCAGTCGCAACTCGACCAGGCCCGCGCTCAGATCCTCAAGACCGAGGCGATCATCGCCCAGAAGCTGATCCGTGCGCCGTTCGCCGGCCGTCTCGGGCTGCGCCAGATCGAACTGGGGCAGTATTTGAGCCCGGGCGCGGCGATCGTCAGCCTGACCGATCTGCAGCATCTCTACGTCAATTTCACGCTGCCCTCGACGATGCGCGCCGAGATCGCGCCCGGGCAGAGCGTCAACATCACCGCCGACGCGTTCCCCGGCCGCGCGTTTACCGCGACGATCGCCACGATCGAGCTGCAGATCCGCGCCGACACCCGAACCATGATGGTGCAGGCGACATTGCCCAACCCGGACGAAGCGTTGCTGCCCGGGATGTTCGTCAACGCGGCGGTGGTGCTGGCTCCCGAGCCGGATCGGGTGGTCTTGCCCGAAACGGCGGTCGACTACACCCTTTACGGCGACAGCGTCTATGTGGTCCGCGAGGAGGGGAAGGATGCCGGCGGCAAACCGGTGCTCAAGGCCTTCCGCACGCCGGTCAAGACCGGGACGCGCTGGGCCGACAACGTCGCGATCCTGTCCGGGGTCAGCCCCGGCGAGCTGGTCGTCGCCGCGGGCCAGATCAAGCTGCAAGACGGCGCCCCGGTCATCGTGACCGGCAATCCGCCGCCGCAGCCGCCGGCCCACCCGACCCCGCAGTAATTTTCATTCGATTATCACCATGAAGGCACGAAGGACACGGAGGAAAAGGGACACAAACGAAGGAATCCCGAGAAGCCAATCACTTAAATTGTCGTCCCGGCGAAGGCCGGGACCCACTGATCCGCGCCCGAGTCAGTTGAAGAGTGGGTCCGGGCTTTCGCCGGGACGACAAAGCATTTCATGAATTCTCCGTGTCTCCGTGGTGAAATTGAACTGAGCTCGCGGCCAGCAGCATGAAATTCACCGATCTGTTCATTCGCCGGCCGGTGCTGGCGCTGGTCGTCAGCCTGTTGATCCTGCTGATCGGGCTGAAATGCATGCTCGGTTTGCAGATCCGGCAATATCCGCGGCTCTACAACACGACGATCACGGTCACCACGGTCTATCCCGGCGCCGCGCCCGACCTGATCCAGGGCTTCATCACGACCCCGATCGAGCAGGCGGTGGCGAGCGCCGAGGGCATCGACTATCTGACCTCGAACTCGATCCAGGGCGCCAGCACGGTCACCGCCTATATCCGGCTCAACTATGACCCAAGCCAGGCGCTGACCGAAATCATGGCGAAAGTTCAGCAGGTCAAATATTTGATGCCCGCCCAGGCGCAGGATCCGATCATCCTCAAGGCGACCGGGCAGACCACCGCGGTCATGTATATCGGCTTTTCCAGCGCCGAACTGGCGAGCGCGGCGATCTCGGATTACCTCGCCCGGGTGGTGCAGCCGCTGCTGTCCACCGTCGACGGGATCGCCTCGGCCGATATTCTCGGCGGCCAGACCTTTGCCATGCGGCTGTGGCTCGACCCGGCGCGCATGGCGGCGCGCGGCATCTCCGCCGCGGACGTCGCCGTGGCGATCCGCACCAACAACTACCAGTCGGCGGCGGGCCAGGCGAAGGGCTTCTTCACGATCACCAACATCGCCGCCCGGACCGGCCTCGCCGATGTCGAGCAGTTCAAGCGCATGGTCGTGAAGTCCGCCGATGGCGCCGTGGTGCGGCTCGAAGACATCGCGCAGGTCGATCTCGGCGCGCAGAGCTGGACCTCGAGCGTCATGATGAACGGCCAGCACGCGGTCTTCATCGGTGTCCAGGCGACGCCGACCGGCAACCCGCTGTCGCTCGTTGCCGGGGTGCGCGCGCTGTTGCCCGAAATCCAGCGCAACCTGCCGCCTTCGGTCAAGATGCAGGTCGCCTACGATTCGACCCGGTTCATCCAGGCCTCGATCGACGAGGTCGAACTCTCGCTCGGCCAGGCGGCGCTCATCGTCGTTGCGGTGATTTTTTTGTTTCTCGGCAGCTTCCGCTCGGTGCTGATCCCGATCGTCACGATTCCCCTATCGCTGATCGGCGTCGGGATCATCATGGCGGCGCTCGGGTTCAGCCTCAACCTCTTGACCTTGCTGGCGATGGTGCTGGCGATCGGGCTGGTCGTCGACGACGCGATCGTCGTCCTGGAAAACATCTACCGGCATATCGAGGAAGGGCGTAGCGCGCCGCAGGCGGCGCTGATCGGGGCGCGCGAGATCGCCGGGCCGGTCATCTCGATGACCCTGACCCTGGCGGCGGTCTATACCCCGATCGGCTTTCTCGGCGGCGTCACCGGCACGCTGTTCCGCGAATTCGCCTTCACCCTCGCCGGTGCGGTGATCATCTCCGGCATCGTCGCGGTGACCCTGTCGCCGATGATGTGCTCGCTGCTGCTGACCGGCACCTCATCGCAGGGCCGCTTCGCGCGCCTGATCGACCGCAGCTTCTCGCGCCTTGCCGATGCTTATGGGCGGCGGCTGGAGCGCTCGCTCGACTACCGGCCGGTGACGGCGCTCTTCGCGCTCGCGGTATTCGCCGCGCTCGCCTTCATGTACCTCAACACCAAGGCCGAGCTGGCCCCGGAGGAAGATCAGGGGGTGCTGTTCGCGCTGACCAAGGCGCCGCAATACGCCAATCTTGACTATTCCAATGCCTATGGCGACGAACTCGACAAGGCCTTCACCTCGTTTCCCGAGGCGGAGCTGCGCTTTGTCGTCAACGGCCGGTTCGGGCCGAACCAGGGAATTGCCGGCATCATCCTGAAACCGTGGGGCGAGCGCGTCCGCAGCGCCCAGCAGATCAAGCCGCTGATGCAGCGCAAGGTCAGCGCCGTCGAGGGGATGAACGCCTTCGTCTTCTCGCTGCCGTCATTGCCCGCCGCAATCGGCGGGCTGCCGGTGCAGATGGTGATCGATTCGACCGGCGATTTCGTCTCGATCTTTGGCGCGATGGAGAAGATCAAGGATGCCGCCCGCAAGAGCGGGCTGTTCATGGTCGTCGACAGCGATCTCGCCTTCAACCAGCCGACGATCCAGGTCGATATCGACCGCGGCAAGGCCAATGATCTCGGCATCACGATGCAGGCGATCGGCGACACGCTGGCGCTCTTGGTCGGCGAGAACTACGTCAACCGCTTCAATCTGGGTGGCCGCGCCTACCAGGTAATCCCGCAAGTCCCGCGGGTCGACCGGCTCAACCCGGAGACGCTGACCCGCTATTACGTCACCTCGGCGGGGGGCCAGCAGGTGCCGCTGTCGAACCTCGTCACCGTCAAGACAACGACCGCGCCGAACGCGCTGACCCGATACAACCAGCTCAATTCCGCGACGTTTCAGGCGGTGCCGATGCCGGGCGTGGCGATGGGCCAGGCGGTCGATTTTCTCGAACGCCAGGCCGCCCAGCTGCCGACCGGGTTCGGCCACGACTACCTGTCCGATGCACGGCAATACGTGCGCGAGGGCAGCCAGCTCGTGGTTACCTTCATCTTCGCGCTGATCGTGATTTTCCTGGTGCTCGCAGCGCAGTTCGAGAGCCTGCGCGATCCGCTGGTGATCCTCGTCAGCGTTCCGATGTCGATGTTCGGCGCCTTGTTGCCGCTGTTTCTCGGCCTGGCGACGATGAACATCTATACCCAGGTCGGCCTGGTAACGCTGATCGGGCTGATCAGCAAGCATGGCATCCTGATGGTCGAGTTCGCCAACCAGCTGCAGCAACGCGAAGGGCTCGACCGCCGCGGCGCGATCGAGCGCGCCGCGCGGGTCCGGCTGCGCCCCATCCTGATGACGACCGCGGCGATGGTGGTCGGGCTGGTGCCGCTCCTGACCGCCTCGGGCGCCGGCGCGGCGAGCCGCTTCTCGATCGGGGTCGTCGTCGTCGCCGGCATGTCGGTGGGCACGCTGTTCACGCTGTTCGTGCTGCCGGCCGTCTATACCGTATTGGCCAAGGACCACGTCGCCGCCGCCCGCTCGGTGCGGGCCCGCGAACTCGCGGAGGTGTCCTGAGCGGTGCCGCCGCGGGGCGCGATCGGCCGGGCGGGCAGCGCAAGCGGCGCTATATCACCCGCGCCGGCCGCCGCCGGTCTTGCGGAACCACTGGCCGCCAATGGCGCCGGCTTCGACCTGAGTCTTGTGCTTGGCGATCCACGCCTCGGCCTCTTCCGCGCTGGCGAAAGGGCTGACCGTTGTCGGATAGGTATCCGGGATGGCGACCTTGACGCCGAAGGTCCCGTCCAGCGACGGAACCACCGTGTAGGTTGCCTCGGAGTGCGGATGTGTCCGTGCCATTCGCCTCATATAATGCGTTTCCCCCCGGCTGAAAACCCGGCACGACCGAAGCATGACTGTGTCGCGGTTTGACGACACCAGGCAAAGCCCATAGATTTCGCCCGATCCCCATCGACGGAGAGCACCGCCATGGCGTACACGATCGCGCCCTTCAACGCGCACACCGGAGCCGAAGTACGCGGCCTCGACCTGACCAGGCCGGTCGACCCCGAAACCCGGGCATCGCTCAACCGCGCCTTCGCAACGCACCATGTGCTCGTCGTGCGCGACCAGAAATACGGGCCGGAGGACTTCCTCCAAGCCGTCCAGCTGTGGGGCGAGTTGCAGCCGCACGACAAGAAGGAGCTGCACGTCCCCGGCTACCCGCAGATGTATTTCGTCTCGAACGAGCAGACCGTGCCGGGCAAGCGCTACATCTCCGGCGAGACGTTCCACAGCGACCATTCCAACCATCCGGCGCCGCCCAAGGCGACGATCCTCTACCCCGTGTCGTTGCCGAGCCATGGCGGCGACACGCAATACGTCAACATGCACCTGGCCTACGATGATCTGCCCGAGGCGATGAAGCGCCGCATCGACGGCCTCAAGGCGGTGCATGTCTATCTCAGCAAATACAGCCCGCGCGAGCTGAAGCCGTTGAACGAGGAGAGCCTCAAGGCCTTGCCGCCGGCCGGAATCCATCCGCTGGTGCGCGTACACCCGGAGAACGGCAGGAAGGCGCTGTTCCTCAACCCGGTGCGGATCGAGTCGATCGTCGGCATGCCCGACGACGAGGCGCTCGACCTCGTGGCCGAGCTGATGACCCATGCGACGCAGAAGAAATACGAATACCGCCATCAATGGCAGTACGGCGACATGGTGCTGTGGGACAACCGCAGCGTCATGCACAAGGCCAACCCCGATTATGACATGAACGAGCGCCGCTACCTCTACCGCCTGATGCTCAAAGGCGAGGCCCCGATCCCGGTCAAAGAGGCGGCGTAGAGCTCCGGCGCGCTCGGCGGCCAGGTTTTATTCGAGGCCCTCTTGCGGCGGCATGTCCGACGGCCAGGGCAGGGCAGGGCAGGGCAGGGCATTGACGGGCGCCCGCGGCGTCTCGATCGCGCGCTACGACGCCATCGTCGACGCATGCTGTGATGCTTGGAACGGGTTCGTTGGCGATGTCGCCCGCATCACCTTCACGGCCTGATCTTGCCGCACGGCTTGAGTGCGGGTCGAGCTGTCTTGGCGCGGCTGTCGCAGACGCCGGGGCATCTGCGGCAGCCGGCGCCCGATCTCGGCGAGCACACCGCCGAGATCCTCGGGCAATTCGGGATCGATCGCGCGACGCTCAAAGCTCTGGCGCGCGACGGGGTGATCGGGCTGGGTTAGGGACAGCCATCGTGCGTCCTTCGAGACGGCCGCTCCGCGGCCTCCTCAGGATGACGTTCTTTCTTAATGCCATACACAATCTACATCATCCTGAGGAGCGCCCAGGGGGCGCGTCTCGAAGGACGCACGGCGCCAATGCTGTAAGCCGCGCGAGCCCGGTAGGGTAAAAGGAGGAGCACAAACAAATGACCAAGGACCTGCCGGTTTGGCGCTCGATGCTGTTCGTGCCGGTGACGCAGCGCCGCTTTGTCGAGGGCGCGGCGCGGCGCGGCGCCGACGCGATTATTCTCGACCTCGAAGACAGCGTCGCGGCTTCCGAGAAGGACCGCGCGCGCACCCTGGTCCCCGAGGCGGCCGGGATCGTGGCGCGCGGCGGCGCCGATGTCGTCGTGCGCATCAACCGGCCTTTGCGGATGGCGGTGCGCGACATCGAGGCGGCGGTCGGGCCGGGCGTGCTGGCGCTGGCCTTGCCCAAGACCGACAGCGCCGAGCATGTCCAGCTCCTCGCCGAGATCGTCGACGAGGTCGAGGCCGAGCGCGGCATGGCGCCGGGCACGACGCGGCTCATTGCGATGGTCGAGACCACGGCGGCGTTCTTTCGCATCGCCGAGATCGCCCGCGCCCATCCGCGGCTATGCGCACTCAACCTCGGCGCCGAGGATTTCGCGACATCGGCGGGGATATTGCCCGAGGCCGAAGCCCTCTCGATGCCAAAGCAGATGGCGGTGTTCGCCGCCCGCGCCGCCGGCATCATGCCGATGGGCTTTATCGGCTCGATCGCCGAGTTCCACGATCTCGACGCCTTTCGGCAGACGATCCGCCGCTCGCGCCGCTTTGGCTTCATCGGCGCCAGCGTCATCCATCCGAGCCAGATCGCGATTCTGAACGAGGAATTCCGCCCAGGCGCCGCCGAGGTCGAGCACGCCGGCCGGGTCGTCGCCGCCTATGACCAGGCGCTCGCCGAAGGCGTGGGCGCCGTCACCGTCGATGATCGACGTGCCAGTGGTCGACCGCGCCAAGCTCTTACTCGAACGCGCAGCCGCGATCGCCGCCCGCGAGGCGAAGACGCGGGCGGCGGGCGGCGCGGCGGCGTGAGGCGGGCCGGGTTTACGCCCGGCCCGCCCGGCCGATTATTCGGCTGCCTTGTCGGCGGCCGGGGTCAGCTCATAGAGCTCCATCCCGAGGCCGATCATTTCGTCCCAGCCTTCCTGGCGCACGTCAAACTGCACCGCGTCGGGACCGAGATACTTCAGGTTGACCGCCTCGGTGCCCATCTGGGCCCGCTCGCGCTCGTATTCCTGCATCGGAACCGGCGACACCTTGGCCTGCTCCAGGGCCTGGGCGGTCGCTGCCAGATCGTCCACCTGGAAGCCGATGTGATGGATGCCGCGCAAATCGGATGATTGCCCGGGCCCGAGTTTCGGCGCATTGGCCTCGCCATACTTCAGAATAGCGAAGTAAATATAGCCGTCGCTGAGCCAGACTCCCTTGGCGCCGGTGTCGGTGGGTCGGCGATACAGCTCCGTCAGGCCGAATTGTTGCTTGTAGAATTCTGCGGTCTTCGCGGGATCGTCGGTCACTAGAGCGATATGCTTGATGCGAGCCATCCGCCATCTCCCCTAAATGCATGGGCCGGTGAAGGTGTTTAGGCTCTCTGCCGATTGGCCGTCAAGAGGACGCCTCGAATCGGCGACGCGGTCTGGTCTGCGTCCTCTGCGGTGAAGAGTTGTTTTTCAGGCTGGCCCGCTGACCCCGGCCTCGCCGAAAGTCGCCATGCCGGAATGGCACGCCGCCGCCGCCTTTAGCAATGCCATCGCCAGCGTCGCGCCCGAGGCTTCGCCGAGCCGCATGCCGAGATCCAATAGCGGGCGCTGGCCGATCCGGTCGAGCAGCCGGCGATGCCCCGGCTCGGGCGAGAGGTGGCCGGCGACGCAATGATCGAGTGCACGCGGGTCGGCGGCATAGAGCACCGCGGCGGCGGCGGTTGCGCAAAACCCGTCGAGCACCACCGGGACCCGCCCCATGCGCGCCGCCAAAATCGCCCCGACCATCGCGGCGAATTCGAGCCCACCCAGCCGGCGCAGCGTCTCGAACGGGTCGCCTGCATCCGGGCGATGGCGGGCGACGGCGGCGGCGACGATCTCGCGCTTTCTGTCAAGCGCGGCGCCGGCGACACCGGTGCCGGGCCCGGTCCACTCGGCCGCCTCGCCGCCGAAGAGGCCCAGGCACAACGCCGCCGCGACCGTCGTGTTGCCAATCCCCATCTCGCCGATCGCCAGCGCGTCGATCCCGGGCTCGACCGCCATCATGCCGTAGGCGATGGCGCGGGCGCATTCCTGGTCGCTCATCGCCGGGCCGTCGACGATATCGCCGGTCGGAGTGTCGAGGTTCATCTCATAGACCCTGAGATCGGCGTCGATGACCCGGCACAGCTGGTTGACCGCCGCGCCGCCGGAAATGAAATTCTGCACCATCTGCGCGGTCACCGCGGCGGGATAGGCCGAGACGCCGCGGGCCGCGACCCCGTGGTTGCCGGCGAAGACGACCGTGCGCGGATGCTCGATGCGCGGCGGGTGGCGCCCCTGCCAGGTGGCGAGCCAGGCCGCCAGTTCTTCCAGCCGGCCGAGTGCGCCGGCGGGCTTGGTCAGCTGGCGTTCGCGGGTCGCCGCCGCGCTGCCGGCTTCGAGATCGGGCCCCGGCAGGTGAGCCAGGAGCGCGCGAATCTCGTCCAGGCTGGCGGCCGGCTCCGGCATGGCCTCAGCCCGCCGGTCTGGCGTGATGATCGGCGAGCACCTGGGCGATCACCCGGGTGACCCGGCGGCCGGTCGGCAAATGCAGGAATTCGTTCGGCCCATGCGCGTTGGAATGCGGCCCGAGAACGCCAGTCACGACGAATTGCGCCCGGGGAAAGCGCTCGCCCAGCATCGCCATGAACGGGATGCTGCCGCCCTCGCCCATATAGGCGGGCGGCGCGCCGAACGCCGCCGCCGAGGCGCGCGCCAGCGAGGCTTCGAGCCAGGGCGCCAGCGCCGGTGCGTTCCACCCGGCCGAGGCGGCTTGCGGCGTGAAGACGACCCGCGCGCCACCGGGCGGGTCCGTTTCGAACAGACGTTGCAGCGTCGCCCCGGCCGCCTCGGCATCGAGCGTCGGCGGCAGGCGCAGGCTGAGCTTGGCGGTCGTATACGGGAGCAGCACATTGCCGGCGTCGCCCGGTTGCGGCAGCCCGTCGACGCCGATGACGGCGAGTTGCGGGCGCCAGGTGCGGTTCAGCACAAGCTCGGTCAGATCGTCCGCCATCGGCCTGGTGCCCGGCACAAACGGGAATTTGCTGTGGACGGTGTCGCCGAGCGCCGCCGCGGCGCGCTTCGCCTGGTCGAGCCGCTCAGCCGGGACCTGGACATAGAGAGACGCCGGGATGACCGCGCCGGTCGCTTCGTCTTCGAGGCGCGACAGGAGCTGGCGCAGGATGCGGAAGCTCGACGGCACGATCCCCGACGCATCGCCCGAATGCACGCCCTCGTCGAGCACCTCGACCGTCAAGGTGCCGGCGGCGATGCCGCGCAACGAGGTGGTCAGCCACAACTGGTCGTAGTTGCCGCATCCCGAATCGAGGCAGATGACGAGCGCAGGGCGACCGATCCGCCCGGCGAGGTGGTCGATGTAAAACGGCAGATCGTAGCTGCCGGATTCTTCGCAGGCTTCGATGACGAGGACGCAGCGCGCATGCGGCACCGCCTGCTCGCGCAAGCCAGTCAAGGCGGCCAGCGCACCGAACATCGCATACCCGTCATCGGCGCCGCCGCGGCCGTAGAGCCTGTCGCCGTCGATCCGTGGGAGCCACGGCCCATAGCCCTCGGTCCAGCCGGCCATCTCCGGCTGCTTGTCGAGGTGCCCGTACAGCAGCACGGTATCGCCATGAGCCCCGGGGCCACTCCCCGGCACCTCGATCAGCATCAGCGGCGTGCGCCCGGGCAGGCGGACAATCTCGAGAGTCGCCCCCGGCAACAGGGCGACCCGCTGGCGCGCCCAGCCCTCGAACAGCCGGACCGCCTCTTCCATATAGCCGTGCGCCGCCCAATCGGGGTCGAAAGCTGGCGATTTGTTGGGGATCTTGATGTATTCGACGAGGGTCGGGACGATCGAATCGCCCCAGCACTGATCGACGAAATTGCCGAGCTTCTTGACATCCAGCATGCGACGGATCCCCAGGGTTGCGCCGGCCCATGCTATCACCGGCGCGCCGGTCGGTGCCATGCGCGCTGTGCCGCCGAACCGCCCTGGCGAAAGCGCTGACCGGTGATCCTCGTCTTCGGCTCGATCAATCTCGATCTGCTGGTGCCGGTGCCGGTTCTGCCGCGGCCGGGCGAGACCGTGCTCGGCGGCGACTACGCGCTGTTGCCCGGCGGCAAGGGCGCCAACCAGGCCCTGGCGGCATGCCGCGCCGGGGCGTCGGTGATGATGGCCGGTGCGGTCGGCAACGATTCCTTTGCCGCTCTCGCACTGGAAACGCTGCGCTGCGACGGCGTCGATCTCGGCCTGGTGCAGCGGGTCGATCGGCCGACCGGGGTTGCCGCGATCATCATCGGGGCAAAGGGCGATCATCGGGGCGCACATCGCGGCGAGAACCTGATTGCGGTGGCGCCGGGCGCCAATCGCAAGGCCGCGGCAGCAAGCGTTCCCGATGCGGTGCTCGGCCGCGAAACGATCCTCCTATGCCAGATGGAAGTGCCGGCCGCCGAGAACTGGGCGCTGATCGCCCGCGCCCGCGCCGCGGGCGCCCGCGTGGTGCTGAACCTCGCGCCAGCCGCGCCGATCGATCCCGCGCTCTTTGCCGAGATCGATGTTCTCATCGCCAATGCAGGCGAGGCAGCCGCCCTCGGCGCGGACCCGGAGGCGCTCGCACGCCGGTTGCGGCAGGCATTTGTCGTGACACGCGGCGGCGCGGGTTCGACCGCCCTTCTCGCCGATGGCGGACAGATCGACATTCCGGCGCTGGCGATCGAGCCCGTCGATACGACAGGCGCCGGCGACACCTTTGTCGGGGTGCTGGCGGCCGGGCTCGACCAGCAGCTCGCGCTCCTGGCTGCGCTGCGCCGGGCGAGCGCCGCCGCCGGCCTTGCTTGCCTCGCGCGCGGCGCGCAAAGCGCGATGCCCGACCGCGCCGCGATCGATGCGGCCGTCGCTCGCTTGGCCGTCGCTCGCTTGGTGGAGTGATGGCCGCGCTCAAACTGCCGGCGCGATCTTAAGATGAAACCCGGCGGCAGGCTGCTATGCTGACGGTGCCGCGACGGCGCGGCAGAGGCTCAAGGAGCGCAATGCGCGTGAAACCATCGATGCTCGGTCGAATTACCGCCAATCCCGAAATCTTCGGCGGCAAGCCGATCATTCGCGGCATGCGCATTTCGGTAGAACTGATCCTGAGCTTGCTTGCGCAAGGCGAGGCGGCCGAGTCGATTCTCGAGGACTATCCGGAGTTGGAACCTGAGGACATCCGCGCCTGTCTCGCCTACGCCCATGCGGTTGTAGCGAACGACCGGCTTGACGCGGTGAAGGTGCCGCAGGCGTGAGATTTCTCGTCGACCGCTGCGCCGGTCGACGGCTTGCGAACTGGCTGCGCCAGCAGGGGCACGATGTGCGGGATGCGCGCGAAGAAGCCCCCGACCCGGGCGATGCCGCGCTGTTGCGGATTGCTGCAGAGGAGCGGCGCATTCTGATTACAATCGATACGGATTTTGGAGCCCTCGATTAGCGGCGCGATAATTACGGTCACGGGAAACCGGATCCGCTATTCGCGCCCGCCATCGTGATGGGGGCACGGCCGTTCGGCGGCGCAGTACCGCCGGAACTCGGCGAGGACATCGAGATAGAGCAGGCGCTTGAACGGCACGATCAGGTCGGGCAGCCGCTCGGGCATGACCCATTCCCAGGCGTCGAACTCGGGATGCTCGGTGGCGGCCGGGTCGATATCGCTATCCTCGCCGGTAAAGCGCATCGCGAACCATTTCTGCCGCTGGCCACGATAGCGCCCCCCCCACATCCCGCCGGCGATCTCCGGCGGCAGGTCGTAATGCAGCCAGCGCCGGCTTTCGCCGAGGATCTCGGCGTTGTCGGTGCCGACCTCTTCCTTCAGCTCGCGGAGCGCCGCCTGGCGCGGGGTTTCGCCCGGGTCGATCCCGCCCTGCGGCATCTGCCAGGCGGCCAGCCCAGCCGGCATGTCGATGCGGCGGCCGACGAAGATTTTGCCCGCGCGGTCGAGCAGCATGATCCCGACCGCCGGGCGATAAAGTGCCCGCTCGCTGTCCGGCAGCGTCACCAGGCCGATCCCGGATGCAAGCGCCGCAGCTTCCGGTGCCGCACTCAATTCACGACGCGGCCGTTGAACAGCGCGATGCCGCGCAGCATGTCGACCGCGCGGGCGAACTGATAATCATCGGGGGTCCCCATCACCGACGGGTCGATTGCGCTCTGCTCGGTTGCGCTCGCGCTCTTGGGCTTGTCATCCTTGGCCTTGTCGCCCTTCTTGTCCCCGGGCTTGTCGGCCGCCGTCGCGGTCTTGTCGTCCTTCTTCGGCGCGTGCTCGATCTTGGCGGCCTCGACGACGATATCCGGCTTGATGC
>CAYMRQ010000006.1:21824-29254 GCA_964392845.1 uncultured Rhizobium sp.
GTAGCGCGCCGTGGTCAGCCGCATCGCGCCATGCCCGGCGAGCGGGATGATCGTCTGCACCGAGCCTTTGCCGAAGGAGCGCGTGCCAAGGAGGATCGCGCGATGGTGGTCCTGCAAGGCGCCGGCGACGATCTCGCTGGCCGAGGCCGAGCCGCCATTGATCAGCACCGCCATCGGCAGCCCGGCGGCGATATCGCCGGGGCGGGCGTTGTAGCGTTGCGCGTCATCCGAGCGGCGGCCGCGGGTCGACACGATCTCGCCCTTGTCGAGAAACGCGTCGGACACCGCCACCGCCTGATCGAGCAGCCCGCCCGGGTTGTTGCGCAGGTCGAGGACGACCCCGATCAGCTTGTTGTTGGCCTGCTGCCTCAAATTCTTCACCGCGTTGTTGAGACCGACATCGGTCTGCTCGTTGAACGAGGTGATGCGGACGTAGCCGATGTTGTTGCCCTCGACATGCGAGCGGACCGACTGGATCTTGATGATCGCGCGGGTGAGTTTCACGTCGAAGGGCTCGCGTCCCTCGCGTCGGATCGTCAGGTTGAGGTCGCTGTTTACCGGCCCCCGCATCCTCTCGACCGCTTCGGGGAGGCTGAGGCCCTGCACCGCGGTGCCGTCGAGATGGGTAATCAGATCGCCGGGCTTGAGGCCGGCATGGGCCGCCGGCGTATCGTCGATCGGCGAGACCACCTTGACGAGCCCGTTCTCCATCGACACTTCGATCCCCAGCCCGCCGAATTCGCCGCGAGTCTGGACCTTCATGTCGTTGAAGTTCTTGGCATTGAGATAGTTGGAATGCGGATCAAGCGCGGTCAGCATGCCGTTGATCGCGCCCTCGACCAGCGTCTCGTCGCTGACCTCGTCGACATAATCCGCCCGCACGAGCTCGAAAACGTCGCCGAACAGGTTGAGCTGCTTGTACGAATCCGCGGTGTTCGGCGAGGCGGCGCCGACATCCTGGTGCAGCGTAACCAGAAAGACCGCTCCGGCAGCAGCCGCGATCAGCCCCAATCGCTTCATTCACGCACCTTTTGGTTCCCGTCTGGTTCGTTGCGCCCATCGTTGCGCCCCTGGTCGCCAGCCGCCAGCCACGGCCGGGGATCGACCGGGCGGCCGGTGCGGCGCAACTCGAAATACAGCGTGCCGCCGGAGGCATCCGGCATGGCGCCCACCGGCTCGCCCGCCAGGACCCATTGATCGGCCTTCATGTCGACCCGTTCCAAGCCGGCGAGCAGCGAATGATACAAGCCGCCGTGCCGGATGATCAAGACGAGCCCGAGATGGCCGAACGGCCCGGCATAGATAACCCTTCCATCGTACGGCGCGACGGCTTCGGCGCCCGGGAGCGCGGCAAGGCTGAGGCCCTGGCTTGCTGTCTCTCCGGCGCCAATTGCGGCATCGCCAGCGCCGAAGCGCCGGGCAATCGTGCCGGCAACCGGCATCTCCAGGACAGAGCGTGGCGGATCGAAGGCGTGCAGCGCGCGCGGGCGGGTCGGGTCGGCGGTTTCTGCCGTCAGCGCGCGCGCCCTTGCCGTGGGGAGCGCCGCGCGGGCGCGGGCGAGCACCTCCTGGTCATGGCGCTCGGTCGCGGCGTCGGCGCGTTTGAGCAGATCGCCGATATCGCTTGCCTCATGGCCGAGCCTGGCGATCCGCGCCGCGCCGCCGCTGTCCTCCGGCATCAACCGCCCGGTCAGCTCGCGCCGGCGGGCGGTCAGCTTGGCGAGGTGTTCGCGATCCTTTCCGAGCGCCTGGCGCGCGATTCCCAGCTCGCCCTGGCGCACGGCGATTTTCTGGCGCAGCGTTGCGATCCGCTCGATTTCACCCGACAGCGCGCGCGCCGTTTCCCGCAATGCGGGGATCGTGCCGTGCAGCAGCTTCTCCCCACGGATCCGGTCGATTGCTCCCGCCGGCGCAAAGGCGGGCCGGTCGGGCGGATGGCGCGCCAGATGCGCGAGCGTGCCGAGCAGGTGCGCCTGCTCGACGCGGCTCTCGTCGAGGCCGCGCCGCCGCCCCTCCGCGTCGCGGCCGAGGAGGCCGATGATATGTTCGAGCGCCGCGATCGCCTGCTCGCGCCGCCGCACATCGCGCGCGGCTGCGATGCACTCCTGGCGCAGCGCGTCGAGGTTGCCCGGGGCATTTGACGAGGCGCTTGACGGGGCGCCCGGCGGCAGGCTCGCCGGCGCCGCGATTGCCGGCCCCGCGCTTGCCAGAACGGCGGCGGCGACCAGCACGGCGAGGGCCGCCGCGGCGGCCCGCAACGGCACGGCCTCACTCGGCGGCACGCCGCTGATCCGAGACGATCAGCGAATGCCCGGTCATCGCCGCCGGCTTGGGCAGACCAAGGATGTCGAGCAGGGTCGGCGCGACATCGGCGAGCCGACCGTCATCGACCCGCAGGGTGGCGCCGGGCGGGTTGACAACGATGAACGGCACCGGGTTCAGCGTATGCGCGGTATGCGGTTCGCCGGTGGCGGGATCGCGCATCATCTCGGCATTGCCGTGGTCGGCGGTGATGACGAGGGTGCCGCCGGCCGCCTCGACCGCAGCGGCGAGCCGGCCGAGGCAGGCATCGACGGTCTCGACCGCCTTGATCGCGGCGTCGAGCAGCCCGGTATGCCCGACCATGTCGGTGTTGGCGTAGTTGATGACGACGACATCGAAACGGCCGGAGCCGATCGCCGCGACCACCTTGTCGGTCAGCTCGGGGGCCGACATCTCGGGCTGCAGGTCGTAGGTGGCGACCTTTGGCGAGGGCACCAGGATACGCTCCTCGCCGGGAAACACGGTCTCCCGACCGCCATTGAAGAAAAACGTCACATGCGCGTATTTCTCGGTCTCGGCGATGCGCAGCTGCTTCATGCCGGCGTCGGCGACGATTTCGCCAAAGGTGTCGCTCAGATCCTCCGGCGCAAACAGCGTGGCGAGGAAGCGGTTCAGCCCGTCGGAATACTCGGCGAGCCCGAGCGCGGCGGCAAAGGCGATGCGCCGGTCGCGCGCGAAGCCGGAAAAATCGGGGTCGAGCAGCGCGCCGGCGATCTCGCGGATGCGGTCGGCGCGGAAATTGGCGAACAGCACGCCGTCGCCGTCATGCATGCCGCGATAGCCGCCGATCGCGGTCGGCAGCACGAACTCGTCGCTCTCGCCGCGCGCATAAGCCGCTTCGACAGCCTTTATCGCCGTCGCGGCATGCTCGCTCTGTGCCCCCACCCTTCCCTCCCCCGCCCCCACCTTTCCCTCCCCCGCAGGCGGGGGAGGGTTAGGGAGGGGGCCGGTCAGCATGCGATAGGCCCTGGCCACCCGATCCCAGCGCTGGTCGCGGTCCATCGCGTAATACCGCCCGGAAACCGTCGCGATGCGCACATCGCCATGGCCGGCGACATCGGCCTCGAACTGCTTCAGATAGCCGAGCGCGGATTTGGGCGGTGTGTCGCGCCCGTCGAGAAACGCATGCACCGCGACCGGCAGGCCTGCGTCCGCGAGGAGGACGGCGAGCGCGGCGATCTGGTGCTGATGCGAATGCACCCCGCCCGGCGACACGAGACCCATGACGTGCGCGGTGCCGCCCTTCGCCTTGACCTTGCCGATAAAGTCCTGGAGCGCCGGCATGCCGGCGAGCGTGCCATCGGCGATCGCCCGATCGATGCGCGGCAGATCCTGCATCACCACGCGCCCGGCGCCGAGATTGGTGTGCCCGACCTCGGAATTGCCCATCTGCCCGTCGGGCAGCCCGACATAATGCTCGCTGGCATTGAGCTGCGCATGCGGCCAGCGCCGCATCAGTTCGTGCCACACCGGCGTCTTGGCGCGGTCGATCGCGTTGTCGGCACCGTTCGGGCGCTCGCCCCAGCCGTCGAGAATGCACAGCACAACGGGGCGCGGGCGGGAATTCATCGGTCGCGATGCCTCAACGGACGGCAGATGCGCGATTTATACGCGAATAGCGCCCGGCGGCAGTGCCGCCAATTCTCTCACTCGATCACCTCGTCGGCGCGGGCAGCAATTGATGGCGAGATCGCCAGGCCGAGTGTCTTCGCGGTATTGATATTGATCACTGTCTGGAATTTCGTTGGTTGTTCCACCGGCAGGTCGGCGGGTTTCGTACCCTTGAGAATCTTGTCGACGAAGAATGCCGCACGCTCGTATGAAACAATTGGGAAAACAGAGACCAAGCCTCCTGCTACGGTGGCCGCGCGGTCCCCCATGTATGGCAACCGGTGCTTTGCCGCGAGCTCCAGGAGGGCGGCGCGGTGCGGGTTGAAGAGCGGTTGGACGATCACGGCCTGCGCACCGGCCTTTGCCATTGCCGCAAAGGCGCTTTCGAAATCGCCGGGGCCGTTGATCATTACCGGTTCAAGTCGCAGGCCGGCTATCGTAGCGGCTGCCTGCAGATCATCGACGAACAGTCCGCCAAATGGGTCGGTTGCCGGGGTTGATGCGAGAACCGCGACGCGCGCAAGGCCCGGAATGAGATCGCGGAGGAGTTCGAGGCGCTTGCCTCCCATCTCCGCCGCCATGGCCGATAGTCCTGTAATGTTCCCGCCAGGGCGAGCCAGGCTCTGAATAAAACCACTTTGCAACGGTGCGCCAGCCGGCGCCATGACAATCGGGATCGTCGCAGTCGCTTCCTTGGCGGCTTTGACCGCAGGCGTAAAATGCGCCACGATTACATCGACGCCCAGCTTGACGAGTTCTGCGGCGAGATCGGCGGCGCGGTCGCCTCGGCCTTCCGTGTAGCGCACTTCGATTTTGACGTTCTGGCCTTCCGTCCAGCCCAGCTCGCGCAATCCTCGTTGAAAAATTTCAACGAATGGATGCGGCGGCGAGGCGGAGACCAACACCCCGATAGTTGGCAATTTTCGAGGCGCCTGTGACGCCGCCCGACCACTCGCGCCAAGCAAGCTGACCGTCAACACGCCGATGAACTCGCGCCGTCTCATGCCCGGCCTCTCGATCTGGCGGAGAGCGGTGACTATGGCGCAAAAATGGCTGTCATTGCGAGGAGCCCGAAGGGCGACGAAGCAATCTCGGCGGGATCGAGTACGAACGGCACGAGATTGCGTCGTCGCTCCGCTCCTCGCAATGGCGATTATCCGGCACTTGACACCACGAGCGGGAAACGCTATATTCTCTGGCATGATGAACTTCCGCGAACTGATCGCCAAATTCCAGACCGAAGACGACTGCAAGGCGTATCTCGCCGAGCGTCGTTGGCCCGAAGGCGTCCATTGCCCGCGTTGCGGCAACGCGAAGGTGTGGATTGTGAAATCCAAGCCCTTCCATTGGCTCTGCAAGGGGTGCAACAAGAACGGCTATCGGTTCTCGGTCATCACCGGAACGATCTTCGAGAACACGAAATATCCGCTGGTCGAGTGGTTCAAGGTCGCGTTCCTGATGTACCACTCGAAAAAGGGTATGTCGGCCCTGCAAATTCATAGGATGCTCGGCACTGGCTCTTACGAGACGGCTTGGTATATGTGCCATCGCCTTCGCGTCGCGATGAAGAACAGCGCCAAGGGCCAGTTGTTCGGCGAGGTTGAGGTTGACGAAACGTTCGTCGGGGGCAAAGCAAAGAACCGGCACCTGGGCGATCGGGGCGGCCCCGGTCGCGGCGGCATCGGTTCCGGCAAGAAGCCAATCGTCGGCGCGATCAGCCGCAAGGGCAAGGTCGTCGCCCGCGTCATCGACAGCGTTGATGCCGCGACGTTGAAAGGCTTTGTTCGCGAGGTCGTTTCCAACAAGGTGACGCTGTTGGTCTCGGATGAATGGGTCGGCTATCGCGGCCTCAATCGGGAATACCCGCATGAAGTGATCGCGCATACGCACGATCAATATGTTGTCGGCGCAGTTCACACTCAAAACATCGAAAGCTTTTGGTCGCTCATCAAGCGCGGCATCGTTGGCAATTTCCACAAAGTCAGCGAGGCTTATCTCCCGCTGTACGTCAACGAATTCGAGTTCCGCCACAACAATCGGGACAACCCCGATGCGTTCGGAACGATCATAGCGAGTTGCTGAGGTCGCCCCGCTGGGTCCGGCCTCAGCACAAGACCCCAGCAACGCCGATAGGGAAGGCGCAGTGGCAGAGGATAAGAAGAAGGCTCGTGGACAGACGGCAAAGCGGCCGGCACCAGAGCCAGGACACGAGACAGTTGTTGCTCCCTTTGTCGATATCATCGATGCGATCCTAGGCGCTGATCCAGATGCGATTCAGGGAAACCGGCAAACCAGAAAAGACAACAAGCGCGAACGGAAGCGATAAGTTTTATGCCCGGCGAGGTTCACGCAAGACATCCATCTTGAATTCGCCGTCCCCCGCTCCTGCCGGGGGAATATAAACGGCATAGTAATGATTGGAGCGCCAGCGTTTGGCGGCGCGTCCAATCTCCAGCGTGAATGTGTATCTTCCAATACCGCCGGGCTCGTAATCTCTCACTGATTTTAGTTCCCACTTCTTTTCGATTCCTCCAGTTTCTATAAATCTTTCGTTTGCAATATATGCAGTTCCCTCGTTATCATCTCTTGCTACCATGACGGTTTGATACTTGCGTCCGACAGTGAGAGATTTTTCCAATTTGTCTACCGGCTCACCATCTTCTATCCATTTCAACCAAATGCCTTCAGGTTGCGAGTCGAGTGGCCCCCAATCTTTGCGTATGAGGTATAGGCGACAGTCGCCCAGCGTATTTATCCAAAATAGCCAACCACGCTTCAGCCTCGCGCCCGCCCTCCACTGAGCGATGTATGGATAGCCTTGCCAATTCGTCATTTCTATCGCGGTCGTAATTTCTGGCCGCGGGAAAAACATGTGTCGGATAGGCCACAAGAGCACAAGAAGGCTCCCAAGCCCGCAAACGGCAGCCGAAAATATAAGTATCGTTTGCCACATAGGATCGGTTACTCCCCATGCGGCAAGAGTGAATGTGATAGATCCGCCCGCCAAACCCCAAACTGAATTAGCCCACATGCCGTTGTCCTTGACGCCAATCGCAATGCGGCGACAATACCGCGCTGAGAATTGGTGTCAACTGCCGGATGATCGCCCTCGCAATGACAGTCGTTGATGGAGATTGCGCTCACCCCTCGGCCAGCGGGCGCATGATGCGGTAGAGCGCGGCTTTCGCCTCGAAGCCGATGCCGGGGATGTCGGGCAGGCGGACGAGCCCGTTTTCGACCGGGCAGTCATCGGCAAACCCGCCGAATGGGGCGAATACGTCGGGGTAGGATTCGTTGCCGCCGAGCCCGAGGCCGACCGCGATATTGAGGGCGAATTGGTGGCCGCCATGCGGTACGCACCGCCGCGCCGACCAGCCGTGCCGGGCCAGCATGTCGAGGGTGCGCAGATACTCGACCAGGCCATAGGACAGCGCGGGATCGAATTGCAGCACGTCGCGGTCGGGCCGCAGGCCGCCATGGCGGATCAAATTGCGCGC
>CAYMRQ010000006.1:29264-41873 GCA_964392845.1 uncultured Rhizobium sp.
TCCTGCATGGAGAAAAGGTTCTCGCCGGTCGCCAGCGGCGGCGCGTAGCGCTCGGCGAGCGTGGCATGCGCGGCATAGTCGAGCGGGTCAAGCGGCTCCTCGTACCAGCGCAGCCGATAGGGGGCGAGCGCGTCGGCATAGAGGGTGGCCTCATCGAGCGAAAAGCGCCCGTTGGCGTCGACGGCGAGATTGTCGCCCTCGCCGACCACCGCCAGCGCCGCCTCGACGCGCCGCAGATCCTCGGTGAGCGAAACCCCGCCGATCTTGATCTTGACGCAGGCATAGCCGAGATCGCGGTAACGCCTGATCTCGTCCTGCAAGGCGCCGATGCCCTTGCCCGGATAATAATACCCGCCGGCGGCATAGACCCAGGCGCGCGGGTCGGCCTCGCCACCGTGATAGCGGTCGGCGAGGAGGCGCCACAGCGCCACCCCCTCGGCCTTGGCGCGCAGGTCCCACAGCGCCATGTCGAGGACGCCGACGGCGACCGAGCGCTCGCCATGACCGCCGGGCTTTTCGTTGGCCATCATGATCGCCCAGGCCTTGGCCGGGTCGATCAGCCCAGCGTCATCAAGAAGCGTGGCGGGATCGGCCTCGGCGAGGCGCGGGATGAAGCGCTCGCGCAACAGCCCCTGAACCGCGTAGCGCCCGTTCGAGTTGAAGCCGAAGCCGACGATCGGCTTGCCGTCGCGCTTGAGGTCGCTGTGGATCGCGACGACGCTCGCCGTCATCTTGCTGAAATCGATATAGGCGTTGGCGATCGCCGAACTGATCGGTGCGACGATGTCGCGGACCCTTGTTATGCGCATCGTGAACCCGGCAAGGAGCGGAGCGGCAAGCGCCAGTATGACGGCAATCCCGCTACGGCGACAATGGCTTGCACCGCCGAGGCCGCTGTGCCAGTCAGTGTCGGCGATTGAGGAATGCGCTCATGAAATGGCCGAAATGGTCGATTGCCAGCGGCGACCCGGGCGACTTCCTGCCGTTGATGATCGGCTGCATACTCCTCTTCATCTCGCTGCCCGCGTTCGTGTTGTTGCTGGTGAATGCGGATCGGAACTCGGGAGTTATCGGAATACCGCTGCTGGTTTTTCTGGGGGTCGGGATCATCATCGGCACGATTTTTGTCATCTTCGGGCTTCGGGTTCTCTCATCCCCAGGATCGCTGTTGTATCGAATAATGCATGGCCGGTTTTTTACAAGATAAAGCCGGTTTTTTACAAGATAAAGACTGAGGCCCCGCTATTCGGCATCGGGCTGCTTGGCGGGGTGGGCGTCGGCAAATTCCGGGATCGCCATGCAATTGTCGTAGACCCGCACGACCCTGACATAGGGCGCGAGATCGACGCCAAAATTCCGGGCCGGGGTCACCTGGGTCACCACCGCGATATCGGCGATCGTCGGTGCGTCGCCATGGCAGAAGCGCCCGCTCTCGCGGTGCTCGGCGATCAGCGTCTCCATCGCCGCGAGCCCGGCGCCGAGCCAATGGCGGATCCAGCCGAGGAGCTGCGGCTCGGCGAGGCCGAGCTGGTCGGTCAGGTAGTGGCGGATGCGCGGGACGATCAGCGGATGGGCGTCGGCGATGTTTATCAGCGCCAGCCCGCGCACCCAGGCGCGCGCCGCGATGTCATCGGGCAATAGCGGCGGCTCGGGGTATTTCTCCTCGAGGTATTCGAGGATCGCGAGCGACTGGAACAGCTTCACGTCGCCGTCGATCAAGGTCGGCACCACCATCTGCGGGTTGACCGCGCGGTACTCCGGCCTGAACTGATCGCCGCGCTCCAGATGGAGGAACGTATCTTCATGCGACAGCCCCTTCAGGTTGAGCGCGATGCGAACGCGGAAACTCGCCTGCGAGCGGTAATAGGTATAAAGCTGCAACGCCGCCTCCCTTGATCGTGTCTTCCCATGCCCGACGCCTTACTTGATACGCCTCCATTGCCGACCCGGCTCGCCGATTACCTTCCGCCCGACTTCCTGGTCGACACCGTGGACCTCGTCTTCGAACTCGGCGAGGCCGAGACCCGCGTCGCCTCGCATATCACCGTGCGTCGCAACCCGAAGGCGGCAACCCCCGGGGCACCACTGCGCCTCGACGGCGACGAACTCGAACTCATTGCGCTGGCGCTCGACGGCCGGCCGCTCGCCCCTGCCGATTACCGGCGCGAGGCGGACGGCGCGCTGGTCGTGCCGGCGGTGCCCGACAGCTTTGCGCTCGACATCGAGACCCGCATCCACCCCGAGCGCAACACCGCGCTCAGCGGGCTCTATATCTCGGGCGGCAATTTCTGCACCCAGTGCGAGCCCGAGGGGTTTCGCCGGATCACCTATTTCCTCGACCGGCCCGATGTGATGGCGCGCTACACGGTGACGATCCGCGCCGACAAGGCGCGCTTTCCTGTGCTGCTGTCGAACGGCAACCCGGCGGGCGACGGCGACCTCCCGGATGGGCGGCATTGGGCGCGGTGGGTCGATCCGCACCCCAAGCCCTCCTATCTCTTCGCCCTGGTCGCCGGCGACCTGGTCGCGGTCGCGGACCGTTTTACCACCCGCTCGGGGCGCGAGGTGGCGCTGGCGATCTGGGTGCGGCGCGGCGACGAGGACAAATGCGGCCACGCGATGGCCTCCTTGAAGAAGGCGATGCGCTGGGACGAGGAGGTGTTCGGCCTCGAATACGATCTGGATGTGTTCAACATCGTCGCGGTCAGCGACTTCAACATGGGGGCGATGGAGAATAAGGGTCTCAACATCTTCAATACGCGCTATGTGCTGGCGCAGCCCGAGACTGCGACCGACACCGATTACCAGAACATCGAGGCGGTGATCGCCCACGAATATTTCCACAACTGGACCGGCGATCGGGTCACCTGCCGCGACTGGTTCCAGCTGTCGCTGAAGGAGGGGCTGACCGTGTTTCGCGATCAGCTGTTTTCCGCCGACCAGGGGAGCCCGGCGGTGTGCCGCATCGGCAATATCCGCACGCTGCGCGCCGCGCAGTTTCCCGAGGATGCCGGCCCGCTGGCGCATCCGGTGCAACCCCAAAGCTATCTGCGGATCGACAATTTCTACACCGCGACGGTCTACAACAAGGGCGCCGAGGTAATCCGCATGATCCACACCCTCCTCGGCGCGGAGGGCTTCCGCCGCGGCATGGACCTTTACATCAAGCGCCACGACAACCAGGCGGCGACGATTGGTAATTTCGTCGCGGCGATGCAGGAGGGCGGCGGCGTCGATCTCGGCGGGTTCGCGCTGTGGTACGCCCAGGCCGGCACCCCCGAGATCACGGTCGAGGATCGCTATGACCCGCAGGCGCGCACCTACGAGCTGAACATCGCGCAGCTGGTGCCGCCGACCCCGGGGCAGCCCGACAAGCAGCCGATGCCGATCCCGCTCGCGGTCGGGCTGCTCGGACCTAATGGCGACGAGTTGCCGACCCGGCTCGACGGCGAAAGCGAAGGCCGCGCCGGCACACGCGTCCTGGTCTCCGACCGCGAGCATCAGGTCTTCCGCTTTATCGATGTGCCGGCGCCGCCGCTGCCGTCGCTGCTGCGCAACTTCTCTGCGCCGGTCAAGCTCCAGGGCGTGCCGCTCGATCGGCTGAAGTTTCTTGCGATCCACGACACCGATCCGGTGGCGCGCTGGGATGCCGGGCAGCAGGTCGCCACCCGGATGCTGCTCGACCGGGTCGCGGCGCACCAGCGCGCCCAAGCGATGCCGCCGCTCGATCCCGATCTGGTCGCGGCGATGCATCAGACCCTCGCCGATGCCGACCGCGACCCGGCCTTTGCCGCCGAGGCGCTGGTGCTGCCGGGCGAGACCACCCTCGCCGACGAAATGGATGTGGTCGCGGTCGATTCGATCCATGCCGCGCGCGACAGCGCCCGTGCCGCCCTTGGCCAGGCGCTCGGCGAGCCGCTCTCGGAGGCCTATCGCCGCCTCGCCGATCCCGGACCCTATCGCAGCGACGGGCGCTCGATCGGACGGCGGGCGCTGCGCAATGTGTGCCTCGGCTATCTCGCCGCCGGCGACCGGGCAGAAGGCGCCCGGCTCGGCAAGACGCAGTTTGATGCCGGCGCCAACATGACCGACGTCCTGGCCGCGCTCGGTGTCCTCATCGATATCGACTGCCCGGAGCGCGCGGCGGTGCTCGATGCGTTCTATCGCCGCTGGCAAGAGGATCCGCTGGTCATCGACAAATGGTTTGCGCTGCAGGCCCGCTCGGCATTGCCCGGCACGATCGAGGCGGTCCGCGCCCTGACGACGCACCCCGCCTTCAGCCGTGCCAACCCGAACCGGCTGCGCGCGCTGGTCGGCACCTTCGCACAGGCCAACCCGCTGCATTTCCACGCGGCGAGCGGCGCCGGCTACGGGTTTCTCGCCGGCGAGGTGCTCGCCATCGACAAACCCAACCCCACGACCGCGGCGCGGCTGGTCCAGCCGCTCGGGCAATGGCGGCGCTACGATCCGGCCCGCCAGGAGCTGATGCGCGCCGAACTCGACCGCATCCTCGCGGCCCCGGGCCTCAGCCCGAACACCTACGAGATGGTGGCGAAGAGCCTGGGCAAGGCGAGTTGAGCGAGGCGTCAGTAGCCCCTACCCTTCTTGGTTTTAATATTGGTGCAGCAAAAGCCGAACGCTTTCGTCAGATCCGGCCGTGGCAGTGCTTGAACTTCTTGCCTGAGCCGCAAGGACAGGCGGTGTTGCGCGGGGTTCCCGCCCACGGTGCGCGCGGCGCCGAGCCCCGCTCGCCAGGGCGTTCACCGGGGCGCTCGTCGGCGCGTCCGCGCGCACTGCCATTGCCCCCGGCACTACCATTCCCGCGGCGTTGCGGCCGGGGCGCCCGGGCTCGCGTCGGCCCGTTCGGGGCGCGTTCGGGCATCCGCGCCTCGGCTTCCGCCATCGCTTCCTCGCGCTCCTGTCTCTGCCCCTGGGCGGACGCCGGTTCGCCAAAGGAATATTCTGCGAAGGGCGGCGGCTCCGGCGGCGGCTCGACGCGCAGCTCGACATGGCTCAGCACCGAGGTGACCTGCTGGCGCAGCGCGACCAGCATGCCCTCGAACAATTCGAACGCCTCGCGCTTGTACTCGTTGAGCGGGTCGCGCTGTCCGTAGGCGCGCAAATTGATCCCCTGGCGCAGATGATCGAGCGACAGCAGATGGTCCTTCCAGGTCTGGTCGAGGATCTGGAGCAACAGGCTCTTCTCGGCCATGCGCATCAGGTCGGTGCCGTAATTGGCGGTCTTCTCGGCCATCTTGCGGTCGGCTGCGGCGACGAGCCGCTCCTCGACCGTATCGGCGTTGATGTCTTCCGCCTGGGCCCACTCGGCGAACGCCAGATCGAGCGCCAACAGCCGCAGGCACTCGGCATGCAGTCCGGCGATGTCCCATTGCTCGGGCAGCGCGTTTTCCGGGATCGATGCCGCAACCATCGCGGCGATCGAGTCGTTGCGCATGTCGGCGACGGTCGCGGCGACGTCGCGCGCATTCATGATCTCGCGGCGCTGTTCGTAGACGACCTTGCGCTGGTCGTTCATCACGTCGTCGTATTTCAGGAGCTGCTTCCGGATGTCGTAGTTGCGCGCCTCGACCTTCTGCTGCGCCTTGGCGAGCGCCTTGTTGACCCAGGGATGGATGATCGCCTCGCCATCTTTGAGGCCGAGCCGCTGCAGCATCGAATCCATCCGCTCGGAGCCGAAGATCCGCATCAGATCGTCTTCGAGCGAGACGAAGAATTTGGACGCGCCGGGATCGCCCTGGCGCCCGGAGCGGCCGCGCAGCTGGTTGTCGATGCGGCGGCTCTCATGGCGCTCGCTGCCGACGACGAAAAGCCCGCCGCCCTGGCGCACGACCTCGCGCGCCGCGTCGATCTGCGCGCGGATCTCGGCTGCGCGCGCCTCGCGCGCGGCGGGGTCCTCGATCGTGGCGAGTTCGCTTTTGAGCCACATCTCGAGATTGCCGCCCAATTGAATGTCGGTGCCGCGGCCGGCCATGTTGGTGGCGATCGTCACCCATCCCGGCCGGCCGGCCTGGGCGATGATATAGGCTTCCTGCTCGTGGTAGCGCGCGTTGAGGACGTTGTGCGCGATTCTGTGCTTTTTGAAGAGCGCGGCGAGCGCCTCGGATTTCTCGATGCTGACGGTGCCGATCAGCATTGGTTGCTGCCGCTTTCGGCACTCCTCCACCTGCTCGACGATCGCGTCGTATTTCTCGCGGGTTGAGCGATAGACCTCGTCGTCGTTGTCGGCGCGGATGCACGGCTCGTTGGTCGGGATCTCGATGACTTCGAGCCGGTAGATGTCGCCGAATTCGGCCGCCTCGGTCATCGCGGTCCCGGTCATGCCCGCGAGCTTCTGGTACATGCGGAAGTAGTTCTGGAAGGTGATCGAGGCGAGCGTCTGGTTCTCGTTCTGGACGGTGACCCCTTCCTTGGCTTCGAGCGCCTGGTGCAGCCCCTCGGAATAGCGCCGTCCCTCCATCATCCGCCCGGTGAACTCGTCGATGATGACGATCTTGTCGTCCTTGGCGATGTAGTCGGTGTCGAGCGCGAACAGCTTGTGCGCGCGCAGCGCCTGGTTGACGTGGTGGACGAGCGAGACGTTGTGGATGTCGTAGAGGGTGCCGGCGCTCATCAACCCGCTGGTGCGCAGCGCTGCCTCGATCGTCTCGACCCCGGAATCGGTCAGGGTGACGGTGCGCTGCTTTTCGTCCTTCTCGTAATCGGCGGGCTCCAGCGCCGGGATCAGCTTGTTGACCTGGATGTAGAGATCGGAATTGTCTTCGGTCGGCCCGGAAATGATCAAGGGCGTGCGCGCCTCGTCGATGAGGATCGAATCGACCTCGTCGACGATCGCGTAATGGAACGGGCGATGCACCATCTCCTCGAGCCGGAACTTCATGTTGTCGCGCAGATAATCGAAGCCCAGCTCGTTGTTGGTGCCGTAGGTGACGTCGCACCGGTAGGCCTGCTGGCGCTGGTAGTCGTCGAGATCGTGGACGATGCAGCCGACGCTCATGCCGAGAAGGCGATAGATCTGGCCCATCCATTCGGCATCGCGGTGCGCCAGGTAATCGTTGACGGTGACGATATGGGCGCCGTTGCCGGTCAGCGCGTTCAGATAGACCGGCAGGGTCGACACCAGAGTTTTGCCTTCGCCGGTCTTCATCTCGGCGATCATCCCGCGATGCAACACGATGCCGCCCATCAGCTGCACATCGAAATGGCGCTGCCCCAGGGTGCGCTTTGCCGCCTCGCGCACCGTGGCAAACGCCTCGACCAGCAAATCGTCGAGCTCGGCGCCTTCTCCCAGCCGTTCCTTGAATTCGGCGGTGCGGGCGCGCAGCGCCTCGTCCGACAGCTTTTCCAGCTCCGGCTCGATCTCGTTGATCTGCGCGACCAGCGACCCCAGGCTCTTGACGTAGCGATCGTTGGCCGAGCCGAACAGACGCCGGGCTAAAGCGCCGAACATGGGAACCTCGGGACGGGGATGGGATGGCGAAAAATGCAGCGCACGGCGACGAGTGACAGATAGGCTCGCGGCGCCGGGGTGTCAATTCGCCGGGTTCGGCCGCTCCAGGAGCACCCTGCGACGCGCGACGTTGCTTGCCGTCACGAGCACCGCCCCGTCGGATGTCCGCCAGGGCAGGGCCAGCCGGAAGAATGTCAAACGCATCAGCCCCCAATCAACCCGGCGCAACACGAGATCTGACATCGTGTACCGCGGCGCACCGTCAGCAGCCATCTGTCTCAGCATCGCGGCGCGCCACCGGCTCACCTCGACGTTGGGCTGATCCTCGAAATCACGGCCTGACGCGGCGCGTGTCCACGCTTTACCAAACATCGTGAGGTTCGCGCCCCAGTGTCGGATCAGCAGCCGCTCCGACGCGCGAGGCTGCTCAGAGATTACCGTAACCGGCAACAGCTTCCACTCCGCCAGGCGCCCATCAAGTTCCGGCTCCCATCGACCTTGCCGTTGCAGCCAGGCTTCCAAAATCGGCAACAGCTGCCCGCCGCCAACATCGAGGCAGCGCTCCAGGGCCAGGCGCTGGTCGATGAGCAGTGGCCGCGGCGACGGGCTCCGCGCCTCGGCCATAAGCTGCTCGATCCGCGCGATCGTCCGATCCCCGCCGACGATAAGCTCCCATGACGATAGCCGCGCGTCGCACGCCAGCGCGAGGCGCGCCGAATTTCGCCGGCCGATGATGCCAAACAAACGCGAAACCGCCGATCGGGAGACGAATTGCGGTCGAAGCGCGATACGCACGCCGCGCGCGCCGAACGTGATAAAGACAAACCCGAGGTCTATTGCCCGGAACACGAAATCACGCGGGTGCCGCAAGCCAAAACGGCGAGCGACGATCTCAGGCTCTGCCGGCCACACCGTACCGGAATCGTCGATCAAAAGCTCTGGCATCTCGGCTGTTCGCAAGGTTCTTGGCGCTGTTCGCGCACTGACAGCGTGAGTCGCGGCTGATTAAGAAGCGATTACCGTATTCAGCTGAAAGTAGCAGTTTCTATCGCATGATAGACTTTCGGTAATCATCTGGTTTACCAACTAAATTGTAGGGAGAGCAGTGCAGGCGCCGTATCCGCTCGCTGATCGATGCGCGGCGGACCGCTTGTTCCGCTGGGCGCGATATGCAAGATGTCGCCCCGCGCTGCGCGCGCCCGGAGATTAGGATTCCCCCGGAGAGAGGATAATGGCCGCACTTTCCCCGCTTGCCCCCGATCGCTTTCCCGAGCTTCCGCGGATCCCCGGCGTGCGCCTCGCCGCCTATGCGGCCGGGGTGCGCTACGCCGGGCGCAACGACCTGATGCTCGCGGAACTGGCGCCGGGCAGCACGGTCGCCGGCGTGTTCACCAAATCGGCGACGCGCGGCGTGCCGGTCGACTGGTGCAAGGAGTGCCTGCCAGGCGGCAAGATTCGCGGCATCGTCGTCAATTCCGGCAACGCCAATGTCTTCACCGGGCGCGCCGGTCGGCAGGTGGTCGAAGCCACCGCCGAGACGGCGGCTCGGCTGCTCCGCTGCGAGCCGCACGAGGTGTTCATCGCCTCGACCGGGGTGATCGGCGAGCCGCCGCCGGCGAACAAGCTGGTCGAGGCGTTGCCGAAAATCGCCGAGCTGCTCGCCGCTGATGCCTGGGAGCCGGCGGCGCGCGCAATCATGACGACCGACACGTTCCCCAAAGGCGCCACCGCGACCGCGACGATCGACGGCGTGACCGTGCGGCTCAACGGCTTCGCCAAAGGTTCCGGCATGATCGCCCCGGACATGGCGACGATGCTGGTCTACATCTTCACCGATGCGTCGCTGCCGGCCGCGGTGCTGCAGCCCCTGCTGTCGGTGGCGACCGAGCGCTCGTTCAACGCGATGACCGTGGACGGCGATACCTCGACCAGCGATACCGTGCTGCTGTGCGCGACGCAGAAGGCAGGCCATGCCCCGATCGCCAGCGCCGACGACCCTCGGCTTGCCGATTTCCGCCGCGCGTTCGAGGGCGTCATGGTCGACCTCGCGCAGCAGGTGGCGCGCGACGGCGAGGGCGCCTCGAAGTTTGTCACGATCGAGGTCCGCGGCGCCGACAGCGACCGGGCAGCGCGCCATATCGGCCTGACGATCGGCAACTCGCCGCTGGTCAAGACGGCGATTGCCGCGGGCGACGCCAATTGGGGCCGGATCGTCATGGCGATCGGACGCGCCGGCGAGAAGGTCGAGCGCGACCGGCTGGCGATCGCCATCGGCGGGGTGCAGATCGCCGCCGATGGCGCGGCGGTACCGGGCTATGACGAAGCGCCAGTCGCCGCCCACATGGCGGGACTCGAGATCCGCATCGCGGTCGATCTCGGCATCGGCTCCGGCCAGGCAACCGTATGGACCTGCGACCTGACGCATGGCTACATTGACATTAACGGCAGCTACCGCAGCTGAGGGCTGGATTCACACGGTGCGTCCTTCGAGACGCCCGCTGTGCGGGCTCCTCAGGATGAGGCTTTTTCTCAATGCCATCAAAAAGTTATCCTCATCCTGAGGAGCGCCCGCAGGGCGCGTCTCGAAGGACCCCGGAAGGCAATGCAGCCGGGCGCCCGATTGCTGATACGGCGCGCCCGATCGTCCTCGTCGCGGCGGTCGCGCTGATCGATGCCGATGGCCGCGTGCTGTTGGCCGAGCGCCCGGAAGGCAAGCATCTCGCCGGGCTGTGGGAATTTCCGGGCGGCAAGGTGCAGCCCGAGGAGACGCCCGAGGCGGCCCTCATTCGCGAACTCGCCGAGGAGATCGGCATCGATGTCGAGGCGAGCTGCCTCGCGCCGTTCACCTTCGCCTCGCATGCCTACCTCGATTTTCATCTGCTGATGCCGCTTTATGTCTGCCGCAAATGGTCGGGAATCGTGACCGCGCAGGAAGGCCAGCGCCTCGCCTGGGTGCGCCCGGGCCGACTCGCGGATTATCCGATGCCGCCGGCCGACAAGCCGCTCGTCGCAATGCTGCGCGACCTGCTGTAGGGAGGTCCCGCCATGCTGGCCACCAATCCCGCGCCGATCGTCACCGCCGACAGCATCACCCGGATCGGTGAGGAGGCCGAGGGCGCGGTCGTCGTCAACGCCTCGCATGGCGGGATCTATGCCGCCTATCTCGCGGCCAAGCTTGGGGCCGGCGCGGCGATCTTCAACGATGCCGGGGTCGGCCGTGACCGCGCCGGGATCGGCGGGCTGGATTATCTCGAGGCGCTCGGCATCCCCGCCGCGACGGTCGGCCATGAGACGGCGCGGATCGGCGACGGCGCCGACATGCTGGCGCGCGGCGTCATCAGTCATGCCAATCGGCTGGCCGCGGCGCTCGGCGTTCGCCCGGGGATGGCCTGCCGTGACGCCGCGGTGGCGTTAACGCAGGCCGAGCCGGTGCGGCACGCGCCGCCGCCGGCGCTCGAAGCCGCGTTCCTGCTGGTCAGCGAGAAGCCGCAGGTCTGGGCGCTCGATTCAGCCTCGCTCGTCGCCCCGGAGCATCGCGAGGCGATTGTCGTCACCGGCTCGCATGGGGGCCTCCTTGGCGGCCGGCCGGAGACCGCGCTCAAATACGATGTGCACGCCGCTTTCTACAACGATGCCGGGATCGGCATCGATGAGGCCGGGGTGTCGCGTCTGCCGGCGCTCGACGCCCGCGGCATCGCCGCCGCCTGCGTGTCGGCCGCTAGCGCCCGGATCGGCGACGCGCGCTCGACCTATGAGGACGGGGTGCTGTCGCGGGTCAACGCTCGGGCCGCGTCGCTCGGCCTCGCGCCGGGCATGACCGCGCGCGACGCGGTGGCGCTGCTCCGACGAGTCTTTGCGGCTTAAACAGCCAGGCGTGCTCGTAGACAGGCTGCCGGCTGCCACAGCCCCTCACCCCAACCCTCTCCCCGCAAGCGGGGAGAGGGAGACAAACGGCGCCGCCCTGTTTACCCTCGCCCCGCGTAGCGGGGAGAGGGGGGACCCGTCGCGCAGCGACGGGTGGGTGAGGGGCGAAAACCCAGCCGCAGCCATGACGAAAGGGCTTGAATCATGACCACATCAGCCGATCAACTCCGGCAAAACCGCCCGCACGGGCCGATGACCGGCGGGCGGGCGCTCGCCGAGATGCTGCGCCTGTCGGGCGTCGGGCCGATGTTCGGCATGGGCGGGTTTCAGCTGCTGCCGTTCTACGACGCGCTCGGCCAGCTCGGCATGCGGCATTTCCTGATCAATGACGAGCGCTGCGGCGCCTTCGCCGCCGACGCCTATGCCCGGGTCACCAACCGCCCGGGGATCTGCGACGGCACCCTCGGCCCCGGCGCGACCAACCTCGTCACCGGCCTCATCGAGGCGACGAATGGCGGAATCCCGGTCATCGCGATCGCCGGCGACACCAACCGCGCCCATTCCTGGAAGAACATGACCCAGGAATGCCGCCAGGTCGAAATATTGCGGCCGGCGGTCAAGGAGCTGATCCGGATCGAGGAGACCAGCCGCATCCCGGAATTAACCCGCCGCGCCTTCGCCGTCGCGACCTCGGGCCGGCCCGGGCCGGTGCTGCTCGACGTGCCGGAAGACGTCTGTCACGGCAACTACGATTTCACCGCCGAGGATTTCGCGATCGATCCGGCGACCTTGGCCGCGCCGGCCCGGCGCATCCGCCCCGACCGCGCCGACATTGCGCGCGCCGCGCGGCTGATCGCCGCCGCCAAACGGCCGCTGCTGCTGGTCGGCGGCGGCATCCACACCTCGCAGGCATACGCTGCGCTCGCCGCGTTCGCCGAGGCGCAGTCGATCCCGGTCGCGCATACGATGAGCGGCAAGGGCGGGATCGCCTGCACGCATGCCCTCTCGGTCGGCCTCTTCGGCCGCTACGCGCGGATTGCCAACGAGCTGATCGAAGCCTCGGACTGCCTGATCGTTGTCGGCTGCAAGCTCGGCGAGATCGCGACCAAGCGCTACGCCCTGCTGCCGAAGCACATCCCGATCATCCATCTCGAAATCGTCGCCGAGGAGATCGGCCGCTGTCACCCGGCCGAGATCGCACTGTGGGGCGACGCCCGCGCCGGGCTCGAAGATCTGGCCGAAGCGCTGGCTGACAGCGGCAAGGCAGCGCGCGCGGC
>CAYMRQ010000006.1:41883-43438 GCA_964392845.1 uncultured Rhizobium sp.
CCGATTACGTCGCGGAATTTCCGGGGCGCATGACGGCGTGGGCCGAAGACGCCGCGCCGCGGCTCAATTCGCGCGACCGCCCGATCCACATGGCGCGGCTCTGCACCGAGCTGAACCGGGCACTACCGGCAGACTCGATCCTGGTCGCCGATGGCGGCTTCGCCGGGCATTGGACCGGCCTCCTCTACGACACCAAGGTCCCGGGTCGGCATTTCATCCCCGACCGCGGCTTCGCCTCGATCGGCTATGGCCTGCCCGGTGGAATCGGCGCGGCGATGGCGGCGCCGGGGATTCCAGTTGTCGCGATCAGCGGCGATGGCGGCTTCAACATGATGCTCGGCGAACTGGAAACCGCGCGCCGCGCCAGGCTCGGCCTCACCATCGTCGTCGTCAACAACGCCGCCTCGGGCTATGTGAAGGCCTTGCAGCACGCGATGATGGGCGGGCGCTACCAATCCGCCGATCTCTCCGAGATGGATTACGCCGCGGTGGCCCGCGCGATGGGCGTCGGCGGCATCCGCGTCGAAGACCCCGAGGCGCTGGCGCCGGCGCTCGCCCAGGGCATGGCCGAAACCGACCGCCCGACCGTGGTCGATGTCGTCGTCACCCGCGACCCGGCGCAGATGCTCCCCGCCGTCGACAACCGCGCGATCCAGATCAAACAGGGCGATCGGGTGGCGTGACCGGCGGGGGTTGTTCCAGATTGAGCAGCTGCAGCGCCCGCTCGCGATTGGCCCGGCATCCGTCTGCGTATCTGTCTGCACCGGCGCCGGCAAAAACCGCAAGCGCTGCATCAAGGGTGGCAACCGCTTCCTCTAGCCGCACCAGCCGCGCCGTGCCGCTCTCGCGCTCGCCCAGGCTTCGCAGCGCGTTGCCGAGATTGTTCTGGGTCATCGCCCATTGGAGCGGCACGCGCTCGCGCGTGCGTTCCTTCAGCGCCTCGCGATAGGCCGCGACCGCCGCTTCAAGCCGCGCCGTGCCGCTCTCGCGCTCGCCCAGGTTCGACAGCGCGGTGCCGAGACTGTTCTGCGTCGCCGCCCACTGGAGCGGCGCCCGCTCGCGCGTGTATTCCGTCAGCGCTTCGCGGTAGGCCGCGACCGCTGCTTCGAGCTGCGCGGTGCTGCTCTCGCGCGCTCCCAGGCTCAGCAGCGTGGTGCCGAGATTATTCTGGACCATCGCCCAGTCGAGCGGCACCCGCTCGCGCGTGTATTCCGTCAGCGCCTCGCGGTATGCCACGACCGCTGCTTCAAGCCGCGCCGTGCCGCTCTCGCGCTCCCCGATGCGCGCGAGCGCGGTGCCGAGATTGTTCTGCGTCATCGCCCATTGGAGCGGCACCCGCTCGCGTGTCCATTCCGTCAACGCCTCGCGGTAGGCCGCGACCGCCGCTTCGAGCCGCGCCGTGCCGCTCTCGCGCTCGCCCAGACTCCGCAGCGCGGCGCCGAGATTGCTCTGCGTCATCGCCCAGTCGAGCGGCACCCGCTCGCGCGTGCGTTCCTTCAGCGCCTCGCGGTAGGCCGCGACCGCCGCTTCGAGCCGCGCCGTGCCGCTCTCGCGC
>CAYMRQ010000006.1:43538-50871 GCA_964392845.1 uncultured Rhizobium sp.
TCGCCCAGGCGCGACAGCGCGGTGCCGAGATTGTTCTGCGTCCCCGCCCATTCGAGCGGCACGCGCTCGCGCGTCCATTCCGTCAACGCCTCGCGGTAGGCCGCGACCGCCGATTCGAGCCGCGCCGTCCCGCTCTCGCGCTCGCCCAGGCGCGTCAACGCGTTGCCGAGATTGTTCTGGGTCGTCGCCCAGTCGAGCGGCTCGCGCTCGCGCGTCCATTCCGTCAACACCTCGCGGTAGGCCGCGACCGCCGCTTCGAGCCGCGCCGAGCCGCTCTCGCGCTCGCCCAGGCGCGACAGCGCGTTGCCGAGATTGTTCTGCGTTCCCGCCCATTGGAGCGGCACACGCTCGCGCGTCCATTCCGTCAGCGCCTCGCGGTAGGCCGCGACCGCCGCTTCAAGCCGCGCCGCGCCGCGCTCGCGCTCGCCCAGGCGCGTCAGCACGTTGCCGAGATTGTTCTGCGTCCCGGCCCATTCGAGCGGTACCTCTTCGCGCGGCGTCAAATCCAGTGCGGACTTATAAACTTTGATGGCGTCGTCCAGCGCAGCATTGTCACCGAATTCTTTGCCCTGCGCGTAATACGCATCCGCCATTCCAAGCGTTTGACGCCACGCCGCCTTCGCGTCGAAGGCCACCGCCCCGGCCGCTTGTTGATAAAACCCCGCCGCCTCGCGGTAACGCAGTTGCAGCCGGGCGACCCGGCCGCGCTCGGCCAGCAGCGCCGCTCGCCCACGCGCCCTTTCCTGGTCCTCCGCTCCAGTCTGCGCCAGCGCGGCATCGAGCACCTGCGCAGCTTCGGCAAAGGCCAGTTCGGCCGCCCGCGCCTGCGCTTCGGCGAGCGCCCGGCCGACCGCGCCGGTGAAATCCTCCGCCCTAGCGGCGGGCTTCTCTAGGTCTTCGATGATGCGCTTGACCAGGCCGGGCAGATGATCGTCCGGGATCGCGTCGATCCGCGGATTGTAGGGGCGCATCAGGTCGCGGATGTCGCGCAGCGCCTTTGCCGCGGCTCCGCCACCGCCGGCCATATCGGCCAGCAGCCGCTGGAGAAACAATTGACCTGGGATGATCTGCTCGTGTTGCTCGCATGGACGCAGGGTGCCGACTGCCCGCCGCACCTGTTTCCTCAACAGGTCGGCGCCATCCCGAAAGCCGGCGGCAAACGAATCTCCTGCTTGCTTGAGATTGAAAGCCGAGCGGAACCCCTCGGCAAATCCACGAGCGTCGAAGGCCTCGCCGAAACCTCTGGCGAACGCCTTGATATCGAATGCTTTCCCGTGATCACCGCCCAAATCACAGGCCCCTCTTGTAGCGGATCAACTCTTTCGCCGCGCCATAGATCGAGACGAATATGTAAGCGGTGAACATGATGGAATCAACAATGAGCAGGAAATAGTGAATCCCAAGAAATACATGAATAACCAGCCAAGAGACAGGAATTTGTTCAAGATAATGTGCTGCCAACGAAAATAAAATTGCCGGGATTGCCAACGCGACAAACCCGGCAGCACCGAGGCAAACGTGGCCTACGAAATGGCTGATCAGGCTCGATAGCTTCAGCTGTCCCGGCCCGCCGTCACCTTGCACCTGGTGCTGCCTCCTCCGTGCCCCGATGAAGGTCGCATTGAGGCGAACGTGATCGCGCGTAAGTTTAGCACGCGATTCCGCGGAGGAGGCGCCTCAATTCCTCGCGCTATTTCACCGTTCGCGGGTCGGCGACGTCGATCTCGAGGTGCTCGGTCGGCTGCGGTGTCGCGGTCAGCAGCGTGACGCCGTCCGGTGCCTCGAAGTGGTGCCATGTGCCTTGCGGGACGATGACAATCATCCCCGCGGTCAATTGGAGGGATTGCGGCCCGTCCGCGGTCATCAGGTGCATCGTCGTGGTGCCGTCGACGATCTGCACCAGCTCATCGCCGGTCTGGTGGCGCTCCCACGGCCCGCGGCCGGCGAATTTGGCGGTGAAGATGCCGCCGTCGCGGTACTCGGCGAGCTTGGCGAACGCGCCCTGCCGCTCGGCCGCCTTCGTCGTCGGCGTCCGCCCGCGCAGCGTCTTCAGCTTGGCGAGTTCGCTCGTGAGATCGAGGATCGTGATCATCGTTTTCCTCCCTGGCGGTCTTGCCGATGCCGCCCGCCCCCACCCTGGCCCTCCCCCGCTTGCGGGGGAGGGGAGTGCGATGCGTCAGCTGGGGCCGAAAGCTGGCCCGGCGCGGGTGGCGGCGCTCGCCACCGCCTTTAAGGAGGCGGTGACGATGTCGCTGTCCATGCCGACCCCGTAGAGCGTCGCCCCAGCTCCATCCGGGGCCCCACCGGGGCCGGTGCCGCAGATCTGGACATAGGCGGCGGCCTGCGCGTCGGCGCCGGCGCCGACCGCGTTCTCGTGATAATCGAGCACGGTAAGCGTGATGCCGCAATCGCGCTTGAGGGCGTCGACAAAGGCGGCGATCGGCCCGTTGCCGACGCCTTCGATATGCCGCTCGGCGCCGGCTTCCCCGCCCCCTGTGCTGATCGTCGCGACGATGCGGCGCTCGCCCGGGCGCGGCTCGGGCAGCAGGGTATAGTCGACCAGACGCACGCCGCCGCGGCCGAAATAGGTTTCCTCGAACAAGGACCAGATGTCGCGGCCGGTCAGCTCCTTGCCGGTGCGGTCGGCGACCTCCTGGACGATCCGGCTGAACTCGATCTGCAGCCCGCGCGGCAGGTCGAGACCATGATCGGCCTTCAAGACAAAGGCGACCCCGCCCTTGCCGGACTGGCTGTTGACCCGGATCACCGCCTCATAGGTGCGGCCGAGATCCTTGGGGTCGATCGGCAGGTAGGGCACCTCCCACAGCGCGTCGTTGCGCTTTTCGAGGGCCTCGAACCCCTTTTTGATCGCGTCCTGGTGCGACCCGGAAAACGCCGTGTAAACCAGCTCTCCGGCATAGGGGTGACGCGGATGGACCGGCAATTGATTGCAGTATTCGACGGTGCGGACGATCTCGTCGATATCGGCGATCGCCAGGCCCGGATCGACGCCCTGGCTGAACAGATTGAGCGCCAGCGTCATCACATCGACATTGCCGGTGCGCTCGCCATTGCCGAACAGCGTGCCCTCGATCCGGTCGGCGCCGGCCATGACCCCCATCTCGGCGGCCGCGACCGCGGTGCCGCGGTCGTTGTGCGGATGCAGGCTCAGGACGATCGAGTCCCGGTTGCGGATGTGGCGGCCGAACCATTCGATCTGGTCGGCATAAATGTTGGCGGTCGCCATCTCGACCGTCGCCGGCAGGTTGAGGATCACCTTTTTCTGCGGGGTCGGCTGCCACACATCCATCACCGCTTCGCAGATCTCGACCGCGAAATCGAGCTCGGTGCCGGTAAAGCTTTCCGGCGAGTACTGATAGAGGATCTCGGTCTCGGGCATCGTGGCGGCCAGATCGCGGATCAACCGGGCGCCATTGACCGCGATATCGACGATGCCGGGCTTGTCGAGCGCGAAGACGACGCGGCGCTGCAAGGTCGAGGTCGAGTTGTAGAGGTGCATGATCGCGCGCCTGGCGCCGCGGATCGACTCGAAGCTGCGCGCGATCAGTTCGGCGCGCGCCTGGGTCAGCACCTGGATTGTCACGTCCTCAGGGATCAGATCCTTGTCGACCAGCTCGCGCACGAAGGCGAAATCGGTGTCCGACGCCGCCGGGAAGCCGACCTCGATCTCCTTGAAGCCGAGCTTGACGAGCATGTCGAACATGCGGCGCTTGCGCTCGGGCCCCATCGGCTCGACCAACGCCTGATTGCCGTCGCGCAGATCGACCGAGCACCATGTCGGCGCCTTGTCGATGACCCGCGCGGGCCACTGGCGGTCGGGCAGGTCGATGGCGGGGAAAGGCCGGTATTTGTGGATCGGCATGACGGTCATAGCGGAACTCCCGGGTCGGACCGCCCGTCGGCTCGTAAGAAGGCGGGTCGAAAGGGCGGCGGTCGCTGCAACGGTCGAGGCGGCAAGTCGGCAAGCAAAAGGGGCCGGCGGGTTCAAACCCTCCGGCCGGCGCTAAGTCGCCGCGCGCACCGCGCCAGGGGCACCGTCACGCGATAAACCGAAACCATCAAAACCATGAAATTCACCGAGCGCGAAAGGGATCCCCGAGGGGAAACGGACGAGCGGTGGCCGGCGCCCTCTAGGACGCCGAGATCGTAAGTCGCAGCTCGTCGCGCGCTTTGGTCATGTCACTGAAGCATGTAATAGCGCCGGCCGGGTAAGTCAACCATCCCGCGGGCGACGCGCCGACCCCGGCGAGCGCCGCCTCAGCCGCCGCGCGGCTGCCCCGGCATCGCGTCTTGGACGAGCAATTTGCGTTGAGTCATCCGGCGGACTCGGGCACCCTTCCGCATTCTCCGGGAATGCGGTCTGTCTTGCTTGTGCTATCGCTCAGAGCATTCTTACTTGGGGTATCAGACGAGCGTCCGATCGGATCGAATCGTCTCTCCCGCGCGTCAAGCCTGGGGATCACAAAAACGGGGCGATCGAACTTCAGCGGATTCCGCGCTAATTCTTAACTACACGGAAGTGATCCCGACCTAGGCTGACGCCGCGGCAGCGGATCGGACGAGGCGCGGTGGCGACTAACGGGCCAGCAGAGGGGGCATCAATCGGCGAGGAAGCGGCGGCGAGCGCGCGCCATTGGCTCAACGCAGAGCGCATCCGCGTCTATTCCTGGATGGTCGTCGCGATCTTCGCGATTGTCTTCATAATCTGGGTCGGGCGCTCGCTGCCCGATCTCGTCGATCCGCGCGGCAAGCCGATCGGCTACGACTTCATGGCCTTCTGGAGCGCGGCGCGGCTGGCGCTCGACCTCCGGCCGGAGGCGGCCTTCGATGGCGCCGCGATCGCCGCGGTTCAGCATGCGGCGGTGCCGTTTCTGCCGAACATATGGTTCCCGTGGCATTACCCGCCGATTTTTCTGCTCGCCGTCGCGCCGCTCGGCATGCTGCCCTATCCGGCGGCGCTTGCCCTCTTTGTGCTGGGGACGGCGGCGCTGTGGGCGGCGCTGGTGCGCCAAATCCTCCCCGACCGGCGCGCCTGGATCGTCGCCGCCGCGGCGCCGGCCGGGCTGATCACCCTGCTCGACGGCCAGAACGCGTTGCTGACCGCGGCGCTCGCCGGGTTTGCCCTCATCTGGCTCGACCGCCGCCCGCTGGCCGCCGGGATCCTGATCGGGCTCCTGGCGGTGAAGCCGCACCTCGCGGTGCTGTTCCCGCTGGCGCTGCTTGCCGAGGGAAGGTGGCGCAGTATCGCCGCCGCTGCTGCGACGGTGCTGGCGCTCGCCGCGGCGAGCCTGTTGGCGTTTGGCTGGGACACCTGGGCGGCGTTTCTCCACCACCTGCCGATCACCCAGGCGATGGCCGATGCGGGCGCGGTCCCCTGGGGCACGATGCCGAGCCCCTACGTGTTCGCGCTCTCGCTCGGCGCGCCGGTGGCGGTGGCGAGCCTCCTGCAAGGGGCAGCCGCGCTGTTTGCCGCGAGCTGCGTGTGGCGGGCGTGGCGCTGCCGCACCGCCCCGTTCGAAGCCAAGGCGGCGACCCTGGTTGCCGGCTCGCTGCTGGTTTCGCCCTATCTCTTTTATTACGATTTGACCTGGGCGGCGCTGGCGATCGCCTGGCTGGCGCTGCTCGGGCTCGGCAGCGGGTTCCGCCGCGGCGAGCGCGAGGTTTTTCTCTTCGCCTGGCTGGCTCCCGCGCTGATGCCGCCGGTGCATCTCTTGACCTCGCTGCAGCTTGGCTTCCCGGCGCTGCTGCTGCTGCTATTGGTGGCGGTGCGGCGCGCCGCGCCACTGGACGATGCCGAGCGGCGCCGGCTGCGCCGCGCGATCGATGCGGTGCGCCTCGCGCGATGGATCACCCGCGAACGGCTGATGCGCTGGGGCGTTGCGTTTGCGGCGATGTCGCTCGCCCTCCTCGTCGCCCATGTCGTGACGCATACGGCGGTCGGGTTGACCGACGGCAAGGGCGATCGGCTCGCCGGCGACTTCATCAATTACTGGTCCGGCGCGCAACTCGCCGCCAGCGGGCAGTCGAGCCTCGCCTATGACCCTCTCCGGTTTTACGCCTTCGAGCAGGCGACGACCGGCGAGGGCCCCGAATTCATGCTCTATGGCTACCGCTATGGCTACCCGCCGATCGCGATGCTGCTCTCGTTGCCGCTTGCGCTGTTCGCTTTCGTCCCCGGGCTGATCGTCTGGACCGTGCTCGGCGCCGGCGCGTGCTTTGCGCTGCTGCGGCGCCTGGTCGGCTGGCGTGCCGCGTCGGTCGCGCTGGTCGGTGCCCCGCCGGCTCTGCTCAATCTGGTCAGCGGCCAGAACGGCTACTTCACCGCCGCGTTGCTGGCGGGCGGGCTGACGGTCATCGACCGGCGGCCGGTACTCGCCGGCATCTGCCTGGGATGCCTCGGCTACAAGCCGCAAATCGCGCTGCTGCTGCCGGTCGCGCTTGCCGCCGGCGCCCGCTGGCGCGCGTTTGTCGCGGCAGGCGCTACCGTGACGCTGCTCGGGCTGACCAGCCTGGCGCTGTTCGGCGGCGCGACCTGGGCCGGGTTCCTCGATCAGATGCTTGTGGCGCGCGGTCTGCTCGAATCCGGCGCCTCCGGCGTCAGCTTCTGGCACCGCATGCCGACCGTGTTCTCGGCCTTGCGGGTATTGGGGGCCGCTCCTCCGATCGCCTATGCGGCGCAGGCGGTCTCCGGCGCGCTGGCTGCGGTCGCGGTGGCGATCGCGTGGCGCGGTTCCGGGCCAATCGAGATCAAAGCGGCCGGTTTGATGGTGGCGATCTTTCTCGCGACGCCCTACGCCCTGGACTATGACATGGTCATCCTGATCTTCGCCTGCGCCTGGCTGGGCCGCGAGGGGATGCGGACCGGCTTTCTGGCGTGGGAGCGGATCGCGATTGTCGCGCTGCTGGCCGCGCCCCTGGTGACGATGGCGACGACCAGGCTGGCCGGCCTCCAGCTCGGGCCGGTTGTGCTGTGGCTGGTGCTCGGCGTTCTGCTGCGTCGCAGCCTCGGCTACAAGCGGTCGGGCAGTGCCGATTGCGTCTCCGGCGCGCTATCGATCGGCGGCGCCAAAGCGCCTGCGCGACTCGGCCAACGCAGCGATGCCGCGATGGCCGAGGCGGCAGGTCGCGGCGGGCGTTGAGCGGAGCCGCCATTGAGACCCGGCTCGTCTCCTTGCATCGGATCGGCTAGACTGCGCGGTATGAAGATCCGCCAGCTGCCGCCCACCGTCGTCAACCGCATCGCCGCCGGCGAGGTCATCGAGCGGCCGGCGGCGGCGGTCAAGGAGCTGGTCGAGAACGCGATCGACGCCGG
>CAYMRQ010000007.1:0-5857 GCA_964392845.1 uncultured Rhizobium sp.
CGAGAGATTTGCTGCTTATTCCTTGCAGATTCAGCGAACGGGAGAATCAATGACCCAACCGTTGGTTGAGGACACCCCGGTTCGGCCGCGATTCGCAACGAGTCTCCTGCGGTGCGGAGAGGGGTTATCGGCTCGCCTCGCGCAACCGCAAATCGGCGATCGGCAAGAGGCGGGCGAGGCGCGCCGCCCAGCAAAGCTGGTGCTGTCCTTTTACCGCCGGGCGCACGACTTGTATCTCTTCCATGCCGAGGGCCGAGTAAGAACAAGGGGTCCGGAAGCGCGTGCTGCATGAGACCCCGGCCGTCAGGCAAGGATGGCGCGGCGGCGCAACGCCTCGACGAGCTGATCGGCGAGGGTTTCCGGGTCGTGGCCAATCGTGGCCAGGCGAATGTCGGGGTTCTGCGGCGGTTCGTACGCGGAATCGATGCCGGTAAAATTGGGGATCGCGCCAGCCTCCGCCTTGGCGTAGAGGCCCTTGGGATCGCGCCGGATGCATTCCGCGATCGGCGTATCGACGAATACCTCGACGAAGGGATGCGGCGCGGCAATCTCGCGTGCCATCTGACGGTCGGCGCGGAACGGCGAAATGAACGCGCAGATCACGATGAGCCCGGCATCGCCCATCAGCCGGGCGACCTCGCCGACCCGCCGGATGTTCTCGACCCGGTCGGTATCGGTAAAGCCGAGGTTGCGGGTGAGCCCGTGGCGGACATTGTCGCCATCGAGCAGCATGGTATGGCAGCCGATCGCCAACAGTTTTTGCTCGAGCCGATTGGCGATCGTCGACTTCCCGGCGCCGGACAAGCCGGTGAGCCACAGCACCGCCGGTCGATGTCCCTTGAGATCGGCGCGCTGTCCCGGGCTGATGGCCGATTGATGCCAATGGATGTTGCTGGCCCGGCGCAGCGCGAAGGCGATGACCCCGGCCGAAGCGGTCTCCTGGGTCAGGCGGTCGATCAGGATGAAGCCGCCGGTGTCGCGGCTTTTCACATAAGGGTCGAAGGCAACCGGCACGCTGGTCGCCAGATTGCAGAAGCCGATCTCGTTGAGGCCGAGCGTACGCGCCGCGACATGCGCCCCGTTATCGACGTCGATCCGGTGCTTCAGCGCGGTGACTGTCGCCGATACGGTGCGCGTGCCGAGCTTGAGCCAATAGGAGCGACCGGGGACGAGTACCTCCTCCTTCATCCACACCAGATGCGCGGCGAACTGGTCGGCGAACTCCGCGGGCGCCTGCGGATCGACCAGGAGGTCGCCGCGCGAGACATCGATCTCGTCATCCAAAGTCAGGGTCACCGCCTCGCCCGCCGCGGCCCGCGGCAGGACGCCGTCGAAGGTGACGATCTGCTTGACCCGCGACACGCGGGCCGAGCCCATCACCAGGACCGGGTCGCCCGGCGCCACCGAACCCGCCGCCACTGTCCCGGCGAACCCGCGGAAGTCGCCACTCGGGCGATTTATCCACTGCACCGGAAACCGGAATGGCCGATCCCCGCGCGCATCCGTAACGTCTACGGTTTCGAGGTAATCGAGCAGGCTCGGCCCGCCGTACCAGGGGGTGCGCGCCGAGCGCTCGGTCAAATTATCGCCATAGCGCGCCGACAGCGGGATCATGACCAGCGAGGCAAAGCCGAGAGCGGTGGCAAAACGCGCGTAATCTTCTGCAATTCGGTCGAATACGGCGCGGTCGAACCCGACCAGGTCGAGCTTGTTGACCGCGAGCACGATATGCCGGATGCCGAACAAGGAGCAGATCAGCGAATGTCGCCTGGTCTGGGCGAGAATGCCCTTGCGCGCGTCGACGAGCAGCACCGCCAGATCGGCGGTCGAGGCGCCGGTCGCCATGTTGCGCGTGTATTGCTCGTGCCCGGGACTATCGGCGACGATGAAAGAACGGCGCACCGTCGAAAAAAACCGATAGGCGACATCGATGGTGATGCGCTGCTGGCGTTCGTCTTCCAGCCCATCGAGCAACAGCGAGAAATCGATATCGCCGCCGGTCGTGCCAAAGCGCCGCGACTCCTCCTTCAGCGCGACGAGTTGGTCGCCCATGATGAAGTCGCCATTGTAGAGCAGCCGGCCGATCAGCGTCGATTTGCCGTCATCGACCGAGCCGCAGGTAAGCAACCGTAAGAGGCTCTTGTCCGCCGCTGCGGGCATCCGGGTGCGGTCATCGGGCATCAGAAATACCCCTGACGCTTTTTGCGCTCCATCGAGGCGGTTTCATCGCTGTCGATCAGCCGGCCCTGCCGCTCGGAGTGGCGCGACAGCCGCAGCTCGGCGGTGATTTCGCTGATCGTCGCCGCCGCCGACTCGATCGCTCCGGTCAGCGGGTAGCAGCCCAGCGTGCGGAACCGTATCCCGCGCAACTCGGGACGTTCCCCCGGCAAGAGCGGCAGCCGGTCGTCGTCCACCATGATCCACACCCCGCCTCGCCCGACCACCGGCCGCTTCCTGGCAAAATAAAGCGGCACGACATCGATCCTCTCGGCCCCGATGTATTCCCAGACGTCCAGTTCGGTCCAGTTGGACAACGGGAACACGCGCATCGTCTCGCCCGGCCCCAGCCGGGTATTGTACAGATGCCAGAGTTCCGGCCGCTGCCGCCGCGGGTCCCAAACATGATCGGTGCCGCGCACCGAAAAGATCCGCTCCTTTGCCCGGCTCTTCTCCTCATCGCGCCGCGCCCCGCCGACCGCCGCATCAAAACCATGTCGATCGAGCGCCTGCTTCAACGCCTCGGTCTTCATCACCTCGGTATGTAACGCCGAGCCTGACGCGATAGGGTCGATGCCGCGCTCGAGCCCTTCCCGGTTGACATGGACGATCAGCTCCAGCCCGAGGCGCCGCGCCGTCGCGTCGCGAAATTCGATCATTTCGCGGAACTTCCAATTCGTGTCGACATGGAGCAGCGGCAGCGGCGGCTTCCCGGGATGGAACGCCTTGCGCGCGAGGTGCAATAGCACGCTCGAATCCTTGCCGATCGAATAGAGCAATACCGGGTTGCGGAACTCGGCGGCGACCTCGCGCAAGATCGCGATCGCCTCCCCCTCGAGCCGCCGCAAATGAAGCGGTAACAGTCCGCCGCGCGACGAACCCGCCGCCACCGGCGCAAGAGGGCCTTCGCTCAAGTCAAATCCTCGGTCTCCGTACCAAGCCTAACGCATGCATGCACCTTCGGCGTGCTTACCGTCTTCCAGTGCCTCACGAATGGTGTCGAGCAGAATCTCCTCGCTCAGCGGCTTGGCCAAATACGAGGCTACCCCGCTGGCGATGGCCCGTCTTCGCTCACCGCTCGTGGGGCAAGCTGTTATCAGGATTGTCGGTATTCGGCAACCCGTGGCCATCAAGTAATCGTGGAGCGCCAGGCCGGTCATTCCCGGCATCCTTACGTCCAGGATCAGACAAGATACATTGTCGCGACTTCTCAAGAATTGTTCGGCCGATTCAAAGACTTCCGAATCGAAATCGTGTGAGTTCAACATTCGATGGAGAGCGTCGCGAACCTCCTTGTCATCGTCCACGATCGCGATCAGCGGTTCCATCGGGAAACATGCCCATCCTTGCACCGGGCAGACAATACTCCAGTCATCACTGTCGGATCGATCGGCCGGGAAGACATCGGGCTACCGATTAAGGAACACCGCCGTAGCTCTTTGGTGTAGCGGACTCGTTTCCCTGGTCATTCGACGACGCCGCCCGCTAGCGGCAAGCTAAAGCCAACCCTCGCGCCGTCGCGCCGCCCGGGAGAGGCCCATAAAGAGCCGCCATGCGCCTCGATGATCGAGCGGCTGATCGCGAGCCCGACGCCGATGCCGTCCGGTTTCGTCGTGTAGAAGCTGTCGAAGATGCGAGAGACCTGATCCGGGTCGAGTCCGCGCCCCGAATCCTCTACGGTCACGCCAATGGCTCCGCCGCGATCGACCTCGGACCGGATGGTCAGCAGAAGCGGCCGATCGACGATCCCGATCATGGCTTCCAGGGCGTTGGTGACCAGATTCATCATGACCTGCTGCAACTGCACGGGATCGCCCATGACCAATAGAGGCGATTTCGCGAGTTCGGTCCGCGCGACGACGTGCTGTCGGTCGATGGCGCCGCGCGACAGATCGAGGACATGCTGGACGATGTCGTTGACGTTCAACAGAAGCTGGTCCGGGTCCTCCTTGTTGAACAGCGCGCGGATCCGGGCGATCACGTCGCCCGCGCGGTGGCCGTCGGCAACGATGCAGCCCGCCGCCTCGCGCGCGGTGTCGAGCATCGGCGGCCGATGGGCCAGAGAGCGCACACACGCGCTGCCATTCGCGGTAATCGCGGCAAGCGGCTGGTTGATTTCGTGTGCGATCGTGGCGGCAAGCTCGGCCAGCGTGGCCAGGCGCAGCGTGCGGGCCAGCTCTGATTCGGCATCGCGCAACGCCTGCTCGGTCCGCTTGCGCTCGGTCAGATCCATGATGGTCCCGATGAACTCGACGCCTTCGGCCGCGCCGCGCCTCACCTCGCCGACGGCTTGCACGTATTTGGTCGGCCCGCCGGGAATGACGATGCGGGCCTCGCAGGAAAAGTCGCTGTTTTCCTCAATTGCGCGCTCCACCGCCCGGGCAAAACGCGGGCGGTCGTCAGGGTGCATCCGCTCGGTGAGCAAGCGGTAGGACGGCGCCTCCATACCGCCGTCGAGACCGAGGATGTCGAAGAGCTGGGCCGACCACTGCATATCGCCTTCCGGCATTTGCAACGTCCAGCTCGCCGTGCGGCTGAGTTGTTGGCCCTGGGCGAGCAGGGTTTCGCTGTGCCGCAGCTCTGCTTCCACCGCTATCCGCTCGGCGATTTCGACCTGCAGCGCGGCGTTGGCACGCAGCAGGTCGGCGGTGCGCTGCTGGACGGTTGCCTCGAGCACATATTGCGCGCGCCGGCGCTGCGAGCTCCAGGCAAGGCTCAGCAGCGCGAAGCCGACGAATGCCCCGAACACCGGCCATTCCGCCGGCTCGATGCTCAAGCTGAAGCGCTCGGGGGTCCAAAAATCCGCGACCGCCAGCGCCGACAGAATGAACGACAAACAGCCGGGCCCGATCCCAAACCACGCGCTGGCGACGACCGCGGCGTAAAACGGAAACGTCAGAAATCTGCCGGTCAAGCCTTCGATCAGAAACGCGGCCGCAATAGCGACTGTGACAAATCCGACGCCCAATCCGTAGCGCACGGCCGGGCGCTGCAGAACTGGGCGCGGGCGACCGGGCTGATGCCGCTTGTCGCCGACAAGGGTGCGTGCGCGGCGCGCAATCTCGACCCAAGGCCTCCGCCGGGAGGGCTTGCGGAGATCTGCGATGTCGGATGGTCCGGAATCGCCCGCTTCTATCCGGTATGGCTGAGGTTCGAGAAAGTTTCGTGCCGAGGTCATCACAGCGCCGCCTGTAAACCATCCCGTCCGGAAACGGTGCTGCCCGCGATCCACATCGCCGGGAGCCCGCGCAGACCGTACCAGGCAGCCGATCGGATTTAATCCCGCGCCTGCGCCCCGTTCTATCTGCGCCTTCGCGATAATATCCGTGGTTTCCTGCATTTCCGGCAAGGAAAAGACGCCGCACAAGACCCGGCGGCCGGAGCGGATAAAATCGATCGGAAACCCGGTCGCCGCGCTGCGCCAAAATCGACTGATGACCGCCAGGCCCAGGCCTGGGGCAGGCCCTTCCACCGCTTGTCTGATTGTGGGAAGGTAATCAAATCGCGACCGATCGAGGGGGAAATGATGCGCGACACCGTGCCTGAACGGCGCCGGTCCGATCAGGTGATCGGGGTCTGGACGGGGCCTGAGGCGCCCTCGCGCGCCTAACCGGGGCATCGATGGACGAGGGCAGAGCGT
>CAYMRQ010000007.1:5867-18356 GCA_964392845.1 uncultured Rhizobium sp.
AGTTGGTCCCGGGACACTCAGGTGAAGCCGGGGCGCTCCGGCAGTGCCAATAGCGGGCGGGCAACCCTCGTCACGATAGCGACCGCCGATCGCGCGGCACAAAGCCGCATCTTTGCCCGCTCCGCACGAGAATGCTATCCCGATGCCCGGCTGACTGTACTGGTTCCCGATTACGACGCGCCGCCGCGGATTTTCAAGGATTTGTACGATCTCGTCATCTCGGCCGAACAGCTGTCCCTCGGCGGCCTTGCCGACATGCGCTTCCGCTATTCGACTGCCGAACTTTGCTTTGCGTTGAAGCCGTGGCTCATTCGGCATCTTTTCGGGAAATTGCCGGACGAGCCGATCTATTATTTCGATTCGGACATCGAACTTTTTTCGCCCTTGTCCGAAGCCGAGGCTGCGCTCGCTCACGGCGCCAACCTTGTGTTGACCCCGCATATCCTGCGGCCCGGATCCGATCAGGACAGCGAACGGGCGCTGCTGCGGTCCGGCTCATTCAATGCGGGTTTTCTTGCCGTCGCCCCGAGCGCGCAGGCGCGCGCCTTCGTCGCCTGGTGGTGCGAACGGGTTAGAACCGGTTGTACCAACGACCACCCCGAAGGCCCTTATGGCGACCAGAAATGGCTCGAGCTCGCGCCGTCGATATGCGACGGCGTCGTGGTATTGCGGCATCCGGGTTATAATTTCGCCTATTGGAACGCGCACGAACGGCCGCTGAGCTGCCTCGGCGGGGCGTGGACCGCGGCGGGATGGCCGTTACGTTTCGTGCATTACAGCCAATGGAATTTGCGAGAGTTGGATTCGGAGCAGTACCTGGCCCGGTATTTTCACCGCGAATACCAGCCGTTCGCGGGGCTTTTCGCCTGTTATCAAAAAAAGGTCCGCGAGGAGGGCCGGTTCGGCCAAGAGCGCTCGCCGCCGATTTATAGCGAGGTCCTGACGCCCTCCGGGATACCGGTTCCGGATTTGCTTCGCAGTGTCTACGAACGGCATAGCCCGGCTGTCGATGGCGATGCCTCCGAGGTGTTTGCGCGCGCCGTTTCTGTCCTCAATGCGCCGAGCAACATCCGGGCGGATCTGCCCGACCTGCCGATCAGCGTTCTTTTCGATGAGATTTGGCAGCGTCATGCCGATCTGCGATATCGCTTCGATGTCGACCAGGCGAGCGGCCGTCTGGCCTATCTGCAATGGCTTGTCGAATCGGGTTTTGCAGAGCTCGCGATTCCCGCCGCTTTCGCGCCCCCCGCGCGGTCGGCCCTGGACAGAGAGCGGGTGCGCCAGCTCGAGGCAAGTGACGCGGCGGCAGTGCCGTCCCCCGCCATCGCTGATCCCGGCTCGCCGGCGATGTCAGCGCTGCCGGCATCGGCCGAGACGCCGGATGCAATCGCCGGGTTGATCGCCGCGCGCGACGCGGAACGCGACCGGATCCGCCGCCGGGACAACGACATCGCGCTGTTGGTCGGCAGCAACAAAGCCTTGCGGCGCGAGTTGCAAGCCCTGCGGGTGCGAAGCTGGCGCGACAAGGAGGCAATCCAGGCGTTCGAAACGGAACTAGCGCAAACCCGACGGGCGCGCGACAGCGCCACAAGGCGCAGCTGGCAGCTGGCCGAAGAGGTTGCCACACTGCGCTCCTGGCCATGGCACAAGTTTGCCGGCTGGCTGGCCCCACGGCCGCGTCAGAACCGGACAGAGTTCGTCCGACGACCGATCCTTGCCGGCGACGGCCCGTTCTTTCAACGCGGCTTTCGCCTCAGCGACGCAGCCGCGATCGCCGGCACCACGGTCAAACGCATCAAGGGCGCACCGTCCGGGACGCTGGTCTATGGCCCGTACATCAATCTCGCGGCGGGAACCTATGCGGTAACGGTCGATGCGCGGCTTTATCAACGGCTGCCCGTGTTGACCAATTTCAAGCTCGACGTCGTCTGCGACGACGCGCGGCAGCTCGTCGGATTGCGCAAGTTTCGTCTTCTGTCGATCGCGCGCTGGCAGCGCTTCGAGCTGATTTTTACGGTTTGGGATAGCGACGATCACGCGGATTTTGAGGTCAGGATCTGGGCGCGCAAGGGAACGCCGCTGGAGATCCGCCGGATGGATTTGTATCAGTTGACCGAGGAGCCGCCGGCAGCAAGTGCCAGGGCGCCTGAGCCAGGGCGCCGAGGTCAGGTTAACGATTGAGATGGTAGATTTTGATAGCGCCGGCGGGCGGGTCATGATTCGAGGATGCCTCCTGGAAGAAGAGGCATTTGCGAAATCCCGTGCTCGATGTCCAGTTCAAGGAGGACCAGTCCCGCGTACGGATCGGCCATGGCGCCAAAAACATGGCCGTTGTCCGGCACTTCGCCATCAACCTGGTCCGCGGTGCCGGCGACAAGCGATCGATCAAAACCCGCCGCAAACTCGCCGGATGGGATACCGATTATCTCCACTCCCTCATCAGCCCATCACCGGGTTAACCTGGACTCGTTGCCCTGGCCGCAGCACGAGCGTGCCGATGATCATAATATGGACGAGATTGAACGCGATGCCGGTGACGAAGGCGGCGCCGTAAAATCCGGCGAAATCATAAATCGCTCCGGCCAGCCAACCGCCTGCCGCCATTCCCGAGCCGCTGAACAGCAGTAGCGTCGGGATCCGCCAGGAGGCTTCGGCCGCGGGAAACAGCTCGCGGATCGCTACCACATAGGCCGGGATGATGCCGCTGAAGCCGAGCCCGAAGATGGCGGCAACGGCAAACAGGCCGGCCTCGTCCTGGGTCAGCAGAAACCCGGTCATCGCCGTGATCTGGCACACCGAGCCGGCCAGCACCGTGCGCAAGCCGCCGATCCGGTCGGCGACATAGCCCCAGCCCACTCGGCTGACGAACGCACAGCCGAGCAACAGCGACAGCATCGCCGCGCCGTGTGCCGCCGGGAGGCCGAGATCGCTGCAAAATGCCACCAGATGACCCTGCGGCATCGCCATCGGCACGCAGCACAGAAACCCGGCAATGCACAGCAGGATCTGCACGGTCCGCGGTGGCAGCCCGAGAACCGGCGCGCCGCTTGGCGGCCCCGCGGCCGCGCTCGTGCTACTCGCGGCGGGTGCCTGGCCAAAGACCAGGACAGCGACCGGGAGGATCACCGCGATCTCGAAGACGGCATAAATCAGCATGGTGTGGCGCCAGCCGACCGAAGCGATGCCGCGTTCGAACAGCACCGGCCAGATCGTGCCGGCGAGGTATGTCCCCGATGAAATGAGTGCGATCGCGATGCCGCGTCGGCGATCGAACCAGCGCGCGACATAGACGTAGAGCGGCGCGTTGATCCCGGCGTTGCCGATCAGGCCGATGAACAGGCCATGCCCGAGATAAAGCGCGGTTTGCCCGCCGAGCGTCGAGATCACGAGGCCAAGCCCGATCATCGACGCGCCGAACATGACGGTCCAGCGCACCCCGACCCGTTCGGCCGCCCAGCCCATTGCGATCCCGCCGGCGGCCGAACCGAGCCAGGCCAGCGCAAAGGCGAGTGCCGGGACCGAGCGGGCGCCGCCCAACTCGGCGGCGATCGGCTTCAGCGCCACCACCGTGATCGTCGGCGCGCCGAACGAAACGGTGTAGATGCCGAGCGCCGTCAGCGCGACAACCCAGGAGGCGCGAGTCTCGACCGAGTCCGGGAGGGAGGTCGTCCCAGCTGTGGCGGCCGTTACGGTCATCCCCTCGAACTTAAGAAACTGTCGTCCCGGCGAAAGCCGGGACGACAGCGCTTTTGTGCTGAGCGAGGATCAAATATCGAAGGTGCGGTATTAGTGCTGGCTGAGCATGTCCCAGGGCGTCGTGCCTGCAGGCAGAGGCGGGATGCGCAAGAGATCGGCGATCGGCACGCCGGCCTCATATTCGCGCACCAGCTGCTCCGGATCATAGGTGACGCCGACCGGGTTGGCCGGGCTTTGAAAATAGCCCTGCAGCTCCTCGACGGTGGCGAAATTGTCGATCTGCAGCTCGACCCGGTTGTTGTCCGGATCGCGGTAGTACATCGATGTCGTGACACCGTGATTGATCGGCCAATGCGGCACGATCGCGTGTTCCTTGAGCCGGCGATAGGTCGCCAGCAGCTCCCCAAGATCGCGGTAGGAATAGGCGACATGGTCGGTCCCGGCCGCTTGCGCGTCGCGCGGCGCAAGGCCCGGGATCTGGATCAGCGCGAGCCGGTGATGCTCGTCGTCATAGCTGAGGAAACACAGCCTCTCGTCGCGGAACACGATCCGCGCGGCGAGCACGGTCTGGTACCACTCGGACATCCGGTCGATCTGCCCGGTGCGCAGCACGAAATGCGCAAATTTGGCCGGGCTGATCGGGCGTGAATTGGCAGCGAGTTGACGGACCGGCATGACATCGTTCATCGGACCTCTCCTTGCGCGCTCATCATGAAGACCAGCCTACACCCGCCGCTTCACGACCGCGAGATGCCGTCATAACCGGCGCCGGCGAATTCGATCAGATCGAAGCCGTTGCCAAACGGGTCGGCCAGGTTAGCCATGCGTCCGTAATCACGGATCTGGACCGGACGGTCGAGCGAGGCGCCCAGCCCGGTCAGCCGTGCCACGGCGGCATCGAGGTCCGGAACGACGAAGTCGAGATGCACCGGGGTCCAATGCCTATGGAAATCCCGCGCCACCCGGGCATCGCCAAGTTCTGCGACCGGTGTGCGGTTGCCGAGCAGAAAGATCGGGAGATTGGCGCCGCCGAGCTCAACCCAATTCGAGCTCAGCCGCCGCTTCAGCGAGAGGCCGAGCCCGCCGCAATAGAACTCGATGCCGCGATCAAGCTCGGCGACCTCGATATAGGCATGAACCACCAGCACGGGCCCGCACTCGCGTGTCGACGCGCCCGCCGGGGCGGCGCTAATGCGCGCGCCGCCCGGCGAGCAGGACGGTTTCCTACCCCCTCGCTCGCCGACCGGCAACCCGCGCGTCGCATTCCGCCATCGCCGGCCTGCGTCGCCGCCCGGCGCATCGTCGACCCGCCGGGGGCTGCCCCCTCTTGCTCAATAAGGCCGCGGAAAGCCCCAGGGCGGCGGATGATGCGGCGGAGAGCCCCAGGGTGGAGGGAAGCCCGGAGGCGGCGGAGGGGGCGGCGGAGAGCCCCAGGGCGGCGGGAAGCCCAGAGGCGGCGGAGGGGGCGGCGGATAGCCCCAGGGCGGGGGATAGGGCGGCGGCGGATATGGCGGCGGATATGCCGGCGCGTAAGCCGGCGGCGCTGGCACGACCGGCGCCGCCGAGGCGGCAGGTGGAAACGTGCGGCCCAGCTCCGCGCGGTTCAGCTGATCGGCGACCCTGTCGCTCGATGTGCCGATGCCGCTGGGCGCTCGGCGCACCGGACGCTTAACCCGGGACCCTGGAGCGCCTGCCGCGGCGGTCCCGGTCGTCGAGCGAGAAGCCGCAGCGCTGTCCGACGCGGCAGCAGGCGGAGGGGCTGACGGCGGAGCCGCCGAGGTGGCCGGGGGATTGCTCGGCGGGACGACAGGAGAGGACGGGGCCGTCGGGGCTTGCGGCCAGACCGGTGCGGCAATCGCCATCACCGCGGCGATCGCAACACCGCTCAACAGATGCTTCATGTTTGTACCTCCGGATCGGGTCAGTTGAGACAACGCCGAAGTCATTCGATCGTCCCTGCGGCTTTTTCGCGGCAGACCGCCCTGGCGTAGAGCGCTTCGGCGAAATCGGGGGCGACATCTGCGGTTAGCCGGGCCTTGTGCAGCTCGACATCGGCGAGAAAGAGGTCGCGACTGATGCGGGCGACGATCGCCGGCACGCCGCGCTTCATGCTTGGTACATCGCCCTCCGGCCAGCCGAAGCTGACAAACCCGGCCGGGTTGTGGACATGGATATCACGCAGATAGGGCGCCGCGCCCGGCGCCTTTTCGAGATATTCGTGGCCCCCACCAAGATAGGGATGGGCGCCGAGATAGGAATCCTCCTCGTCCGGCGGCGGCCGGTAGCGATCACGCCACAGGAGTATCCTCTCGGCGAAATCCACCAGTTCGGGACGGGAATGCGGGTCGACAAAATACCCGGTCCCGGCAATCGCGAAGTCGAAGCGGAATTCTTCGCCGGCCGCCCGCGCCACGATCCCCCCAGCCTCGGCTCGCGCCGATAGCCATGGCGCGGCGAGGTGCAGCCGGAAATTCGCAAAACGCAGCACCCGTTCGATCGCATCGGTGGGCGCGGTCGAGCCGGCACGGCGGAAGCGGATCGCCTGGTGCCAGCGCACCGCGTCGGGCAGCGCGTCGTAATTGTCGTAGGCGCCAGGATAGCCGCGCACCCGCGCGATCGGGATTGATGCCAGGCTGGCACGGCGCGCGAACAGATCGACCGCGGCGGCGCCCGCTTCGAGCGCGACACCGGCGGCATCGAAGGCCGAGGCGGCGCCGCCGAGGACCGCCACCCTCTTGCCGCGCAGATCGGCGAAATCGATCGCATCGGCGGTATGCGCGTAAAGATGCGGCGGCAGCTCCTCGCTCAGCGCTGGCGGGATATAAGGCCCGCCATTCCCGGCGACGCCATTTGCCAGGATGATCTTGCGCGCGGTCTCGACCGCCACACCCGCTGCCGTGTCCAGATGCAACCGGAAATGCCCCTCCGCCGGCTCGATGCGTACGAGCCTTGTGCGATAGCGCACCGGGATGGCGAGGAAATGGCGGTACCAGCCGAGGTATTCGGCCCAGGCGGCGCGCGGGATGCGCTCGGTCGCCGCGTAGGCGGCGCGGCCGTGGCGGGCCTCGTACCAGGATTGAAAGCCGAGCGCGGCAATGCCGAGCTCGGGTCCCGGCAGGCTTTTCGGGGTGCGCAGCACATTCATCCGCGCGGCGGTCAGCCACACCCCCGCGGCCGCCTCGCTGTCGGCCATGTCGATGACCGTGACCCGGCCGATCCCGGCGCGGCGCAAGGCAAAGGCGAAGGCGCAGCCGGATTGGCCGCCGCCGATAATCGCGACATTGTGGTCGATCGGTCTTCCGTCCGCCGCGGGGCGCTCCGGCACCCAGTTCTGCGGATCGGGACCGATCAGCCGGAGCGCGTTCCTGGCGTCGGCGTCGGGATCGATGGGCTCGGTCATGGCATTCCCCTTCGTGTCATCGCGAGCGTAGCGAAGCAATCCCGTGCCGACTATGGTGGCCTGCCTGATCGAGATTGCGTCGTCGCCTTACGGCTCCTCGCAATGACACTCTCGGTGGAACCGGAGATGCCCGAGCAGCGGACGGTCACGGTCTACATCGATTACAAGAGCCCTTACGCCTATCTGGCGAAGGATCTGGTTTACGAGCTCGAGCGCGATTTCCCCGTGCATATCGATTGGCTACCCTACGTCCTCGACATTCCGAGCTTTCTCGGTTCGGCCCGGCTCGACGATGCGGGCCGGGTCATCGAGGAGAGCCGCAACGCCCATCAGTGGCGGCGCGTCAAGTATTCCTACATGGATTGCCGGCGCCAGGCGAAGAAGCGCGGCCTGGTGATTCGGGGCACGCAGAAAATCTGGGATTCGACGCTGGCCGCCTGCGGCATGCTCTACGCCAAGCACCAGGGCGATCCCGTGCTGCGGCGCTATCACGACCTCACCTTCGCGCGCTTCTGGAAGCGCGAACTCGATATCGAAGACCCAGCCGTCGTCGCTTCCGTGCTGGCCGAAGCCGGAACCGATACCGCGGGGTTCGCCGACTATGCCGCCAGCGAGGGTCCGGCCGAGGTCGATCGCATATCCTGCGCGGCCGAGGAAACGGGGATTTTCGGGGTGCCGAGTTTTGTCGTCGATGGCGAGCAGTTCTGGGGCCGCGAGCACCTGCCGGACATCCGCGAAATCCTCGCGTCGAACCGCAGGGGATCGTAAAGGGGGCGATTCGTAGCGCGGACGATCAGCCGGCAAGACCATTGGCGGCGAAGGCGTAGACCTGCGGCGCGGGTCCGGGGACGAGCGGCCCGAGCACCAACATCAGACCACCCATGATCACGCCGTCCAGCAACAAGCGGTCAGCGATGACGGCATGAGCCGAACGCAGCTGCGTCTCGATGGTCAATGGTCCGCCGCATGCCGCGTCCACCCGCACCAGCACGGGGAGATCGCTCGATACTCCGGCGGCCACGAGCTGCGCGGTAGCCTCTTCGATCCACTTGGTACGCTGCGCGCGAGGACGGCGTTCCATCAGTTGAACCACACGCCAGCCGTCGAGCGCAAATTGGAGGCAGCGCTCGAAGACAGGCGTGTCGGGCGCCGCTCCCGCCGCCGGTGCGGGCTCGGCGTAGCCGCCGAGCGGCAATACGGCGGCGACGAGCGATGCGAGCGAGCGCTCGTAGACGATGATGTTGGCGCCGACCAGAGCTTCCTGTTCGGCCGCCGTCAGACCCAAATCGCCGCCGCGGCGCTCGATGAGGTAGAGGCGACCGGGTCCCGCGACTGGAGCCGCCGCGTTTGCCGGGCGGTCAATCTCGCCGGCGCCGGGCGGGCGAGACAAGGCGCGAGGTGGACGGCCGACCGGCGGCCGCTCGCGAGATCGAGGATCGAAGCTTGCGGCATCTGCCTTTACCTTCCGCCACCCGAATTCTCTGCGGCTTTGGCTCCCGCCGATCCATTCTGGCGAATTGTCGGGCGCCCGCCGCGCCTGTCGGCGTGCGATGTATAATCTATCATAACTACATATAAATTGGAGTCAATAAACACATGAACATTCTGCTAAAAATCGGTTCGCCCGACGCTGGGTCGGTTCGGCGCGCGGCCGCGGAGAGATGTCATAAGCGACGAACTTCCGACGCCGCCCTTGTGTCTGACCCCGGTATCCGCGCGCTCTATCGGCTGGAGAACCGCTGGCAGGCCTGGCTCCGTCGTCGACGGCGAGCGTTTCCGGGGCGGCGAGCACCTGCCGGATATCTGCGACACGCTCGGCGCGGTGTCTCTTGCCTCGCCGTCGCGTCACGGGTCATGATGGCGCGGCCAATGCCTCGCCGATAATCAACCAGTGGAGAGGCGCCGCAGGCTTGGGGAGGGACCCATGAGACAGCTGGCCCGCAGCTTTGGTCTGGCGCTCGGTCTGGCGTGGTTTGTCGCCGCCACCCCGTTCGCGCAGGCGCAACAGAACGCCAAGCTCTACGTGTTTACCTCGGGATCGCTCGGCGGCTTCCCCAAGGCGGCGTTGCAGATCGGCGGCCAGGGCAATATCGATTGGGCGCCGGTCAGCTTTTATGTGATCACGCATCCCAGGGGAAACATCATCTTCGACACCGGCAACAACGACAAGACGATCACCGATCCCGATGGCTGGTGGGGCCCGCTGGCGAAGGGTTTCGGCCTGAAGATGACCAAGGACGACGCGATGGCGGCGCAGCTCGCCAAGATCGGGCTGAAGACCGACGACATCAAATACGTCGTGGTCGGCCACCTGCATCTCGATCATGGCGGCAACATCGCGCCGTTCCCGAATGCGACGCTGGTGGCGCAGAACGACGAGCTGAAGGCGGCGTGGTGGCCGGACGAAGGCTACTCGCTCTATTACCTCCCGGGCGATTTCGCCATGACAAAATCGATGAAGGTGGTCCGCCTCGATGGCGATCTCGACCTCTTCGGCGACGGCACGTTTCGCTTGTTCCGCGCCCCCGGCCATACGCCCGGCAGCCAGTTCGCGGTTGTCCGGCTGAAGAACAGCGGCCCGATCATCCTGACCAGCGACACGGTGTATCTGAAGGAAAGCCTCGACAAGAACCTGATCCCGCCGATCCCGGGCACCTGGAGCCCGATGGGCATGTATCAAGGCTACCAGCGCATCCGCCTGATCCGCGATACCGAAGGCGCCCAGCTTTTCATCGCCCACGATCCCGAGCTGTTCAAGGCGACCCGGCACGCACCCGAATTCTACGACTGATCGGAACCCACCGATCATTAGCGGCCGATGAGCGAGGGCGGCGAGACGCCGGCGATCCTCGCCGAGGGGGTCAGCAAGCGCTACCGTTCCGTCACCGCCGTCGACCGGGTCGACCTCAGCATTCGCCGTGGCGAGGTGTTTTGTCTGTTCGGGCCGAACGGCTCGGGCAAGACGACTTTCCTGCGCATGCTGACGGGGTATATTTCGCCATCCGCCGGCCGGCTTACCGTCGCCGGGCACGATGTGGTTCGCGACGGCCTGGCCGCCAGGCGCAAGATCGGCTACGTGCCGGAAGCCGTGCCGCTCTACGACCACATGCGAGTCGGTGAATTCCTCCGCTTCATGGCTCAGCTGAGGGGCGTCGCGGCGGACGCGATCGACGCCGCGGTAGAGCGCGTGGTCGGCCTCCTGGCGCTGGGAGAGGTGACGGGGAAGCCCATCCGCGTGCTGTCGCGCGGCTACCGCCAGCGCACCGCGCTCGCCCAGGCGCTGGTCCATGACCCGGAAATACTGGTCCTCGACGAGCCGACCAATGGTCTCGATCCGCGCCAGATCATCGAAATGCGGGCGCTGATCCGCTCGCTCGCCGGCCGTCATACGATCTTGATGAGCTCGCACATTCTGAGCGAGATCGAGAAGACCGCCGATCGGGCCGGCCTGCTGCTCGACGGCAAGCTGCTCGGCGTTCGCGCCATCGGCGACACCTCGGACCTCGAGTCGTGGTTCCTGTCGGTCACATGAAACTCCTCGCCATCCTGTTGCGCAAAGAGCTGCATGCGGCCTTCACCTCGCCGATCGCCTATACGATGGCAACGGTGTTTCTGCTGGTTCTGGGCTATACGTTCAGCCTGACGTTATTTGCGACCAAGGTCGCCAACCTCACCTATATCTTTCATCAGATTTATGTGCTGTCGATCCTGCTGGTCCCGGTGCTGACGATGCGCGCCCTCGCCGAGGAACGGCGCAGCGATACGCTGGAGCTGCTGCTGACCGCGCCGGTGCGCGAAATCTGGATCGTCCTGGCGAAGTACCTCGCCGCGCTGTCATTGATGATCGGCATGTTCGCCGCGTCTTCCGCCTATGCGGTCGTCCTCGGGCTCTACGGCAACCCGGATTGGGGCCCGATCTACAGCGGCTACCTCGCCGTCGTGCTGAATGCGAGCCTGTTGATTTCGCTCGGCCTCCTGATGTCGAGCCTGACCGAGAACCAGGTCGTTGCGGCGGCCCTGTCGCTCGGCACCTTCCTGATGCTATGGTTTGCCGATTCGATGGCCTATCTGCTGCCCCGGCCGTTCGAGGTCTTTGTCATCAACCTGTCGCTGATCGGCCATTTCAAGCCGGTGGCGAGCGGCTCGGTGTTCCTCTCCGACGTCGGCTATTTCATCACGCTGTCGCTGCTCGCGCTTTTTCTGACGACGCGGCGCCTCACGGAACGCTGAGCGCGGTGACCGGACTGGGCAGTTCCGCCGCCGCGCTGTGGTTTTTCGGCGTCATTGCCGCGTTGCTGGTGCTGTTCGTCGCGGGGCTGCGGGTACCGATCCCGCCGATCGGCGCTTTCCGCTGGCTGGCGCGCAGCGCGGTTGTCGGCGCGGCGCTTGCGGTCACCATCCTCGCCAACATGGCGCTCTACCGCCACGACCTGCAGTTGGATGTGACGCGCGAGCAGGCGTTCACCCCATCGGCGCAGGCACGCGATATCGTGCGGCGTCTGGAACAGCCGGTGCAGCTCACCTTCTTCTACCAGAAGCAGGACCCCGCCGGGCGCGACACCGCATCGAGGGTGCGGCTGCTGGCGCGGCTCAACCCCCGCCTAGAGGTCGATACCGTCGACACCGACCAGCATCCGGCGCTCGCCACTCAGATGGGCGTGCAGGTCTACAACACAGCCGTGGTGCGCGCCGGCGACCGCCGCGTCCAGGTGATCACGACCGACGAACAGGACATCGCTCTCGCTATTCTGCGGGTCCTGCGGGCGCGCGAGACGGTCGTCTGTTTCGCGACCGGGCACGGCGAATACGACATCGACAATTTCGCGTTTCACACGCATTTCGAGGGCGCCCAGAGCCACAGCCACAATGTGGAAGGCGCGGCGGTGGTGCAGATCGAGCAGCACGGGCTCGGCCGGCTGCGCCGCGCGATCGAGAAGCTCGGCCTGGTCGCGCGCAAGATTCTGCTGGCTGGCGGGCAACAGGTCCCGCCGGATTGCGCGGCGCTCGTCGAGGCCAACCCGCGCACCCGCTACACGCGCCCGGATTCCGATATCGTGCGCGCCTATCTCGAGCGCGGTGGCAGCCTCCTGATGCTGATCGAGCCGGACTATTCGGTCGACGAGAGTTTGGCCGCGGTTCTGGGCGAAGCCGGGGTCCGGATTGGCGATGGCTTCATCGTCGATCCCGCCGAGCATTATTTCGCCGACGAACAGATGATCGCGGTGACCCGCTATGCCCGCCACCCGATCACAAGCGGCCTGGCGCTGTCGATCTATCCCGGGACTCGCCCGGTCGAGGCCATCCCAGCCGCTCAGGTAGCAACGACGGTGCTGTTCTCGACGGGTTCGCAGAGCTACCGGATCAGCGATCGCCTGCGGGCAAAGGAAGAGGCG
>CAYMRQ010000007.1:18366-21849 GCA_964392845.1 uncultured Rhizobium sp.
GCGCGCCGCGCGGCCCACTACCGCTCGCCGTGGCCGCCGAGGGCCGCCTCGGGGCGGGCAGTCCGGCGGCTCCCTTCCGCCTCGTCGTGGTCGGCAACGCCGATTTCGCCAGCAACTCGTTTTTCCCGTATCTGGCGAATGCGGACATGGCCCTGGCAAGCCTCGCCTGGCTCATCCACGAGGAGCGGTCGCCGGTCGTGAAGCCGCCCATCGAGGTCTTGCCGACCGTCACGTTGACCGGCTCGCAAGCGCGCTGGATCTTCATCGCGACCGTGCTGCTGTTGCCCGGTTCGGTGGCGTTGCTCGGGGGGTTGGTGTGGTGGCGCCGCCGGGCTTGATGCCATGGGCGTGATGCGATGGGCGTGGCCGATTGCCGCGACCGTCGCGGCCGGATTCATCGGGCTGCTTGCCTTCCAGGGCGAGCGGCCGGCGCCCGGATTGGTCCGCTTCGAGCCGGCCGGCCTCCTGGCCGATTGGCCGGTTCGGCAGGTCACGAAAGTCGAGGTGCAGGCCGGGACGGATCACCGATCATTTCAGCGCGATTCCGACGGCTTGTGGCAGCTGCACGCCACTGACGCCGCTGCTGCGAACGATCTCGCGGAACACATCGAAACCGGCCTGACGCTGCTGCACAATTCGGCGCCGCAGCGAACCGACCTGGCGGATCAGCAGCTTGCTGAGTTCGGGCTGGAGCCGCCGCGCCTCACGGTGACCGCCAGGACGGCGATCGGCGACAGCATCATGATCGCGTTCGGCGGCACCAATCCGCTTGGATTGGCGCGCTACACCCGGATCGTCGGCAGGGCAGAAATCCTGCTGATGCCGGCCTTTGTTGCCGATGCGTGGCAACGGGTCGCGGAGACGCGATGAGGATCGGGTGGCGCCTTCTGGTCTGGTGCCTCGCCATCGCGCTGCCGCCGCTGCCGGCTGGCGCGTTCTGGTTGGTTCGGCGCGGCTATTTCGGGTAACAATCGCCGCGACCGGCGAGCGCCGGAGAGACGCGGAGGAGCCCTGATGAGCGATGAACTGCCGACCGCCGCCCGGGTGTCCGACCCCGGGATCCGCGCGCTCTACCGCCAGGAAAACCGCTGGCAGGCCTGGCTCGATGTCGAGGTTGCGCTGGCCAGGGCGCAGGCCGAGCTGGGCATCATCCCGGCCGAGGCGGCAGAGGCGATCGCCGCCGCCGCGCATTACGAGCTGCTGGACCGCGCGCGCATCGACGAGGGCTTCGCCCGCACCGGCCACACGATCGTGCCGCTGGTCTGGGAATTGAGCCGGGTGGTCGGCGAGACGCATGGCGGCTGGGTGCATTGGGGCGCGACGACGCAGAACATCACCCAGACCGGCGATCTCCTGGTGCTGCGCCAGGCGCACCGCGTGTTCCAGCGCCTGATCGCCGAGGCCCTTCTCGCCGCCGCCGATCTGGCCGAGCGCGGCGCCGAGATGCCGATCGCCGGCCGTACCCACGGCCAGCACGCCGTGCCGGCGACCTTTGGCTACAAGGCGGCAGTGTGGATCGACGAGCTGCTGCGCCATAGCGAGCGCCTCCGACAGGCGGCGCCGCGCCTCTTCGTCGCGATGCTCGGCGGCGGCGCCGGCACGTTCGCCTCGCTCGGCGCGCAAGGGCCGGCGGTGCAGCAAGGCATCGCCCGCCGGCTCGGCTTCGGCTCGATGACCGTGCCGGCGCGCACGATCGGCGACCATTTGGCCGAAAACATCTGCCTCCTGGGCCTCCTCGCGGCGACCTGCGGCAAGATCGGCCGCGAGATCTATACCCTGATGAAAACCGAGTTCGGCGAGGTCGAGGAGCCGGTGCCGCCCGGCACGGTCGGCAGCTCGACGATGCCGCAAAAGCGCAACCCCAAGCTCTGCCAGGACATCATCGCCGCCGCGGCCGAGATCCGCAGCACCGTGCCGATCGCCCTCGAAGCGATGATGACCGAGCATGAGGCCGACCGCACCACCAGCGTGATGATGGACGGGGCCGAGGCGCGCGCCGCGATCGCCACCGGCGACATGCTGAGCCGGCTCGTCGAGGTGCTGCGCGGGTTGCGCCTCGATCCCCAACGCATGCGCGCCAACCTCGATCTCGGCGGCGGCCTCATCATGGCCGAGGCAGTGATGCTCGATCTCGGCAAGACGATCGGGCGCCAGCACGCGCATGACGTGGTGTACGACGCCGCGCAGGCCGCCTTTGTCGAGGGCAAGCCATTCGCCGAACTGCTCGCGGCCGACAAGCGGGTAAGCGCACATCTCGACGCGCGCGCGATTCTGGCCCTGCTCGACCCGACCGCCTATACCGGGCTCTGCGCCGAGATGGCGCGCGACGGCGCCGCCCGGGCGCGCAACGCGGCGGCGGAGATTGGCAGCGCCGGTGCCGCACCATAAATCAATGCCGTGCTGCGGATCGGGATGGCGTCCGGCAGGCCATCTGACGGCATGATCGGGTAGCGGGCGACGACAGGTGCTACTTTGCACCCGATCCGCCCGGGTGTGGGGCGGCCTCGCCGGGTTTTTCGAGACTCGAAACCAGGCACTCGGCGACCAGTTCGGCGACACGCTGCGCACCGCCGGCGTTATAATGCGCGTCGTCGAAGAAGTTGGCTAAATTCGGGGCCACCTTCGGCGCAATGTCGCAGGAAGGATGGCCATGCGAGTTGGCGAAAGCAACGAGCGAGTTGTTGTAAAGCTCCGCAATCGCCACCATTGAGTCAAATGTAAGTGTAAAGTCCTCCTCCGCCGGGGTCAGCCAGAAGCGCTGCTTCAGCTCGGCCTGGACATCGCGCCTATAGCCGCTCGGTTGGGTAATAAACAGGCAAGCGATGCGGTTTTTTTTGCAAGTAAGACTAATTCTTTCAAGATCATTTGCGTATTCTTCAGAGATGGCGTTCGGGAAATATTCATATTTCGTCGCGCGCGCCAGCGAATTGGTGTGGAGCTGAGGACCGGTGTAAAAAAAGCCCGGCGGCGGTTCCCCGATGTGGACTAGACGAGGATGTTGTACTCCAGTGTGCAGCACGGCCGTCCCGAGCGCTTGAACCATGCGACCGAGCGGTGAGTTGTCGAATCTAGGCCGATTTCTTTCCTCGATTTTCCGCGAGCCAAAATGGTATCTAATGTCGTGACTCCAATCGTTGGCTCCGATCAGAAATAGGACAATATCAGGCTGATATTTTAAAATTTCCTGGAGTGTCGCAACGTGATTACGGGCACGCAGCCCCGATACGCCGGCATTGACGACGTTCACCTCCGGGCCGCGGGTCGTCCGCAGGCGCTCCTGAAGCAAGTACGGCCAAGTCCGCTCGTCATCGAGCGAAAGGTCCTCGGTCGTCGACCCGCCGATTGCGAAGACACGCGGACCGGTCTTGCGTGCATAGTCAATCCTCGGATTGACGCGGAAGCCCTTCTCGTCCGTGGTTATGTGTTGGGTGCCGACAATGCCCGGCAATCCACCCTCAACAACCACCAGTGTATCATCAAGAT
>CAYMRQ010000007.1:21859-28728 GCA_964392845.1 uncultured Rhizobium sp.
CAAACCGATAACCGAGCAGTAATGGTCCGGCAGCTGTCTGGAACAAGACAAAGCCACCAAACCAAAGACTGTAAGCGCGGAGCACGGGGTTTTTCAGAAGCTGGCCCAATGTGGGAATTGCGAACAGAAGAAGACCAAAGGCGGCGGTTTTCGCCCATCGAAAATCTAAATAGTATACACCCGCTGCCAGGATCATCAGTGCAGCCGCCCAACGCAGCGTGATTGAGAGCCATCTCATCACTGCATGGTCCGAGAGTAATCGGGTGGTTTCTAGCTCGGATCTTGGTTCAAGCGCGGCCGAATCCTAGAAGATCGTATAAATGAATGGTGCAATCACCGAACCTTGGCCAAACGCGATCAGGGCGCTCAGGCCTGCCATGATCAATAATACCGGCATGAGCCAATATTTCTTTCGTCTCACCATAAAGCGAAACAATTCTACGAAAAGGTTCATCCGAAACTCTCAGGCGGTGAGTCAGTCTGGATCGAAGGCATTACGGTAATCCAGCACGAGATTGGGGTTTTGCCGGTCTTTGTGCAGCACGCAATTGCCAATGACCAGCATCTCGATCTCGGTGCCCATCAGGCAGCGAAACGCATCTTCGGGCGTGTGGGCGATCGGCTCGCCGCGCACATTGAAGCTGGTGTTGACCAGCACCGGGCAGCCGGTCTTTTCCTTGAAAGCGCGCAACAGCCCGTGAAAGCGCGGGTTGGTGTCGCGGTGCACGGTCTGCACCCGAGCCGAGTAGTCGACATGCGTCACCGCCGGAATTTCCGAGCGCGGGATCTTGAGCTGGTCGAGACCCGAAAGCAGTTCGTCCTGCGAATTGAGCTGATACCGATGCGCCCGGGCGACATCGGCGACCAGCAGCATATAGGGGCTCTCGCGGTCCAGATTGAACCACTCTTCGACGTCTTCGGCCAGGACCGCGGGGGCAAAGGGGCGGAAACTCTCGCGGTATTTGACCTTCAAGTTGAGGATCCGCTGCATTTCGGTCGAACGCGGATCGGCGAGAATCGAGCGATTGCCGAGCGCCCGCGGGCCGAATTCCATGCGCCCCTGGAACCAGCCGACGGCATGCCCGTCGGCCAGAGCCTGTGCCGTCAGATCGAGGAGCGCGGCTTCGTCCTCGACAACATCGAAACAAGCACCCTCCGCCACCAACCGCTCCCTGGTGGTGGTGTCGTCGAATGACGGTCCGAGAAACGCGCCTGCCATGCCGTCTTGCGCGCCATTGAGCGTGCGCCCCGCCCCGCCCAGCAGGTAATAAGCGGCGAGCGCGGCGCCGACGGCCCCGCCGGCATCTCCCGCCGCCGGCTGTATCCAGATGTTGTCGAACTTTCCGTCGCGCAGGATCTTGCCATTGGCCACGCAATTGAGCGCGACGCCGCCGGCAAGGCACAGGTTTCTCTGGCCATATTCGGCGCTCAGGGCGCGCGTCATCGCCAGCACCGCCTCTTCGAGCACGACCTGCGCCGAGGCGGCGATGTCCATGTGGTGCTGGGTCAGCGGCTCGTTCTCCGGGCGGACCGGCAGGCCAAACAACCCGTCGAACTTGGCGTTGGTCATCGTCAGCCCGGTGCAATAATTGAAATATGACATGTCGAGCCGGTACGACCCGTCGGCCTTGATCTCGATCAGATTGTCGCGGATCAGGTCGCAGTAGCGCGGCTCGCCGTAGGGCGCCAGGCCCATCAGCTTGTATTCGCCGGAATTGACGCGAAACCCGAGGTAGTAGGTGAAGGCCGAATAGTACAATCCAAGGCTGTGCGGAAACCGGATCTCTTTGACAAAGTCAAGTTTGTTGCCGGAACCAAGCGCGACAGCGGTGGTGGTCCATTCGCCGACCCCATCCATCGTCAGGATCAGCGCCTCGTCAAAGGGCGAGGGATAGAAGGCGCTCGCGGCATGCGCTTGGTGGTGCTCGGTGAACAGCAGTTTGCCGTCTTCGAACTCGCCATCGATGCGCTGCAGTGCCTCGATCAGATGTTTCTTCTGGGACAGCTTCTCGCCGAGCCAGGTCGGCATCGCCTTGAGGTAGGAGGCGAAGCCCTTCGGGGCATACCCGAGATAGGTCTCCAGCAGCCGCTCGAACTTCAAGAACGGTTTGTCGTAGAAGACGACGTGATCGATGTCGCGCAGCCGCACGCCGGCGTGGTCCAGGCAATATCCGATGGCGTGACGCGGGAAGCCCTCATCGAATTTCTTGCGAGTGAAGCGCTCTTCCTGTGCCGCGGCGACGATGCGGCCGTCTTCGATCAGCGCTGCTGCGCTGTCGTGGTAAAACGCGGAGATCCCAATTATTCGCATCGCCATCCTAGCGCCGCTTCCGGCCCATCATGATGTAAAGCCCGCCGTCAGCCCCGCCGCTCAACAGCATTTCAATCTCGCTCGACAGCCGCTCCATGTGGGACCCCGCCGGCTGCGGGCTGAACAATCGCATGTCCGGGTCGAATTCGCGGTCGCCGATCGTTGGGATCGATGCGGTGAAGTCGAAACCTGCAGCGTCGAACCAGCCAAGCAACTCCGTCATCGAATGCCGCGTCTCGTGCGGGTGCTTGTAATGGTCCATGAACCAGGCCCGGCCGCGCGCCTCCTCGCCCTTGTCGCGCGCGCGACTGCCAAGGGGGCCTGCCGATGGGCCGAGCCGATCGATCAGCCAGCGGCGCCACAGTGCCGGCAGGCGGCCGAGCCAGTTATTGAGCCCGATAACGATGACGCCTCCCGGTTTGACCAGGCGCGCAATCGAGCGGAAGGCTCCGGCGCTATCGCTGGTGTGGTGCAGCACTCCGTTCGAGATCACGACATCAAAGCTGTTTTCCTCAAAGGGGGGGCGGAAAAGATTTAGCTGCACGAAATGTGCGTTGTGGATCGAAAACCGATCGCGAAAACCGCCCGCCAGCCTCAGCGAATTCAAGCAGATATCGCCGCCGAGCACGGTGCGGCCGCGCCCCATGCCGAGAAAGTTGGTCATTTGGCCGGTGCCGCACCCGACCTCGAGGATAGAAGCTTCGGGCGGGAGCTGCTCGTCGAGCAACCGGCCGAACACGCGTTCCGTCGTTTTGCGACGCAAGCTGTCCCTTGTGTCGAGCCCGTCATAGTTGGGGAACGGCGTTTCTTCATAGAACGCCTTGACAATATCGGTGACGTCGGTCTGGCCGTCCGGCCATTCATTCGGTGCGAACAGGCAAGGTACGCCAGCCTCGACCAGATAGACGTGCGCACCGCCGGCGCAGGCAAGCCGCTGAGCAGAGCTATCCCAGCTTAACGTGCCGTTATCGACCGGACAGCGCAGCAGACGGAGGATCGCGAGGAAGCTCGGTCGCTGGCAATCATCAGCCCTCTCGTTTCCGGCGGGCGCTTTGGCGGAACCGGGGTCGTTCCCGGCGGACAAGGCGGCGGCCATGCTCATGACCGCGCGCACCAGCGTTGGTAAGGTCGGAGCCCGTGCCCCGGCCGCATCAGAACTGCTCCTTCAGGCTGTCGACACTTGTCGCCTCTCCGGTGTGCGCGACCCAATAGGTAGCGGCATTCGGAACCCGGCCGCGCGCCAGCGCGTCGCGGCGAAACAGCCGCATCAATCCGCCGAGGGGAATGATCACGACTGCGTAGACGACCCCCAATATAAGCGGGTTCATGACACGGCCGAGCATCTGACCGAGGCGAAGCCAAGCGCGGCGCAGCGGTGCCAGCACGCGCGGCATCGACAACGATATCACCAGGAACAGCCCAGCAAGCCCGCCCCAGAAGACATAGGTCGGCCGATTTTCCCAATACGCCAACCCACCGAGTAGCGCGAAGACGCCTGCAAGGAGTAACCCGAAGGAGCGGTGAAGCCCGGTTCTCTTCATTTTTCGTCAATCGCCAAGCGCTACTAACCTTTTTTACGGGCTGGCCAATTATCATCACATCGTATCCCGAAGCAAGGCTCCCCGAGATCGGGCAGCCGTGCCCGATATGCCGATTTCACCCGAAATTTCCCTCGATTTCCGGCCCGCGGAGGCTTAGCCGACAGACATCCTCAAGGAGCGCTTTGCGCGAGGCAAGATCCGCGCGATCGTGCCGATCGCCATCGAGGCGGCGGCGATCAACAGCAGGGAACGGGGATGAGCGTCATGCAATTCGGGGCTTCGATCTTTTTCACCGAGTATTCGATTTCACCGGCCGAGCTGGCAGTGGCGCTGGAGGAGCGCGGTTTCGACTCGCTGTGGGTCGCCGAGCACTCGCACATCCCGGTCACGCGCCGCTTCACGCTGCCGGGCACGATGGAGCTGACCAAGCAGTACTACGATGTGATGGACCCGTTCGTCACCTTGACGGCGGCCGCGGTCGTGACTAGGCGGCTCAGGCTCGCCACCGCGATCTGCCTCATTATCCAGCGCGATACGATCCAGACCGCCAAGCTGGTCGCCTCGCTCGATCAGGTGTCAGGCGGACGGTTCATCTTCGGCATCGGCGGCGGCTGGAACGCCGAAGAGATGGAAGACCATGGCACCGTCTACGCCACCCGCTTCCAGAAGATGCGCGAGCAGATCGAGGCGATGAAGCAGATCTGGACCCAGGACGTCGCGGAGTATCACGGCGAGATCATCGATTTTCCGCCGATGATCGGCCGGCCCAAACCGGTGCAGAAGCCGCATCCGCCGGTCATCATCGGCGGCGCCTTCCGCCACGCCGCGCGCCGCGCGATCCGCTATGGCGACGGGCTCTTGCCGCAGGGCCCGGCGGCCGGGTCCGGCAGCCCGGAAGACTACATGCCGCGCCTTCGCCAGATGGCACAGGAGGCCGGCCGCGACCCGCAATCCCTGCCGGTGACCATCGGCGGCGCCCCGGAAGACCCGGAATTGCTTCGCCGCTACCAGGGTCTCGGCGTCGCCCGCGTCACGGTACGCCTACCGGCGGCCAAGGCCGACGAGATCCTACCGATCCTGGACCGCTGGGCGGCGCTGATCCGCCAGCTCGGTGCGTGATCAGCCGAACAGCCGTTCGCCCTGCTCGTCGATAAGCTGCTTGGCCTTGGCGATCGAGAACGCAGCGGCGGCCTCGCGGCTCGGATGCATTTCGGCGCGGATAAAGCGGTGCTCTTTGGTTTCTCTAGCGACCTCTTTTTCGATAACGCCGCAGGTCTGATACTGCCCCATGCGCCGATAGGGCGCCGGGCGGATGCGATAGCCGTTGTGTTCAACCGCCTCAGCGCCGGCGGCCGCAGCGCCGCCGAACAGGCGATTGAAAAGCGCTTTGAGCATGGTTCATTGTGCCACATGCGAGCCGCTGATGCGAGTTATGAGCACCATTTACGCGGCTGGGCGGTGTCGGTGAGGCCGGGAGCGATCGCGTTGACCGAAGCAGGATACGGAGGCGAGGCTCTAAACGGCCGTTGATGCCGCCGCCGACTGGCGGTTTTCCTCGCACCCGACGCGGTTTCGCTGGCGGTGGATTTGATCCAGATCAAAGCACAGAATTGATCGCCCCCTTAGCGTGTTCATGACATGAAGAGTATCTTACCGATAGCCGCCGTATTGGTGCCTGTCTCGGCCTGGGCCGCAGAGGCACCCGCCGAACCTTACGCCTGCTGGGGGCCGCACATGATGTGGGACGGAGGTTGGCACGGGATGATCTTCGGGCCGCTATTCATGATCCTGGTGCTCGCGGTGGTGATTGCAGTGGCGGTCCTCATCGTTCGGTCACTCGGCGGTCCCTGGCAGGGAACGGCCCCGCCGTCCCATCCGCCCCCTGGCCGCACCCCGATTGACATCCTCAAAGAGCGCTTTACCCGTGGCGAGATCGACAAGGACGAGTTCGACGAACGCCGCCGCGTGCTCGGGGACTGAGCGAGAAAGGACAGAAGGGCGGTTTTCATGAACACCCTGTTCATCTTAAACGACCCGCCCTACGGCAACGAGCGCAGCTATAACGGATTGCGATTGGCGGTCGCGCTCGCCAAGCATGACCCGGAGAATGCCATCACCCTGTTCCTGATGGCCGACGCCGTCTTGTGCGCGAAGAAAGGGCAGAAGACGCCCGAGGGTTATTACAATATCGAGCGCATGTTGAAGCGGTTCACGTCGGGAAGTCATCGCGTCCTTTTGTGCGGCACGTGCATGGATGCACGTGGATTGACGGAGGGGGAGCTTATGGAAGCTGCGCGGCGCAGCACGATGGACGAGTTGGCGAAGGCTACTGCCACAGCCGACAAAGTGCTCGTGTTCTAAGGATTATGGCCGATCGGCAGTCCGGTCATTTTCCACTCCGGGAAACCGTCCTCCAGCCGGCGTACCCGATAACCGCGCTGGCGCGGCAGAGCGACTGCCACGAACGAGAGCACGCACCACGGGCCGGATCAGTTTGCGGTCGCCGGCTGAGCGGCAAACCGTCCTCCACCATTGGGTTCGAGCGGCGGCACAACGCGGCCTTCCGCATCGATCCGGCGGATGAATTCGTTGAATTCATGTTACAGGACATTCCGCCTCCGCCGGTCGGCGCGGCGGAATTGCGGGCCTGGAACAGCGGGCGTCACGCCGCCGCAGCCGAATAATCGGCGATGGCCGACGCCGCCAATACCGGGGCGATCAGCGAGGCCGGCATCGCGCTCGGGCTGCGGGAGAACTGGCAGCAATTCGCGCTCCTGGTGCTGATCAATGCGTTCGTCGGGGGCATGGTGGGGCTCGAACGCACGCTGGTGCCGCTGATCGGCAGCGAGACGTTCCAGCTTGCCTCCGCCGCTGCGGTCACCTCGTTCATCGTCAGCTTCGGCATCGTCAAGGCCGTGACGAACCTCGTCTCGGGCCAGCTTGCCGACACCTGGGGCCGGAAGAAGACCCTGATCCTCGGCTGGGCGGTCGGTCTGCCGGTGCCGTTCCTGATCATG
>CAYMRQ010000007.1:28738-30189 GCA_964392845.1 uncultured Rhizobium sp.
ATGTGGGCGCCAACCTGGGGATGGATCGTCGCCGCCAACGTACTGCTCGGGGTCAATCAGGGGCTCTCCTGGTCGATGACCGTCATCATGAAGGTGGACCTCGTCGGCCCCCGACAGCGCGGTCTCGCGGTGGGGCTCAACGAGTTCGCCGGCTACCTCGCGGTCGGGCTGACCGCCTTCCTGACCGGCTATCTGGCAACGATCTACGGGCTGCGACCCGTACCGTTCTATCTCGGGATCGGTTACGCCGTCGCGGGTCTGCTGCTATCGGCCGCACTCGTGCGGGATACCCGCGAGCACGTCGCGCTGGAGCGCCTTCAGCACCCGCGCATCGAGAATCCCCTCAGCTTTGGCGATGTTTTCCTGCAGACCTCACTGACCGACCGGAACCTCTTCGCGGCGTCGCAAGCCGGGCTGGTCAACAACCTCAATGACGGCATGAGTTGGGGGATTTTCCCCTTGTTCTTCGCCGCCGCCGGTCTCGGCGTCGAGCGGATCGGTATTCTCAAAGGGGTCTATCCGGCGATCTGGGGCATCTTGCAGGTGGTGACCGGACCGCTCAGCGACCGTTGGGGACGAAAGGGCCTGATCGCCACGGGCATGTGGGTGCAGGCTGCGGGTTTGTTCACGGTTGCCGGGTTCAACGGCTTCGGCTGGTGGCTCCTTGGCAGCGTGCTCCTCGGGATCGGCACCGCGATGGTCTATCCGTGCCTGCTGGCGGCGGTATCGGATGCCGCCGATCCCTCGTGGCGCGCCCGCGCGCTCAGCGTCTACCGATTTTGGCGCGACCTCGGCTATGCGATCGGCGCGCTGACCGCCGGCTTGCTCGCCGCGATCGTTGGGATCGCCTGGACCATCGCCGCGATCGGCGCGCTCACCTTCGTTTCGGGTCTCATCGTGGCGGCGCTGATGAAGCCAGGATGAGCCCCGGTCACCAAAAGCGTCTTGCCCGCGCATGACATGTCCAGACCCTCCCCTCGCCCGCTACTCGGCCGGCGCGCCCGCTCTCGGTGTTGCCACGCAACACCTGTCGCGGCGGCGATTGCTACGCAATCGCCGGACCCAGCTCGGAGCGGGTGACCCGCAGTACCAGGAGCGACGCCAGCAGACAGGCCAGCCCGCTGGTCACGAAGGCGAGGAAATAATCCCCGGTCGCGCCGCGCACAGCGCCGGCGCCGAAGGCGGCAAGCGCGCCGCCGATTTGATGCCCGACAAAAATCCACGAAATGACGACCGGCGTGTCCTTGCGGCCGAACACCTGGTTGGTCAGCGCGAAGGTCGGCGGGCCGGTCGCGACCCAGTCGAGGCCATAGAAGATCGCGAACAGCGACAGGCTGACGACGTCGAACTGGGTGAACGGCACCGCGATCAGCGACAGCCCGCGCAGCGAATAGTACCAAAACAGCAGCATTCGCGGGTTATAGCGGTCGCACAGCCAGCCCGACGCGGCC
>CAYMRQ010000007.1:30199-35500 GCA_964392845.1 uncultured Rhizobium sp.
GAGATGCCGCGGTCGGCGCAATAAGCTATCAGGTGGGTGTTGATCAGCCCGTTGGTCGAAAAGCCGCACACCGCGAAGCTCAAGGTCAGCAGCCAGAAATCGGGCGAATGCGCGGCACGGAACAGCACCGTCAGGGCGATCGAAACCGGGTTGCCGGCGCGCGGCGGCGGACGCAACACCACTTCCGACCCATACGGCCCGATCCCGATATGCGCCGGCGATTCCGGGACCAGCAGGGCAACGACCGGCACCATGATTGCGACCGATAAGGTCGCCGCGACCGCCACCCCCTGCCAGCCGAAGCTTTCCGCGAGCAGCGCCAGAACCGGCAGAAAGATGATCTGCCCAGCGGAGGTCGCGGCGAAGAGCAGCCCCATCGCCAGACCGTTGCGCTCGGAAAACCAGCGGTTCGCCACCGCGGCGGCGATGCCGACCGCGCCGGCGCCGCAGCCGATGCCGACCATGAGGCCCCAGGTCAGGAACAGCTGCCAGGGCTCGGTCATCAAGATCGACAGCCCGGTGCCGGCCATCAGCAGCAGCATGCCGAGGAGGATCGTGCGCTTCAGCCCGACGACTTCCATGAAGCCGGTCACGAACGGCCCGGTCGCGCCCATCAGGATGATGTTGATCGAGACCGCCGCCGATATCGTGCTGACGTCCCAGCCGAAGGCGCGCTGCAGCGGCACGATCATCACGCCCGGCGCGGCGCGCACGCCGACCCCGGCCAGCGTCGCGGTGAACATCACGATGAGGACGATCCAGGCGTAATGGACCCGGCCCGAACAGAACCTGGCGAAGGCAGTCGGTGTCATGCGCGCCAGTGTAGAGCCACTATCGGCAAAACGCGCCAATTTCCGCCGGCGCCCGCGACGTTGCTGCCCGGCCTCCGTCAGGGCCGGCGACGAAGCCGCGAAATTCCTTCGGTCGATCAGTTCTCGTCACCCCCGCGAAAGCGCTAGGGCATGCACACATCTTAAAGCGACTGGCATCGGCGCCGTGCGTCCTTCGAGACACCCGCTGTGCGGGCTCCTCATCAGGATGAGGTAGATTTGTACGTGACAGCAATAACTTAACCTCATCCTGAGGAGGGCGAAGCGCCGTCTCGAAGGACGCACTGCACTTGGTCCAAGGCCCCCGATCGGTTCCGTGATGCCATTGAAAACGCGCCTCGTTCCCGAGGTGTGGGCATGCCCTAACGCGGCCGCGGGGGCGGGGAGAAGATGGGGAGCGGCATTGACAGCGGCCCCGCCGGTCGGTTACGCCGCGCGCGGTTCGGCAGGCGCTGCCGACATCGGCAGCCCCCGACGAGGTCATGCATCCCGCCCTATACGACTACGCGTCCGCCATCCTGCTCGGCATTGTCGAGGGGTTGACCGAATTTCTGCCGATCTCCTCGACCGGCCACCTGATCCTCGCAAGCAAGCTGCTCGGCTTAAAGGGGCCGGAGAATGAGCTCTTTGCGATTGTCATCCAATTCGGTGCCATCCTGGCAGTCTGCTGGGTCTATCGCGAGCGCCTGGTTGATGCCGTCACCGGATTGGTCACGGCGCTGCCGGCCCAGCGCTTTATCGGCAATATCGTCATCGCCTTTATGCCGGCAGCGATCGCCGGGGTGCTGCTGCACCGGGTCATCAAGGATGTGCTGTTCTCGCCTTGGGTGGTGGCGGTCAGCTTTATCGTCGGCGGCTTTGTGATCCTGGTGATCGAGCGGGTGCGACCGCGACCGCGCGTCCATGATATCGAGACGATGTCGCTGCGCACCGCGCTCGCCATAGGCTGCTGCCAGGTGCTGGCGATGATCCCCGGGGTATCGCGCGCCGGTGCGACGATCATGGGCGCGCTGATGCTGCGCGTCGATCGCCCGGCGGCGACCGAGTTCTCGTTCTTTCTCGCGATCCCGACGATGCTCGGCGCCACCGTCTACGACCTCTACAAGAACCGCGCGATCCTATCCTTCGATGGCGCCGTGCTGATCGTCATCGGCTTTGTCGTCGCGTTCATCGCTGCACTCTTCGTCGTGCGCCGGCTCGTCGAGTTCGTCAGCCGGCACGGCTTCGGCGTGTTCGCGTGGTATCGCATCGTGGTCGGTGCAATCGCCCTGGTCGCGCTGGCGCTTTCCGCCTGAGCGCCGCGAAAAATTGTCATTCCCGCTTCCGTGGGGGGACGGCGGAAAATCGAGATGGCCGCTCAGCGCGGCTCGGCGAAGCCCTTCGCGCGCATGCAGGCGGCGACGATCGCCGCGGCCCGGTCGCTGGTGTGTTCCCGCATCGTCTCGGTCTGGAGGCGAAAGCGGCTGGCGCGTTGCCAATCGTTGCGGCGGGTGGCGAGAATATCCTGATCGATATCGGCGTCGGTCTTGACCGCGGTCGCGGCCAGGGCGCGGCAGTCGCGATATTCGCGGGCGGCCGCCGCCGCGTCGGTCCCAGCTTTGGTCCAACTCCCGGCCGCGGCGCAGCCGGCGAGCAGCAAAGCGAACCCTATCCAGCAGCCTCTCATTGCCCGGCCTTTGCCGCGGCGCGGCGGGCCGGGAGCCGCTCGAGGATCGCGCGCTTCTCGGCCGGGGTCGCCCGACACCAGCCGGCGATCTCCTCGACCGTGCGCAGACAGAAGCGGCACGTGCGGGTCGCCGGATCCATCAGGCAGATGCCGAGGCAGGGCGAGACCGGGTTTGGCTCGATTGCCGCCCCTGGCGCCGCCGTTTTCGTCGGATCCTCCGACATCATGACGCCAGCGGTGCTAATTCCTCGCCGGCGAAATTGTAGCTTGTGTTGCAGAATTCGCAGGTCACCGTGGTGACCTCGTCCTTGCGCAATTCCTCGATGTCTTCGGCCGGGAAGGAGCGCAGGATCCGCCCGATGCGCTCGCGCGAGCAGCGGCAGCGCGCCTCGACCGGATGGGTCGCAAAGACCCGCACGCCCTCGTCGTGGAACAGGCGGAACAGCAGAAGGTGCGGAGACAGCTCGGGATCGACCAGCTCGGCCGGGGTCGCCGAGCTCATCAGCACCATCGCGCGCCGCCAGCTGTCCTCGACATCGTCGGCGATGACCGTATAGCCGCCCTCGGGCGGCACCCGCTGCAGCATCAACCCGCCGGCGCGCCAGGCGCCGTTAGCCCCGGACCGCGCCGCCGACAATTTGATGCCGGCCTGGATCTGCTCGGATTGCCGGAAATAATGCTGGGCGCATTCGGCCAAGGTCGCCCCGATCAGCTCGACGATGCCCTGATAGCGCTCGGTATCCTCGCCCTGGTCGACGGTGAACGCGATATAGCCCCGGCCGATCAGGTCGGGCACCGAGGGGCTGGCGCCGGGATGCCCAAGGCTTTCGGAAAGCTCCGGGCTTTGCATGCACACCGCATCGACCCGTTCGCGGTCGTATTGGGCATAGCCGCGCACCGCGCCCTCGGTCGACACATCGGCGACGATCAGGCGCACCGGCCCGTCGCTCTTGGTCTGCAGCGTGAAGATGCCGTCGAATTTGAGCGCGCCGGCGAGCACGATTGCGAGCGTGATCGCCTCGCCGAGGATCGCGGCGACCGGCTCGGGGTAGTCGTGCTGCGACAGGATGCGGTCGACCGTCGGCCCGAGCCGCACCAGCCGGCCGCGCAGCGCAAACGGGTCGATGCGAAACGGCTGGACGAGATCGTCCGGTCTCGGGTCAGGCGCAATAATCAATGTCACAAACTCCGCTCCATCACCCCTCTCCCGCACCGCGCGCACCGCGGGAGAGGAAGGGGCCCACGCCGGAGGCGTGGGAGGGTGAGGGTCGTTCAGGTGCAACCACCCTCGCCCGGCTCGACGCTATCGCACCTCGCCACCCTCTCCCCTGGCGCATCGACGATGCGCCAGCCCGGCAGGCGCGAGCTTCGCTCGCGCCGAGAGGGGGCAGGAGAGGGTGATTATGGCTCAGCCGAGACACCAGGCCAGGATGCCCTTTTGGACATGCAGCCGGTTTTCCGCCTCGTCCCAGACGACCGATTGCGGGCCGTCGATGACCCCCGCGGTCACCTCCTCGCCGCGCTTGGCCGGGAGGCAATGCATGAAGATGGCGTCGGGCTTGGCTTTCGCCATCAGCCGCTCGTCGACGCGGTAGGGGGCCAAGAGATTGTGCCGGTTGACGCTGGCCTCGACACCCATCGACACCCAGGTGTCGGTCACCACGCAATCGGCGCCGGCGACCGCCTCTTCCGGATCGCTGATCAGGCTGACCCGCCCGCCTTCGCGCCGCGCCCAGTCGATGACATGCTGCGGTGGCGGCAGCGCCGCGGGGCAGGCGAGCCGCAACGCGAAACCAAAGCGGATCGCGGCATGGATCCAGCTGACCGCGACATTGTTGCCGTCACCGCTCCACGCCACCACCGCATCGGCGACCGGCCCCTTCTTTTCCTGCAAGGTCATGACATCGCCCATGATCTGGCAGGGGTGCGAGGAATCGGTGAGGCCGTTGATCACCGGCACGGTGGCATACCGCGCCAGATCGTCGACGGTCTCGCCGCGGCCGAGCTGGCTGTCGGCCGTGCCGAGGATGATCGCGTCGCCGCCGAGCTGGTGCATCGCCACCTCGAACGACACGCGGGTGCGGGTCGATGGTTTCTCGAAGATCATCGCCAGGGTCTTGCCTTCGAGCGGCCGGTCGCGCCGGCCGTTTTTGTAGGCAAAGCCGAGATCGAGAATGCTGCGCAGCTCCCCGGTCTCGTAGCGGTCGATGTCGAGGAAATGGCGCGGCGGCCGAGCCTCCCGCCGCCCCCCGAACGGAGCCGCGCCCGGCGCCACCGCTCTCACGATTGGGGCCATTCCCGCGCGACCTTGTCGAGGATGCCAAGCCCCTCCGCGATCTCGGCTTCGCCGACGATCAGCGGCGGCAGGATGCGCAGCACATTCTCGCCCGCGGTCAGGCACAAGAGCCCTTCGGCGCGCAGCTTGGCGACGAAATCGCCGGCCGTCACATGGCAGCGAATGCCGAGCAGGTGCCCCGAGCCGCGCAGCTCGGCGAACAGCTTCGGATAGGCGCCGACCAGGGTTTCGAGCCGGCCCCACAGCAGCCGCGCGGTGCGCTGGGCGCGGTCGAAAAAGCCTGGTTCGAGCATCACATCCAGGACCGCGTTGCCGGCCGCGACCGCCATCGGGTTGCCGCCGAAGGTCGAGCCATGCGTGCCGGGAACCATGCCGACCGCGGCGCGCTCGGTCGCAAGGCAGGCGCCGATCGGAAAGCCGTTGCCGAGCGCCTTCGCCACCGCCATCACATCGGGCGTCACGCCGGCCCATTCGTGGGCGAACAGCTTGCCGGTGCGGCCCATGCCGCA
>CAYMRQ010000007.1:35510-49348 GCA_964392845.1 uncultured Rhizobium sp.
GCGCGCACGCCGCCTTCGCCCTGCACCGGCTCGACCAGGATCGCCGCGGTCTCATCGGTGACCGCGGCGCGCATCTCGTTCAAATTGTTGAAGGCGACGTGGTCGAACCCGTCCATCACCGGGCCGAAGCCCTTGAGGTAGCCCTCGGCCCCGGCGGCGGCGAGGGTGGCAAAGCTGCGCCCGTGAAACGAGCCGTGGCAGCCGATCACCCGATAGCGCTCGGGGTGGCCGGTCTCGCTCTGGTATTTGCGCGCGACCTTGATCGACAGCTCGGCCGCCTCGGCCCCCGAATTGTTGAAAAACACGGTATCGGCAAAGCTGTGGGCGACGAGCCGCTCGGCCAGGCGCTGCTGGCCGGGGATCTGGAACAGGTTCGAGACATGCCACAGCTTCTGCGCCTGGGCGGTGACCGCCTCGATCAGGCGCGGATGGCAATGGCCGAGCGAAGTGACGGCGATGCCGCTGGTGAAATCAAGAAACTTGCGGCCGTCGGTGGCGAACAGATAGCAGCCTTCGCCCCGCTCGACGGCAACATCCCACCGACCATAGGTCGGCATAACAGCTGTAATCACGGGCTTTCTCCTGCGCGATGGAATTGCGGAAAAATTGGGCGGACGCGAATTATCGTCGTCGCCGGTCCGCCTGCGGCCCGATTCCGGCCGCTATCCTAAGCCGGCTGGTGCCGGGATCGCGCATCATCGCCACTCTCCTCGCCGCGGCGGACCGCCGCAGCATCGAGCAGGAAAGCGACGGAGTATGAGGACGGCCGCCAGCGCTGTCAATTCGCGCGAGCCGTCCTTGAGCGTCGCGGCGATTGAGCCTTCCCATAGCACTGCCCGGGGCGTTAAACCTTATCGGTGCGGCACGAGCTATTTGCATTGCCGGCCCGCGTTGCGCACGGCTCGGGCTCACCAGGGAGGATGGCATGGAAGATCACGTCTATCGGGTCATCGAGATCACCGGCTCCTCGCAGACCAGCATCGAGGATGCGATCCAGACCGCAGTCACCCGCGCTGCGAAGACCCTGAGGAACCTACGGTGGTTCGAGGTCATCCAGACGCGCGGGCAGATCGAGGACGGCAAGGTGAGTTACTACCAGGCCGTGCTGAAGCTCGGCTTCACCGTCGAGGATGCGTGAGCGCCATGCCCAAAGCCCTTCTCGCGGTGCGGGCCGAAGTGCCCGAGGCCGAGCGGGCGCGGTTCGATCATTGGTACCAGACCGATCACCTGCCGTGGGCGGCGCGGGTTTTCGCGGCGCGCCGGGCGTGGCGCTGCTGGAGCCGAACCGATCCTGCGCTCCATATCGCCTTTTACGAATTCGACTCGGTCGAGGCGGCAGAGGCGACGCAAAGCGCGGAGGAAACCAAGGCGCTGGTCGCCGATTTCGACCGGGTCTGGGCCGGCCGCGTGCCGCGCCGCCGCGAGGTCCTCGAAATGGTCCACGAACTGGCGCCGTAACCCGCGGCCCGATTTCCTGTGGAACGACGAGTAGCCGCGCAACCGCTGATTTCTGTCATTGCGAGGAGCGCTACGCGCGACGAGGCAATCTCGATCAGCCCTCGCTCCATGAATGGCATGAGAGATTGCTTTGCTTCGCTCGCAATGACATCTGCAATCACGCCAGCGCCGGGCGAACCCCGCCATCCCAGCGCTGGCGCAGCACGAGGAACCCGACGAGGGCGAGATTTAAGAGGTTGAACAGCACGCCGCTGGCGAAGGCCGGCGCGTAAAACCCGAAATGATCGTACAGCGCGCCGGCAAACCAGCCGCCGAACGCCATCCCGCCCATGCCGACGAACAACAGGCTCGGTACCCGCCACGACGCCTCACGCGACGGATAGAGCTCGCGGATCGCGACGATATAGGCCGGGATGATGCCGCTGAAGCCGAGCCCGTAAGCGGCTGAGATCGCGAACAGCCCGGCTTCGTCCTCGGTTGCCAGGAACGCCGCGACGGCCACCGCCTGGCAGGCCGAGGCGGCGAGCACCGTCTTCAACCCGCCGATCCGGTCGGTGAGCCACCCCCACAACATCCGGCTGACCAGGGCGCCGGCCTGCAGCACCGACAGCATCGCCGCGCCCCGCGCCGCCGGGATGCCGATATCGCTGCAGAACGCGACGAGATGCCCCTGCGGGATCGCCATCGGCACGCAGCAGGCGAATGAGGCGATGCACAATATCGCGAGCACCGTATTCGGGCGCATGCCGAGCACCTCGCGGCGCTTTCCGGCGTCGGCGAACCCGAACTCAGGCGGCGCCTCGGGTGTCCGCGGCAGGAACAGGGCCGCGACCGGCACGGCGACGGCGACGACCACCGCAAACCCGGCCATCGTCACGCGCCAGCCGTAATCGGCTATTGCGTGCTCGAACAGCGTCGGCCAGGTGATGCCGGCGATGTACTGCCCCGACCAGATCAGTGCGAGCGCGGTGCCGCGCCGCCGGTCGAACCAACGGCTGATGTAGACGAGGAGCGGCGCGTAGAGTGCGCCATTGCCAAGAACTCCGACGAACAGGGCGTGGCCGACGAGGATCGCCCAGATATTGCCGCTGGCCGAGACCGCGAGGCCAAGCGCGATCATCGCCGCGCCGAAGATCACCATGAAGCGGACGCCGAGGCGATCGGCCACCCGACCCATCAGTAGGCCGCCGATCCCGGTGCCGAGCCAGGTCAGCGCGGTGGCGAGCGCCACCAGCTGGCGCGTCGTGCCGAGATCTTCGGTGATCGGCTTCAATCCGACCACGGCGGTCAGCGTCGAGCCGAAGCAGACGGTCAACAGGCCAAGTGTCACCCAGGCGGCGATCCACGACTCCCGCGACTCGATGCTCGCGCCAGGGCTCGCGCCAGGGCTCGCGCCAGGGCTCGCGCCAGGGCTCGCGGCTGGGCTGCCGATCGAGCGCGCTGCGGCGGCGATGGCGGGCGATGTCCTTCCGACGAATTCCGTCACCGCCCGGCTGCTCCTCGCCTCGTCTGCCCAGTTTTTGATCAGCTCGCCGGGGTCTGATAACGCGCGGCGCGCCGTTGCGGCAATCCTCGATTGGATATCGCACGGTTGCTATGCGGGTTGTGGAGTCGCCGGAATGGGTGCTATCGCATCGATATAATGATTGTATTGAAGGTGTTAGGCTACCCTGATGGCAAGCATCACAATCAGAAATCTCGAGGATGGCTTGAAAACCCGGCTCAGAATCCGCGCCGCAGAACACGGGCGTTCGATGGAGGAGGAGGCACGCTGCATCCTGCGCGACGCCGTGGACCAGGAACGGTCGAAAACTCTGGCTGACCTTGCTCTGGAGACCTTCGGCCCCAAGCACGGAGTGGACCTTGAGCCTCATCCGCCGGTAGAGCCGCGCGAGCCACCGCATTTCGGCGACCGATGATTGCCACCCGAAACATCAACGATTTCGAGGGATGCGGTATCAACGTGATAGACCCGTGGAGCGCGGCTCCCGCCTCGCTTTGATTGCCGGCCGTCGCCATCGGGGGCTACGATCGTAGCGCGAGTTTCAGGGAGGAATGGGATGGGCAAGCGGATCGTCATCGTTGGCGCGGGGGCGGTCGGCGGCTATAGGCTGCGCCGCCGCTCAAACAGGGAATGTGGCTCAACCGGGCGGAGACTACTGGCTGGCGCGATCCGCTAGTTGATGAAGATTTTGGGCACCGCGGAACCCGGAATTGCTGATATTCGGTTTCCTCAGTAGACTTCATCTAGGATCTGCCGCTCGCAAATTCGGCCGGCGGCCCCTGGCCAAAGTCGAACCGTTCGCCCTGGGCAAATTTCTCCGCGCGATTGGCGCGCGCCCTTTTCCCCTACCAGCGGGCTCGCCCCGCTGCATCTTCCGTGGAGAGGTCGGCGTGCGATCATCATGCAACGTCCTGCTGGTCGCCCCCCGTTTCAGCGGCCAGTCTTTTTGGAACTTTGAGGCGGCCTGCGAGGTCTATGGCGCGCGCTTTCCCGCTCCTCCGCTTGGCCTCATCACGGTCGCCGCCCTGCTCCCTGAATCGTGGCAATGCCGCCTGGTCAATCGGAATACCGAGGAGCTGCGGGACTCCGATCTGGACTGGGCGGATCTGGTGATGACCGGCGGGATGCTGCCGCAGCAGCCCGACACGCTCCGAGTCATCGAGCTAGCCCACGAGCGTCGCAAGCCGGTGGTGGTCGGCGGGCCTGACGCGACCTCGTCGCCGGAAGCTTACCTGGCCGCCGATTTCCGCGTGCTCGGCGAGGCGGAAGGGGTGATCGACGCATTCATCGAGGCGTGGGAGTCCGGCGAGCGCTGCGGGGTATTCGAAGCGGAGAAATTCAAGGTCGACATCACCCGAACGCCGATCCCGCGATTTGACCTGTTGAAGCGCAGCCAATACACCTATTTCGGCGTTCAGTTCGCGCGCGGCTGTCCTTTCACTTGCGAGTTCTGCGATATTATCGAACTCTACGGCCGCGTGCCGCGGGTCAAGACCGTGGTGCAGATGCTGGCCGAGCTTGAGACGCTCTACGATTGCGGATATCGCGGCCACCTCGACTTCGTCGACGACAACTTCATCGGCAACAAGAAGGCCGTGAAAGCTTTTCTGCCGCACCTCATTGCCTGGCAGAAGGAGCGCGGCTATCCCTTCGAGTTCTCGACCGAGGCTTCGATCAACATCGCCGACGACAATGTCCTGTTGGCGCTGATGCGCGAGGCAAACTTCTTTACCATTTTCGTCGGCATCGAGAGCCCGGACACCGACACGCTGGTGTCGATGCAGAAGAAGCAGAATACCCGCCGATCGCTGGTGGACTGCGTGCACAAGATCTACCGGGCCGGCATGTTTGTGAACGCAGGCTTTATCGTCGGCTTTGACAGCGAGAAGGGCTCCGTGGCCGAGGCGATGATCGAGTGCATCGAGGCGACCGCGATCCCATTCTGCATGGTCGGTCTGCTCTATGCCCTGCCGACCACCCAGCTGACCCGCCGCCTGGCGCGTGAAGGGCGTCTGTTTCCGCCCTCTCATACGGCTCGCCCCGACGCGGAATCAGGCGACCAATGCACGGCCGGGATCAATTTCGCGACGGCACGGCCGCGGCGCGACATCCTATTGGATTACCGGACGATCCTGGCGAACATATATCGCCCCGCCGCCTATTACGGGCGGCTGAGGACCGTCGCGCGTCTGCTCGACCGGCCCGCTCTGGACAGGAGCGCCAGCAGGGACCCGCGACCGTTCGGCCTCGTCGGGATCGAGCTGCACGATCTCGCCCTGCTGTGGCGGCTGGTTTGGCGCATCGCCTTGCGACAACCGGGAGCGCTATGGCCGTTTTTACGGGTCTTTGGTGAATGTGCCTGGAAGAATCCCCGCGCCGTCGACTATGTCGGTATGTTTGCCGCGTTCTATCTTCATCTCTGGCCCTTCTCGCGTTTCGTCATTTCCGTGTTGGATCGACAGATTGCCGAAATCGATTCCGGGGCGTGGCAGCCTCCCCTGGCCGCGGCAGCCGAGCCCGGCGATCCCATAACATTGCCGAAGACACTGGCGGCGTAGCAAGCGGGATCGCGATTACCGCGAAGCGGCTTTGACTCAGGCCTCCTTGCCCGGTTCGGCGACCGCGGCCGACCACGGCGACATCACGTCGGTGACGCCGTAATTGAGGCCGTCCTCGCCGCGCAGCACGAGGTTTGGGCAGGCGAAAAGCGACGGCCACACCGTGTGCTCGACCAGCGCGGCGCCGGGGCGCGTGGCAAGGCGCTCGCGGATCGCCTCGGAGAGGCGCCGATCGATCGCGATGCCACTCTCGCCGCTGACATCGATGCGCGGATGGTGCGCGGCCTCCTCGGGGGTCATCGCGAAATCGACGATGAAGCTGGCCAACTGCACCACCGCGGCGAGGATGCGCCGGCCGCCGGACGCGCCGACCCCGAACCGGGCGCGGCCGTCGCGCGCGCCGACGAGCGGGCACATGTTGGTCAGCGCGCGCTTGCCCGGCATCAGCGAATTGGGATGGCCCGGCCGCGGGTCGAACCACATCACCCCGTTGTTCATCAGGATGCCGGTCTGCGGCAGCACATAGCGGCTGCCAAAGCTCGACAGAAGCGTCGTGGTCAGGGCGGCGATGCCGCCTTCGCGGTCGATCGCGGTGATATGGGTCGTGCAGCTCTCGCCGGCCGGCTTGACGTCGCCGAGCCCCTCGAACCGCGCGTGATAGGCCTGTTGCAAGGCATCGATCAGCGTCTCGAAATAGACCGCGTCGGGCGCCTGGGCGAAGCGCCTGGCGGCGAGCCGGTCGAGCACATCGGCGAGGGTCGGCGCGGCGGTCAACCCGCGCGCCGCATGCAGCGAATAGTCGCGATAGGGGATCTCGAGCGAGGGCACGAGGCGCGCCCGGGAGAGGGCGAGATCGGCTGATGACAAGACACCGCCGCCTTCCCGGACATCGGCGGCGATCGCCGCGGCGATCTCGCCCTGGTAGAAATCGTCGGGCCCGTATTCGGCGAGCCGGGCCAGCGTGTCGGCCAGGCGGGCGTTGATCAGGGCCGCCGGCTCGCCGTTCGGCGGGCAGGTTGGCGGCAGCCCGCCGGGCAGCCAGATCCGCGCGCTTTCGTCATAGCGGCGCAGATCTTCGGCGGCGGTGGCGGTCTTCAGCGTCACCCACCAGTCGACCGGCAGGCCCTGACGGGCCAGCGCCACCGCCGGCGCCACCAGATCGCGCCACGGCGTGCGGCCGAACCGCTCGACCGCCAGCGCATAGCCGCGCACCGCGCTCGGGATCGCAAAGGATAAGGGGCCGTGCATGTTGCGGTCACCCTCGACGCGCGGCCAGGTGAACAGCTCGGTGATCGTCTCGCCGGTCAACGGGTAAGCGGAGGGATCGAGCCCGGCCGGGGCAATCGGCCCGAAATCGACGATTTCGGCGCGGCCGCCGCCCGGCGGGCTGACGACCATGAAACCGATGCCGCCGAGCCCGCTGTTCCACGGCTCGCGCACCGCCAGCGCGAACGCAGTCGCGACAACCGCATCGACCGCGCTGCCACCGGCCGCCAGCATTTCGGCGCCGATTGCGGCGGCGACCCCGTTCTGCGCGGCGACGACGCCGCCTCGCGAGACGGCGACCGGCTTTCGGACCAGCCAATTCTGCATCAGCGACGCCATCTCACAGCACCTCGATCGAATCGACCCGGCTCTTGTAGAAGGCATAGTGCCCGGCCAGCCCCACCGCCTCGTCATAGGGTGCGCGGTAGGCCCAGACGGCGTTTTCCGCCTGCCTTCTGGCGCCGCCGTCGACCTCGATCGTCCAGTACGAGCACTCGCCCTTGAACGGGCAATAGGTCTTGTGCCCGGTCGGACGCATCAGGTCGAGCCGCACATCCTTCTCGGGCACATAGTGGACCGGCTCATGGCCGGTTTCCTCGCAGCGCACGGTCGCGCTGCTGTCGGCGATCACGGCGCCGGCAAAGCTGACGCGCACCCGCCGGGTTTCCGGCAACAGATCGACCCGGTGCTCGGGATTTTTGGCATAGCCGGGGGCGGGATTAGCCATAAGAAACCTCTCCTATTGTTCAGCGGATCGTTTCGGACGGGGGCGCCTGCTGGGATCCGCGCCTCTGGACGCCGCATTGAAACGAGGCGACACAGCTCTGGTGCAGCTGCGGATCGCTGACCGGCCCGCATTCCTGGGCGATGCGCCTGGCGCGAAACGCCGGGTTGGTGCACAGCAGAGCTTCGTATTGCTGGCTCGCGCGGACATTCTGCTCGGCGGTTTCGTTGGGACGCGACTGCGCCGAGGCGGTTCCGGCCGCGCCGATCAGCCCGGCCGCGGCGAGGCAAATCCACATACGCCCCGACATGGTCATGCTCTCCCTTTTGGCTCGATCCGTCGCGCCGGCTCAGCCGACCATCGTCAGGCCGCCGCTGACGCTCAACACCTGGCCGGTGATATAATCCGAGCGGGGCCCTAAAAAAAACATCACCGCCTCGGCGATCTCCTGCGGCTGCGCGATCCGGCGGAACGGGATCGCCCGGGTCAGCGCCTCGCGCATGCGCTCGGGCTGATTCTGAAACAGCGGCGTGTCGGTCGGGCCGGGACAGACGCAGTTGACGTTGATGTGGTAGCGCGCCAGCTCGCGCGCCAGCGATTTGGTGAACGCGATGAGGCCGCCCTTGGCCGCCGCGTAGACGGTCTCGCCGGTGCTGCCGACCCGCCCGGCATCGCTCGAAATATTGACGATCTTGCCGTGTTGCGCGGCGACCATCGGCGTGAGCAACGCCCGGGTCAGCCGGATCGCGCCCATCAGGTTGATCGCGATCAACTGGTCCCACATTTCCGGCGGGTTTTCGAGAAACGGCTGGATGCGGTCCCAGCCGGCGCCGTTGACCAGGCCATCGACCCGCTCGACCCGGGCGTGCACCACCGCCGCGAACGCGCCGATTGTCGCGGTCTGCGTCAAATCCAGCGGCAGATAGTCGAGCGCGAGGCCCTCGCCCGCCGCCTCCGCCGCCACCGCGCGACCGCCCGCCTCGTCGATGTCGCCGACGAACACATGCGCGCCCTCGCGCGCCAGCAGCAGGCTCGTCGCCTTGCCGATCCCCGAGGCGCCGCCGGTGACAACGACAGTGCGGTCCTGCATCTCCATCGTGGTACGCCTTTCCGGATACTCCCGCCCCTACCCTGCCCGTTCCCCGCGAACCGGAGGGTCGCGGAAGACGCGCGGCAGCGATGTTCGGCGCTGCCGCCGTCCGGTGTCAATCGCATCGCGCCGGCGAGGGGTCCGCCAGCGCGCGGTGTTTGCGCGCCGCGGCCGGTGGGTTAGTGTCGCCGCCGCATCAAGGGGAATGGGGGCAGGCCGGGATGACCAGCGCCGAGGATGTCGAAGGCGGGCCGCATTTGGCGATGCCGCCGCGGCCGGCGCATCGCCTGTCGACGCTGCAGGTCCTGCGGGTCGGGCAGTCCAATACGCTTGCCGCGTGCGACGAGGAATTGTTCGACGAGCTTTTCCTCGAGCGCCGCTTTCTGTGGTACCGGGTGTTTCTGGTCAGCGATCCCGATGGGATCCGGCGCGTGCTGCGGGACAATTGGGACAACTACCCGCGGGTTGACCAGATCCGGCGAATTTTTGCGTTCGGCTCCGGGACCGGCATGCTGTGCGCCGAAGGCGAGGCATCGCGCCGTCATCGCCGGATGATCAACCCGATAATCGATCATCGCGCGGTTCAGGCCGATCTGCCGGAGCTGATCCGGCTGGCCGAAGACTTCGCAGAGGACCTCGGCCGCCTCCCGCCCGGGCAGGAGATCAATATCGGCGAGGCGGTCTCGCGCCTGGTGACCCGCGCGTCGGGCCAGATTTTTGCCGGTCCCGACCGCACGGTCGATCCAATGCTGGATCGGCTTGCCCGATATCCCGGCAGATACAGCCGGCTCGATGCGCTGGTGCCGGACTGGCTTCGCTTTGGCGTGGGCACCGCCAAGAGCCGCGCGGCGGCGCGGGCGCTGGGACCGCAGATCGACCGCCTGATCGGCGAGCGGCGCAGCCCGGACTATCCCGGCGCCCGGGACTTGATGTGGCGGCTGGTCCATGCAAGCGACCGCCGGACCGGCGATCGCTTCAGCGACGACGAGCTGCGCGACGAGGCGCTGACCCTGGGATCGACGGCGGCCACCACGATGCGGCCGCTGAGCTGGATCTGGTATCTGCTGGCGCTGCACCCCTGGGCCGAGGAACGGCTCCATGCCGAACTCGACGCGGTGCTCGGCGGACGCACGCCGAGCCCGGAGGATCTGCCGCGCCTGGTTTATCTGCGCCAAATCATCGACGAGACGATGCGCCTCTACCCGCCACTGCCGGTGATGCTCCGCGTCGCCGCCGCCGATGACATGCTGTGCGGCCGCCGCATTCCCCGCAGGGCGATTGTCGTGATCATGCCCTGGGTGGTGCACCGGCATCGCAAATTATGGGAGCACCCGGACCGCTTCGACCCCGATCGCTTCGCCCCCGAGGCGGCCGCCGCGCGCTCGCGCTATACCTATCTGCCGTTCTCGGTGGGACCGCATGTCTGTGTCGCCGCCTCGCTGGCGATGCACGAGATGGTCATCGCGGTTGCGATCCTGGCGCAGCATTTCCGCTTTCGCCTGGTGCCTGGCCATCCGGTCGAGCCGACCGCCTGGACCAATCTGCGCCCGCGCTTTGGCATCAGAGTGACGATCGAGCCTCGCCAACGCCTAGCTTAATTCCCCCGGTATTCCAGCAACATATACCATTGATCGAGACGGGCCAGAACGAGCGGCGTGATCAGCCGATCGATGCGCTGGACATTCTCGCCGAGCGCGGCGGCGGTATCCTCGGCCTCCGGTGCCAGCTCCAGCGGCGGCAAATAGGTGACGCGGAACCGCGCGCCGGCGAGCCGCTCGGCATAGGCCGGGATCACCACCGCCCGGCTCGCCCAGGCCAGACGGATGATGTTGAGAACATTGGCACGGCGCGGGACGGGGCGGCCGAACAGCGGCGCGCTGACATGGCCCCGGCGCTCCTCGTCGGCGTAGACCAAGAGAACGCCGCGCTGATCGACCAGGTGGCGATGGGCCGTGCGCGCCCCGGCAACGCCGGAGGGCAGCATGATCGCACCATACCGCTCGCGCGCGGCCACGACGATCCGGTGCTCGAAACGGCTGCGCGGCGGCTGATAGAAACCCTTCGCGCCGCGACAGCCGAGCGCGACGATGGTCGCTCCGATCGTCTCCCAATTGCCGAGATGGAGGCCCATGACGATGACCGGCTTGCCGGCGGCGCGCGCCGAGAGGAGGCGCTCGCGGCCGACGACCTCGATGCGTCCCTCTTCCCACAGCCGGTCGAGCACGGCAAATTCCAGCATGACGCGGCCGACATTGTCGAACAGATGCATGACCGTGCGCTCGGCATCGCGCGGCGTGGCGCCGTCCCCGGCCAGCGTCAGGTAGACACGCTGCGCCCGCTGGCGCACGGCATCATAACGATAGCGGCCGTTGAGGATGCCGAGCCGGCCGCCGATCGCCGAGCACCACTCGGTCGGCAGCATGCGGGTCGTGTAATGCAGCGCAAGGTCGAGCCCACCTAGGAGCGGATCGCAGATCCAGTAGCGCCGCCATTGCCGCAACCGCGGCCGCAGCGCGGCCCAGTCGAAGGCGATGTGCCGGCGGCCTGCCGGCGGGGTATGCGCCTGCTCAGCCATGGGATTCAGCCATGGGGTTCAGCCACGGGGCTCGACCAGCATCGGCAGCGTGTCGCCCGGCCGCAACGTCAATCGGCAAATCGGCTCGACGACGGCTCCGGGAGCCAGCCGCAGCCGGGCGCGCTGGGCCAGGGCGGCAATGCACAAGATCGCCTCGGTCAGGCCAAAGGCCTGGCCGGCGCAGACCCGCGGTCCGACGCTGAACGGGATGTAGCTGTAACGCTCCCGCGAGCCGGCATTCTCCGGGAGGAAGCGCTCGGGGATGAAATGGTCGGGCTGCTGCCAAAGCTTACGATGCCGGTGCAGCAGCCAGGGAATGACGATCAGCAGCGAACCTGCGGGGATCGTCCGATTGTGGATCGTCTCCTCCCGCAACGCCTGGCGTCCGAGCAACGGCACCGGCGGATAGAGCCGGATCGCCTCCTCGAAAACCGCGCGGGTGTAGATGAGGCGCGGCACGTCGTCGAGAGTCGGCGGACGCCCCTCCAGCACCTCGGCCAGCTCGGCATGCAGGCGCTCTTCGACATCCGGCGCCTGCGACAAGAGGAACCAGGTCCAGGCCAGCGAGTTAGCGGTGGTCTCATGGCCCGCCATGAAAATGACGGCGGCCTCGTTGCGCAGCGCCTCGCGATCAAGCGCCTCGCCAGTCTCCGGGTCGTGCGCCTCGATCAGCATGCGGATCATCGATTGCTCGCCGCCCGCCAGGCGCTCCTCGCAGCGGCGGATGAGGTCGTCGAGCACCCGGTCGATCCGCTTTGCCGCCCGGTGCACCGTGCGGGACTGGAAACGCGGCAGCCAGTCCGGCAGGCCGAGCAGATACTGCAGATCGATCTGCCCGACTTCGCGCTGATAGGCGCTGAACGAGGCGACGATCTCGGTCGCGTGCTCGGCGCCGAGGCGCGGACCGAAAATCGTCCGGCAGATGATCTCGGCGGTCAGCGTCGCCATCTCGCGCAGCGCGTCGATCGGGGCATTCAGCGGCAACTGCGCCCAGCGCTCGGCGGTTTCAGTGGCCGCCTCGACCATGGTCGGCGCGAACAGCGCCATGCGCGACACGTGCACGATCGGCGCGACGATCCGCCGGCGCTTTTTCCACAGATCCCCGTCGCTGATGAAGAGACCATCGCCGAGCAGTGGCGACAGCGCGTGGCGCATCTGCGGCGTCTTGCGCTGAAAGCTTTCGTGCAGCGCGATAAAGGCTTGCGCGACCGTAGCGGGACTGTTGCAGACAAATATCCGGCGATTGAACAGGCGGGTCGAAAAAAACTCGTAGTCGAAGCATTGATCTTCGAAGACGGCAAGCAGATTGCGGCGTGCCGTCGCGATCATCGGCAGCAGCGACAACGGCTCGCGCGGGCGCTCCGGATAAGGCGGGACAAATTGGCTCATCGCCCTGAGCTTGCGAGCTGGCGTATGGTGAGGCAAGCGCCGAGATCGAGCGGCGGCGCCAGCCCGTACGATGCCGGGCCGGGCACCGGGCCGAGAACCGCATCGACGATCAGCCGGCCGAGCTGGTGGGCTGGCAGGTCGCGGTGGCGGGGCGCCCCGGTATTTGGCCAGATCGCGTAATCGCTCGAGGATTCCTCGAAGCCAAAATGCCGATAGGCGTTCGACAGGCTCGGCAGATGATCGCCATAAAAGGCGAGCACCGCCGCCGCGCCGCGCCGCGCCAGCCCCGACATCAGCAGCCGCAGCATCTCGTCGGAGCGATTTAAGCCATCGAGATAGCGCAAGAGGCCGGCGCCACCTGGCACGTCCGCCGGATCGAAGAGGCGGGAAACCGAGGGATCGATCGGCGGTCCCTTCGCCAGCCATGGGCCGTGATTGCCCATCGTGATCGCAAAGATGAAGGTGCGCGGGCCTGATTCGTCGAGGACCCGCAGGATTTGCTCGGCAAGCTCGGGGTCCGGGCAATACGGCGGCACAGACGAGCCGCCGAGCGCTTCGCGGCCGAGAAACCGCTCGAAGCCGAGCGCCGGCATCGCCAGATCGCGCCGGAAAAAGCGGCGATCGAACGGATGCAGGCAGATCGTGCGATAGCCCGCCCGGCGCAGCCGCCAGACCTGCGATTCGATCGGCACCCGCGCCAAGGCGTAATAGGGATTGAACCGGTCGTAGCCGAGCTCGCTCTCGGGGATCCCGGTCAAGACGGCGAATTCGGCGCGCATCGTGTTGGCGCCCCAGGCCGGCACGTCGAGCCGGCCGAAGAGCGCCGCGGACGCGCAACAGGCATCGAAGCCGGCCAGGAGATCGCGCGGGATCAGCGGCGACAGGCGGCGCGCGTCGAAGAACGATTCGCACTGCACGACGATGATCGGACGCCCCGGCTCGCTGCCGGGCGCGCCGACAAGTTCGCCGCGCTCGTGCACCACCGGCGGGGCCGCCAACGCCAGCTGCCGCGCCTTGCGCTCGGCCCGGGCGACCACGGTGTGGACGAACAGCATCGCGAAGGGGCCGAGCGACGCGGCGTCGGCGAACGGCTCGCCGCTTGGCGCGAGGCGGCGCAGTGCGCCGGCCGCGGCGCCGAGCAGCGGCTCGCGCGCGCCGAGCCAGCCGCAAGCGGCGATCAGCACCACGGCGACCAGCGCGGCGAGCGGGCGCGCGGTCCACAGCGGCGGCTCGACGGCGAGCCACCAGAAGCCCTGCCGGTGCGGATGTAGAAG
>CAYMRQ010000008.1:0-47154 GCA_964392845.1 uncultured Rhizobium sp.
GGTTGTCACCGCGACGATGGTGCCTTGTCCTCGCCGCTCGCCCCATAGCATCTCTTGACGGCGAGCAGGGTAATCGGCCCCGGCATCATTGATGTCCTGGGCGATCTTTGGGTTACAGGCGATGGCGTCGATGGTGACGAGCGCGCCCGTGATCGACAGGCGTTCGAGCAGGACCGGAATAGCGGTGATCTCGTTGGACTTCTCCTCGACCGCCTCCTGGCCGAGCACGAGCCCAGGGCGAAGAAGCCTTCGCCCGCGCTCGTTGCTCGCCCAGGCGGAGACCAGATGCAGGGCCTTCCTGCCCTTGGAACGATCATGGCTGCGGCGCGAGGTCTTGCCCCCGGCCTTCGCCGGGGCAGGCTTGATCGCCACCAGATCGATCGCTTCAGGCCGCAGATCAACCGCCCACGCGGCAAAGCAGGCCGAGAAAAGTTCGGGATCGAGGCGGTTCATCACCACCCGCAGCCGATCCTCGCACGGAATGCCCCAATGATAGGGCAGAAACCGCCGCAGGAAACCGAGATGCGCCTCGCCCCAGGCGACGATCTCGTCGTAATCGTCGCAGCTCGCGATCGTCGCACAGACGACCAGCAGCACCACCTCGGGCAGCGAATACATGATCTTGCACGGCTGCCGCGCGTCTCTGATCGCACCAGAATGTTCCAGCAGGCTGCGCCGCCGGGATTTTCCAAACGTTTCTTCCACTCCATGCCTCCCCCTCCAGGAGGCATCCTCGAATCACGACACCCTCGCCGGCGCAACAAAAGCCTACCGTGTCAATCATCAACCTGACCTCGGCGCCCTGGAGTATTGGCGCAGTGTGACGCGGCATCGGCGGCATGCGTGCTTCGAGACGCGCCCTTTGGGCGCTCCTCAGCATGAGGTACTTTTCTTGATGGCACTATGAAAATTACCTCATCGTGAGCGCCCGCGAAGCGGGCGTCTCGAAGGACGCGCAATTGGTTCATCCAGATTAATACTGCTGCGCCGAGTTGAAGCGGTGGGGTGCTACCTCTACTCTAAGGCTGCAATGAATTGGATAATGCCCCTTTGAGAAACCGACCCGCGCGTCGAGCATCGGACTCCCGGCAAGCGGAGGAGACCGCCGTGGTCGCGGACGGCTCGTTGGCGCGCTCGGCGATGCGGCTCGTCTCGCTGTTCGAGGCGCTCGCCAAATCCGAAGAAGGGGTGAGCCTGGCCGAGCTCAGCGCGACGATCGCCGCGCCGAAGAGCAGCCTTTTGGGCATCCTGCGCTCGATGGTGGCGCTCGGCTATATGGAGCACGGCCATGGGCTTTATCGCCTGGGGCCGAAATCTTTCCGCCTGGCGGCCGCCATCCTGGCGATCCGCCGGTTTCCGAACCTGGTCCGGCCGATCCTGCAGGATCTGGCGGCCAAGAGCGGCGAGACGGTTTTTCTGGTCGTGCTCGATCATCTGGCGCAGCGGGTGACCTATGCCGATGTCATCGACAGCGCCAACCCGGTGCGCTACACGGTGCCGACCGGCACGACCCGCCCGCTCTATGCCTCGGCCGGCGGGCTGATGCTGTTGGCTTATCAGGAACCGGCGTGGATCGATGCCTATCTCGGCTCGACCCCTCTCGAACCGCTGACCCCGCGAACGACCACCGATCCCAATCGATTGCGCGAACGGCTCGCGACCATCCGCCGCGAAGGGTTCGCGATCAGCCTCGGCGAGACCGTGCCGGGGGCGGCGGGGCTGGCGGCGCCGATCTTCAATGCCGATGGCAGCGTCACCGTCGGCATCCTGATTGGCACCCCCAGCGACCGCTTCGAACAGGAATTGCCCGAGCTGAAACGATTGTTGCGCGAGGCGACGGCCGGGATCGCCGGGATCACGCAGGCGCTTGTCGAAGAGAAGGGTGCGGCGCGAGATTGACGCAGACCCGGCGGATATTCACAATGTCGAACAGCGTTCAGAAATGGATGGCGACGTCATGATCAAACGGTTCCACGCGCTCTATGTCGGCCAGGTCGAGCTCGACAATATCGGCCGCAACGGCACGCCGGCCAACGACCGGCGCTATTCGAACGAGCGGCTTTCCGAGGTGTTCGAGACCTCACGCGAGGTCGCCCGCGTCATGGACGATTTGGGCTTCTACTGCCTGTGGGCGGCCGAGCATCATTTCCAACGCGAAGGCTATGAGTGCATCCCCAACCTGATCCAGTGGGGGCTGTGGCTCGCCACCCAGACGCGGCGTCTCAAGATCGGCAGTGCCTTTAACATCCTGCCGATGTGGCACCCGATCCGGCTGGCCGAAGACTACGCGATGGCCGACACCGTCACCGGCGGCAGGCTGATCATGGGGGTCGGGCGCGGCTATCACACCCGCGAGGTGGAGACCTTTGGCGCGCCGCTGCTCGACGCCGCCGCCAACCGCGAGCTGTTCGAAGAGCAGCTGCAGCTGCTCCTCAAATGCTTCAACGAAGAGGCGTTCCATCACCAGGGCAAGTCTTACGACTGCCCGCCGGCGGTGCCCTATCGCGGTTACGACCTGAAAGAGATCACCGTGGTGCCGCGGCCGAAACACCTGCCGGTCCAGATCTGGATGCCGATCGCCAGCGGCCGCACCATCGACATGATGGCGCAATATGGCCTCAACGCGATGGTGACGCTGAACGGCGAGAAGATCCTCGACGATGTGGTGCGTGCCTTTCACGACGCCTGCCATCGCCACAACCGGCCGACCCAGCTCGGGGAGGACATGATCTGGGGCGCCGGCATCTACCTCGCCGACACCCAGGCAGAGGCGATGCGCCGGCTCGAACCGTCGCATGACGAGCGCTACAAATGGTTCGCGCCGTTCGGCTTTGTGCGCTACGCCGACGAACAGGGCCGCACCTGGGGCACGCCGGGCGCGCCCGCGGAGATCCCGACATTGCGCGAGGGCGTCAGGCAGAAGGCGTGGTTCTGCGGCCCGCCGGCGCAGATCATCGATGGCATCAAATCGATCGAAGCGAAATACCCGGGCCTGGAAGATTTCATGATCCACTGGGCCGAGGGCCTGCCGCCCGCTGAGTTCATCGAGCAGCTGCGCTGGTTCGCCCGCGATGTGATGCCGGAATTCAACCGGAATTGATCCGGCTCACCCTCCCCGGCGCACATGACAAGCGCCGGGGAGAGACCATCGCGATTAGGGGATCATCGCTTTAGACTGAAGCACCCACCCGTCACCCCCGCGAAAGCGGGGGCGCTTCAGCGCACGATCAGGATGTCGCAGCCACAGCGCTCGACAAATTCGCGCAGCCGATCGGCACGGTTTTCGGTGCCGGCGGCCTCGATCGCCAACAGGCGGCAATCGAGTTCGCCGATCCGCTGGTGCAGCGCAGCCGGCTCGGCCGGCGCGACCTCGACCTGCAGCCGTACCGAATGATCGGCAAGCCGGTCGGCGATCCATGTCTCGAACCCTGTGCCGGTCACCGTAGGCGGGCATATCACCGTCAGCATTCGATCCGAGCTCTGGGCGATCTGTGCCGCCGCCTCGAGCAGCCGGGCCGATGCATCGCTGCGGTCGCGCAGCAGCATCACCACCGAGCCGCTCGCGCTCCAGGCATGCCGTGCCAGGAGGAACGGGCCCGGCGTGACCTCGATCGAGGACTGCCAGCGACATTCCATCCGGAAATGACCGGCAATCGGCCGGGTCAGCGCACAGGCAACGACAAGATCGTGTTCCGATGCACCGGTGAGCGCGCTTTCCGAAGCACCCCGCACGATTTCGAACGAGCATGTCACGCCATGCCGCTTTGCCGCGGCAAAAAGCTCCTTTCGCGCCCGCTCCGCCGCCACCTGCAGGTGCAGCTCGATATGCTCGGTCGTCAACTTCTCGGCATGCGCCCCGAGCGTGATCTGGCGCGCGAACGGCAGGCTCGCCAAATTCAGCAAATCCTCGTCCTCGACAAAGATGCCGTGCAGCGGCGCCTTGGCGTGGGCGGCGAGCCGTGCCGCGGTATCGATCGCGGTCAGGCTTTCGCCAGCCGCGTCGAGCGGCACGACGACGCGCTCGATTGGTCCAGCCATCGGCGGTCCAGCCCCCGGTGGCCCAGCCAGGGGCTTGTCGCTCATTGGTGCCCCTCCGGGCGGCGTCCCGCGCCGGATAGAGCGCGCCCGAGCTCGGCCGCCTTGGCGGCAAAGGCATCGAGGCGCGCGGCGATCCGCTGGTTCAGCGTGCCGGCCGGATATTCCCCGTCTGCGCCGGGCTGTCCCGCCGGGATCCCGGTCAACAGCTCCAGCCCCTGATCGACCGTGTCGATCGGGAAGATCGCGAACCTGCCCTCCTCTGCCGCCGCGACGACATCGCGGCGCAGCATCAGATGCCTGACGTTGCTGGCCGGGATGATCACGCCCTGACGGCCGGTGAAGCCGGTGATCCGGCAGCTGTCGAAGAAGCCCTCGATCTTCTCGTTGACCCCGCCGATCGCCTGGATCTGGCCGCGCTGATCGACCGAGCCGGTCAGCGCGAAAGATTGCTTGATCGGCGCCTCGGCCAGGGCCGACAGCAAGGCGAAGAGTTCGGCGGCCGAAGCGCTGTCGCCATCGACCCCGCCATAGGATTGCTCGAAAACCAGGCTCGCATTGAGCGACAGCGGACGAGTCTTGCCAAAGCGGCCGCCGAGAAACCCGGAGAGGATCAACACGCCCTTGGAATGAAGCGGCCCGCCGAGCTCGACCTCGCGTTCGATATCGACGACCTCGCCGCGGCCGAGCCGCACCCGCGCGGTGATGCGGCTTGGCTGGCCAAAGGCGAGGTTGCCGAGGCTGATCACCGACAGGCCGTTGACCTGGCCGATCTCTTCGCCGTCTGTCTCGATGCGGATCGTCTTGCGGCCGATCTCTTCCTGCAGGCGCCGGTAGATTCGGTCGCCACGGCGGAATTGCGCATCGATCGCCGCCTGCACTTCGACTTCGCCAACCACGTCCTTGCCGGCATCGATGGCGAACTGGTCGGATTCGCGCAGCAGGTCGAGAAAAGCGCGCATGCTCGCCGATAATTTGTCGGAATCGCCGGCCAGCCGGGCCGCCTGCTCGATGATTCGGGCGACGCCAGCGCGATCGAGCGGCCGCAGCTTCTCGCGCCCGGTCATCGCGCAGATCAGCCGGGCGTAGAGCAGCGTGGTTTCCGGCGTGCGCTCGATCCGATCCTCGAAATCGGCGGCGATCTTGAACAGATCCCCGAAATCCTCGTCATTGGCGCTGAGCAGATAATAGAGCATCGGCGGCCCGACCAGGACCACCTTGACATCGAGCGGGATCGGCTCGGGCGTCAGCGACACCGTGCTCGCCAGGCTCAACGCGTGCTCCAGCGTCTCGATGCGGATCTGGCCGGCCTCGAGCGCCCGCTTCAACGAGGGCCAGCCATAATACCCGGTCAAGAGCTTTTGCGCGTCGAGCACGAGATAGCCGCCATTGGCGCGGTGCAACGCGCCGGCGCCCAGCAGGTTGAAATCGGTGACCAGCGCGCCGAAACGCGCCAGGTGCTCGACGCGTCCGACCAGGCTCTGGTGGGTCGGGTTGTCCTCGTAGATGACCGGGGCGCCGTGCTGCTGGCTATTATCGACGATGACGTTGACCTGGTAGCGGCGGAACCTTGTGTTCTCGATATCGCGCATGATCGGCGCCGGCATCGGTACGCCCGCCGCTTGCGCCTCCGGTAGCGCCGGCGCGAGGAAATCATCGACATTGTCCTTGATGTCGCGTTCGACCGCGTCGAGGTATTTGGCGACCTCGGGCAGGTCGCGGTAATCACGGTGCTCTTCCTCCATCAGATGGGCGATCGCAAAGCCGGCGGTTTCGCGATTGAGTGCCTGCACGGCATCGCGGTGCTCGCGCTCCCAAAGCGGCACCTGGCGCATGATCGCCTCGAGATCGGCCTGGATCGCTTCGATCTCGTGCTCGATGCTCTCGCGCTCGGCCGCCGGGAGTTGATTGAACAATTCCGGCGCCAGCACCTTGCCGTCGCGCGTCGGGGCGAGGGCCAGACCCATCGGCGTGCGCAGCAGGGTGATGTTCTTGGTTTCGGCACGCTGCTGGAGCGCGCCGAAGGCCGCTTCGCTGCGCTGCTTGAATTGCTGCTCGATGGCCTCGCGCCGCGCCCGGTATTCGTCGCGCTCGAACGCCGCCGGCAGGGCGGCACGCAATTCCTCGACGAGAAGTTTCATCGCGGCCGCGAGCCCGGCGCCCTTTCCCGGCGGCAGTTGCAGAATTCGCGGCTGCTGCGGATCATCGAAGTTGTTGACGTAGCACCAGTCCGGCGGTGTCGGCTCGTTTTCCGCCCGATGGCGCAACAGGTCTTCGACCATGCTGTGCCGGCCGGTACCGCTCGCCCCGAGGGCATAGACGTTGTAGCCCTTGGCGCGGATGCGGACGGCGAAATTGAGCGCCTCCACGGCCCGCTCCTGCCCGATCAGCCCCGGCGCCTCCTCGAGTTCGCTGCACAGGTCGAAGGGCAGCTCGACAGGGTCGCAGCGGCGATACAACAGAGCCGGCGGCAGGGCGTGCCCGAGCGCAAAGCCCGGGCCGGCCGGTTGCAATGCGATTGCGGAATCGGCAGCGCGAGAAACTGGTTGATCATTCATCGCGGCGAGCCTCCTCTCGACCCCGCGCCATCTTCGCCCAAGGCAGAGTGCGCCGCCAATGCCTTGATGCGTGATCGGCGCGGGCAAGCGTATTCGTTGCTGTGGCGCGCTCCGAGAAAAGCCGCGTCGCTGGCGACTGGCGCCGGCACGGGATTGATCGGCGGCGCTGAGGCGACGATGATCGGCCGGAACCGACCAGAGCGGTCGTGACCGGACGGTTTCAGCAGATGATGCGCGTGGTTTCGTTCGAGACAGAGGAGGTGCGAGGCTTCCTGCACCGGCCCGATGATGCTCCGGATCGCCCCCCGGATCGAGTCGCCGGCGCGGGATTGGTCCTGACGCATGGCGCCGGCGGCAATTGCAACGCCCCCTTGCTGGTGGCCGCCGCCGCCGCGTTCAGCGCCGCGGGGCTCCCGGTGCTGCGGGTCGACTTGCCGTTTCGGCAGCGCCGGCCGAAGGGTCCGCCGTCACCGGCGAGCGCCGCCGCCGACCGTGCCGGGTTGCGCAGCGCCGTCGCCGCGCTGCGCACCATCGCCGCGGGCGGGGTCATCCTCGGCGGGCAATCCTATGGCGGGCGCCAGGCTACGCTGCTGGCCGCCGACGAGCCCCGGCTGGTCGAGGCCCTCTTGTTGTTTTCCTACCCCCTGCACGCGCCCGGCAAACCCGAGCGGCTGCGCACCGAGCACTTTCCCCGACTGCGCGTCCCCGCATTGTTCGTGCACGGCACCGCCGATCCGTTCGGCTCGATCGCGGAATTGCGCCTGGCGGTTTCCGTGATCCCGACGCGCACGCAGGTGCTGCCGATCGAGCATGCCGGTCACGATCTGCGGCGCGGACGCTTTGACCTCGGCGCCGTGGTCACCGCCTCACTGGAGCAGCTTCGGATGACATGAGCCGGCGTGGCGAGTGCCGAGTGACTTCGAGAAGGGTGGCGGAGGGGATGTCCGCATCATTATCGTGAAATATCTCGTGATATCCGTCATATAGATTTACGCACTGCGGTGCTTCCCCCATTTATTCCCCTGTCGTCATCGCGCTTGGCTGATACGGCATGCTGCAGCGGGATACGAGCTATGCGCAGCGCGCACGCGACGCGCCGCATCTCCCAAAGCCCTCCCCAGATGCACTGATCCCGCGGTAAGACGATCAATAAGCCCGGTATTTCAGGCCCGCCGGGCTGGCGTCGATCACCTCGAAGCCGTTTTGCCCGATGGTCACAACGCGGCTCTGTCGCAGATCGAGCGCGAATTCCACCGTGTCGGACGGTAAGGCTCCGACATTCGCCGTCGGTGCGGTGTAGCTCGTTCCGAACGCATTGAATTGTGCGCTGCCTCCGCCCAACGCTTGATGAGCGTTACCCCTGGCCTGGAATGAGCTAAAGCCACCCGTTCGCGACATCGTTGTCTCGTTGGTCATGATGTCCACGTCGCGGCGACGGAACGCCGGCATTCCCGAGGGATTCAACCCCATATACCGCACTTCGGTAAATCCCCGATCCCGCGTCCGGCCGAATGGATCAGCCCGCCCAAACACATTGGGTAGATCATCCGTGCGTTGCACGCGCACCACAATGTCGCCCGCGCTCACGTAGGAATCCCCGATGGGGCGATCGATTTGCGAGCGCATCTGAACCGGGGCACAGCCAGCCAAAAGCATGCCCAAGGCCACGGCGCACCCGAAGATCTCGCGCATGGGCCATCTCCCGTCTCAACCGTGGGGATAGGGTGCGGCCTCGCTGCAGTTCATGTCCACACCCGATTTCGTCAGCGGCGCGCCGTCACGCATTTGCCGGAACCTCCGCGAATGCGCGGTCAATCGTCGCCCGCGCCGCCGCGCGCCGCTCCTCGATCGACAGCGATACCGGCGGCATTTCATCATCGCCCGAAATCGGCTGCGTCGGCTTGCCATGACCGCGGTCGAGAAGCGCCGTCGCGGCAGACACTCGCGCGGCGGGTGGCGCCGTGGCGTCGCGCATCACCGCGGCAAGCGCCTCGACCGCCTCGACCGTGTATTGCTGGGCGATCTCCCGCACGGCCGCCGTCGCCTTGTTCGGCACTCCGCGGCGCCGGCCTTTACCGGCGTTGCCGCCCGGGTGCTTCGGAGCCGCCATCCCCCTAAACGCTCCTATTCTGCGAGTTCGGCTGATTGCCATTTGAGGAAAAACTGCGCCAGGTTGCAAAGGTCAAGCCAGCCAAACCTGCGAAGGGTAAATCAGAGTGAGACGAGCACGCATCGTTAATACGATTTTCTGGCTCTATCTGTGGCTGAGCGATGCCATACAGCCTATCGTCACGCAAGGCGACTTCTGGGCGGAGAGGGGCAAGCAGCTATTCCGTATCAATAGCCATATTGGCGATCCGTTCCGCTTCGCGGGTAATGCCATTATACCGCTGATCCTGTGGTTTCTGATAGACTGGGGATTACGGCGCGCTGCCCGTGCAAAAACCACAGAGAAAATATAGGGTTTGTTAAGTCACATATCGCCGCCGCGAATAGCCGTACTAAGTTCACGAATTCTCTGGAGCAGAAAATACCAGAACCAGGGCAGGATTGACGTTATCAGAACAATGAAGGCGGAGAGTGCGTAAGGCCACAGCATCGGAGCGTAGCTTCGTTCCGCGTCTAGGGCCCTTTGTGCCTTCTTCAGTTCCGTATCAGGGATCAGATCATCAAACATGCCTGGGGCTTTGAACAACCCCCGGCGCAATCCCTCCTCATAGAGGCCACGTTGCTGCGGCGGGAGAATGCCGCGTTTGTACGCTTCGCCGAGGAGCGCAGCGCGATCGGGTGATATGGCGGCCTGCGGCCCTTCCACAGCAGCGGGGGCCTGTTCCGGGCTGTTGGCAATGCCGGCAAGCATCTGCCTGATTCTCTCTGATTCCGCCGAAAATTCATTCTCTAGCAGCGCAATTTTTTTCTCTAACGCAATGACGTTTTGATCGTGCTGTGAACTGCCGACATAATTGTATATGGCGCACACGGCGGAAATAGCTCCGGCGATGACTGCTCCGGCCAAAGCGATTTTGGGGTTCACACGAATATCTCCCCTCCCACGCCGGCGCGGCGGGCACTCAGCGCACCAGCTCCCACGCCAGCACCCGGCAGGGCTCAACCCGCCGCCTCGCGAGCGACCATAGCGTCTGTGACACGCCCGCCGTCAATCGCCCGGCGCAGGGTCAGGCGGGCCGCGATCATCGTGCGCCACGCCCCCGCCCTCCGCCCGAGATATAGATAGGGGTGTACTATCTGGCACTGGCGCGAGTTCACGATCTGGCACCAATGAGCGTCGGGCACGGTTCACCTTGTGGCACTTACCCGGTGCCACTTCTGAGCCGTTCGATGCGTTTTTGGGACTCCGATAGCGACGCCAGTCATTTGTAGGCGGCACCCCGCGCGTCGGGGTTCCCTCCCGCGTCAGCCGAAACGTGAGCCGAAACCTGGTCGGTGTCGACTTCGCATAGGACAGCCGCAATCCGCGCCGCTCCTCGATCAAACCGCGATCTTTGGCCTCCTCGATTGTTCGACGAATCAGCCGTCGCGGGACGTGCCACGACCGGACGAGCTGATTGTACGGCATGACGAGATTGCCGTTCTCGGTGCCGGCATGGTTCATATTCTCAACTTCAAGCGCATTGATGAACCGGCGGCAGTTGATCGATGCGTCACGGAAAGCAGGCGACAGCAACATCGCCTGTGTGTACCAGCACCAGGCTTCGCCAGCGGGCGGGCCGCCGATTCTTTGGCTTTTCATGACGCTGACGCGCCGAGCGATAGCGCGCGACCACCTTGTGTGGTATGCAGATGATCGTCACACCATCCGATACCGGCCCGGTTGCCGCCCGCCAGCGGCGCCGGGCTTTGTTTTTGGGCCATTGTTCAGGCCACTTGGCCGACCTTCGGCAGTGAAGCAATCAACTGCCGGATCGACTCGTCAGTGATGACGGTTTTGCCGCCGAGTTTGCGCGCATCGAGCTTCCCGGCAGCAATCAGCCGGTACACCGTTGCGTGTGAAATGCCGAGAATGGCCTCGGTTTCCCGCGGTGAATGCACTGCTCGCGACGGCGCACGCGCAAACGCCGCGAGGGCGAAAGACGAGGTGTCCATTGTTGCTCCTGCGTCTGCGCACGCATGTTGCGGGCGCATAGGCGTTTCGGAATGCCTCAGACGCTGAGACTGCGAACGCCCCGTTGACGCACGGGCGGCGAGCGATCATCCGGTAACGCAGGATGATCCCGCGAAGCCTGAACAGGCTCTCTACTGCGCGGCAGTAGGCACCGAAACGCCCGTTAGAGGCGGCGGCCCTCTCGAAGCACTACAAGCGGCCCCGATCGCTTGACGCGCATATGGCTGACACGGGTGCGACCGTCAAGATACGCCCGGATATTTACCGGGCGCGGTGCAGCGCCACTACCATGCCTGAAGCTGGCGCCTCGCAGAACCGTGCCCAGGCGTCCATGAGTTGCCGGCGCTTGTCGAACAGATCGCCGCGCCGGTAGGCTCGTTCGACCTTGTTCTCGACCGCATGGGCGAGCGCCATTTCGACGACTTCACGGGGATACGCAGTGCGCTCCGCCGCCCAATCGCTGAACGAACTTCTGAAACCGTGCGCCGTCAGATCGGCGCGGCCCATCCGGCGCAACAGCATCAGCAATACCATGTTGGACAGCGGCAACGCCCGCCGCGGGCCGGGGAACACCGGCGCGGCCGGGTCCGGCTCACCGTCGCGCGTCAGCGCCAACGGACGCACCTTGTCGAGCACCGCGAGCGCAGCCTCGGACAGCGGCACGCGATGCTCGCGGCCCGCCTTCATGCGCTCGGCCGGCACCGTCCAGAGCTTCGCGGCAAGGTCAATTTCGCCCCATCGCGCACCCAACGCTTCGCCGGTGCGCGCCGCGGTCAATATCGCGAATTCCAGTGCCCGCGCCGACATGCCCTCGCGGCCCCGCAACGCGGCGAGAAATTCGGGCATATCGTCAAAGGGCAGCGCGGCATGATGCTCGACCTTCCGCACCTTGGCGCGGGCGGGCAGGATATGGGCGAGGTTGCCTTTCCATTGCGCCGGGTTCGGCCCCTGCCGGAAGCCGCGCACCGTCGCGGCGTCGAGCACCGCCTCGATACGGCCGCGCACTCGGCCAGCGGTTTCGGGCTTCTGCGCCCAGATTGGATCGAGCACTTGCACGACCAGTCCGGCATCGATCGCCGACACCGGCAATTCCCCCAAAGTGGGGTACACATAGGTGGCAAGCGTCGCCGTCCATTGCGCCGCATGCTTCGCGTTGCGCCAGCCGGCCCGGTTCTTTTCGATGAATTCGATGGCGCACTCACGGAAGGTCCGGCCTTTCGCGACGGAAACCCGCAGCGCTTGCCGGTGGGCCGCCTTTGCGTCGAGCGGGTCAATTCCCTCATGCCGCAGCTTGCGGTGCGCTGACGCCTTTCCGCGCGCGTCCGCGAGCGAGATATCGGGGAAGGGTCCAAGCCCCATGTCGCGCCGCTTGCCGTCGAGCTGGAACCGGAACACCCAGGATTTGGCGCCGGTGCCCGAAACGCGGAGATAAAGCCCGCCGCCGTCATGCAGCACCGCCGGCCCCTTCGCCTTCGTTACCTCAACCGCCGAGAGCTTGCCGGTGCGTGCCATTGTCTCCGCCTCCGCCGCCCGGATCGAAATGGGGGAACGCCGATCCAGTTCCCCACTTCGTTCCCCCATTCATGCTGAGATAGTACGATATGACGGGATACAACGGAAGACGGAAAGGCTAGGTAAATCGCGGCACTTGTTCGGATAGTGAGACGGTCTGAGACGGCTGGAAATGGAAGGGTGGCGGAGGGGATGGGATTCGAACCCACGATACGGGGTTAACCGTATAACGGTTTAGCAAACCGCCGCCTTCAGCCACTCGGCCACCCCTCCACCGATGAGTGGGTGCACGGCGCATGCCCGGATCAACCTAGTGAGCGTCCCCGCCCAAGTCAAATCGGCCGCGCTGCCGCCGCGATTGCGCGAAGCCGTCGCGGCGGCGCTTGGGTCATGCCGCTATGCCGAGTTCTCGATCCGCGCCATATCCGCATCGCTGAACCCGAAATGGTGCCCGATCTCGTGGATCAGCACATGGCGGACGATTTCGGCCAAATCCTCGCCGGTGTCGCACCAGTAATCGAGGATCGGCCGGCGGTAGAGTAAGATCATGTCGATGGCGGGCCGCGGATCGCTGACGCTCTTCAGGGGCAGCGCGACGCCGCTATAGAGCCCCAACAGGTCGAACGGGCTGTCGAGCCCCATCGCCGCCTCGGTCTCGGCATCGGGAAATTCCTCGACCCGGATCACGACCGGCCCCAAATGCCGCTTGAAGCGGCGCGGCAGCGAGGCGAGGGCGCGGGTGGCGAGCGTCTCGATCTCGGCGAGCGAGGGCGGCATCTGCGCCATTAACGCGTACGCCCCGCTTGACCTCGGCCGCGCCGCGGTTCACTTGCTGTAGTGCGCCACCAATGGAGGACGGCATGGTCGAGAGGCTGACCGGCGCGGCGCGCCATACGGCGCTGCACCGACTGCATGGCTGGAGCGAAGTCGAGGACCGCGACGCGATCCGCAAGAGCTTTCACTTCAGCAATTTCTCCGAGGCCTGGGGGTTTCTGTCGCGCATCGCGCTCTGCGCCGAGAAGATGGATCACCACCCCGAGATCTTCAACGTCTACAACCGGGTCGAGATCATCCTGTCGACCCATGATGTCGAAGGGCTGAGCGAAAAGGACGTGCACCTCGCCCAGGCGATCGACGAGCTGGCGCCCGAACGCGACCGCAAACCCCCGACGCCATGATCCGGCCTTAAAAGCCGAATTGCCGGTGTCCAGGCGCCAGCGTGCCGGCGTGCCGGCGGCCTCAGCGCATCGGGATGCTGTACATCAAGAGGACCGATTGCGCGCCCGGATTGCGCCTGGTGAGCCCGGCATTGGAGGTATGGTGCGCCGCCACCCCGAGCCGGGTCTGATCGGAGAACCGGTAGGCGAGCTCCGCGCCGGTGCGGAACTCCCACCACGAGCCCAGATTGATGCCCGAGCCGCGCGTGAACACGCCGGCCGCGCCGTTCGGGGTCAGCACCCAGTTGGGCCCGAAATTCACATCGAAGCCGAACCCGCCATAGCCGTAGAACGCGCCATCGGTGGTGACCGACGCGCCGACAAAGGGCGCCAGGATCCAAACCGTATCGCCGAACCGGTATTCGCCGCGAAATTCCCCTGCGGTTTGGCTGTCCTTATGCGAGGTGCTCGGGGTGATGTCGAAGGCGCCGGCGCCGAGCGCGAGGCGCGCCGGGTCGGCCGGCGAGCCCAGGCTGACCTGCGCCGCCGCCGGCGGTGCCGCGATCGAGGCGGAGCCGAGCATGAGCGTCGCCGCGAGCGCCGTCCGCATTCCGCTCGTCGATAGCCTCACCCCGACCCCCTCTGGATTCAGCTATATTCGGCCATGCGGCCACGGCGCGCTCGGACCCGTCGCGGCATATTAGAGGCGATCATCCTCCGGGCAAGCGAAACCGGCACGCGCGCCCACGAGCGCCGGCAAGAGCACCCGCGCCAGGGCTTCGCGCGGTGACGTCGCCGTCGCGTCCTTTGCGTATCCTTTGCGTCCTTTGCGCTAAAGCGTTAATTTTTCTACCTTACCACCGTTTGGCGCGCTCGCTGGCGAGGACCAGCTGCTCGCGGATCGCCGGCTCCATCGCCGAGTGCCCGGCGTCGCGGACGATGAGGTATTCCGCCTCGGGCCAGGCCCGCGCCAACTCGTCGGCGCCGCGGATCGGGCACACCATGTCGTAGCGCCCCTGGACGATCACCGCCGGCAGATGGCGGATCCGGCCGATCCGTGCGACCAGATCGCGCTCGGTCGGAAACAGGTGCCAGGTGAAGTAATGCGCCTCGATCCGCGCCAATCCCAGGGCGAGCCGGTCTTCGCCAAAGGCGGCAACCGTCTCCGGGTTGGGCAGGAGGGTCGAGCAGGCGCCCTCGTAGACGCTCCACGCCCGCGCCGCCGGCAGGTGGATGCCCGGGTCGGGGTCGATCAGCCGGCGGTGATAGGCGCCGAGCAGGTCACCTCGCTCAGCCTCGGGCAGAAAGCCGGCAAAGGCGCGCCAGGCTTCGGGAAAGACCCGTTGCATGCCATCGAGGAACCACTCGATCTCGGCGGCCCGGCACAGAAAGATGCCGCGCAGGATGAGGCCGACAACCCGCTCGGGGTGGGCCTGGGCATAATAGAGCGCCAGGGTCGAGCCCCACGAACCGCCGAACACCGCCCACCTGGCGATGCCGAGCTCCTGGCGCAGCCGCTCGATATCGGCGAGCAGGTGATCGGGGGAATTGTCCGTTGTCTCGCCGAGCGGCGACGACCGGCCGGCGCCGCGCTGATCGAAGATCACGATGCGCCAGTGGGCGGGATCGAAAAACCGCCGGTGCACCGGGGTCGCGCCGGCGCCCGGCCCGCCATGCAGAAACAGCACGGGCGGCCCCTGGGGGTTGCCCGATTCTTCCCAGTACATCGTATGCCGCGCGTCGAGCCGCAGCCAGCCAGTGCGGTACGGCTCGATCGGCGGGAACAGATCGCGGCGGTTGGTCATCGCCGTCCAGTGTAAGGGTGCGGGCGCCTCAGGGGTAGGGGAGAGCGCGGCGGCAACGGCGTGGCAACCATCAGCCTTCATTCGAAGCGCTGAATGCGCGGCATCCCTCCCCGTTTCGCGGGGTGAAGGCTTGAGGTTCGGTGCATCGAGCGCCCCAATGAACCCCCTCTCCCTCCCCGGGCTTGACCCAGGGATCACGGGGAGAGGGTTGGGGTGAGGGGCTCGTTCGCTGGAGGGACGGCTGCTCAGTCCTCGCGCCACCTTGACGGGTGCTGGCGCTCTCGCGGCACAGTGTTCATCGGCCGATCGGCCATGAAGCTGTCCGGGATGTCGATAGTGCGGATCAGAGCGAAGAATTCGCCCCAGCTCCGCGCCCCCGGCCGGCGCGACAGGACGACATTGCCGGTTTGTTCATCGCGCGTCGCGTAGACCTCATTCCCCTCAAAGCCGAATTGCGCCGCAATCCACGTCTGGGGTATCGGGAGTTCTTAAACACGCTGACCGACTGCCAGAAGCGATGATTTCATTGCAGGACGTTAATAACGAGTTGCTCCTTATACACGCTTGCATTGCCTATACGATGGTGAGCCATACGTCGACGCCGGAAATGGTGATTTTTGCCCGAGTTGCTCAAGGGTTGCTTTCGCCGCCATCTTCTTTGCCTGTCGATCTGTGGTGATGAACTCTTCGCATTTACGATCAAGGGCCGATGCAACGTGGATCGCATCGGCGCCGCACAGGTTGACACCATGATTCCAGCGCAGATCGCGTGCATCGGTCGCTATGAACGGCGTCAGCTGCACAAGCTTGACGTATTGGCCTGACATCAACAGCGTCTCAAATCGCACCTTCACGGGACGCGACATATCCTGATCAGCGTGGGTGATTCGGCAATGCTTGATTCCGCGATCAGAGTCGCCGTCACCCCCGGCTTTCAGCGTCGAGCCGACGCATCGCGTCAGGATCAGGAACGAGCTCGCTGGCGCGCTGCTGGTTCCCGACCAGCCCGGAGCGGCGACAGAACGGGCGCGCCAGGCGGTATCCCGGCCGGTTGCTGTTCGGGGCTGGCAAAGGATGATAAGTTCCACTCATGGTCGCTCAGCCAAAACTCGGCCCTTCGCGTATGACCGTCGCCGAATTCCTCGATTGGGAGGGCGACGACACCGACCGCAAATTCGAGCTTACCGATGGCGAGCCGCGGGCGATGGCGCCGGCCAGCGGTACGCACGGAACGATGCAAATTACCATCGGGAGCATCCTGCGTGCTCACCTGCGCGCGAATCGACCGGGCTGCCGTGTGGTCGCTGAGCCGGGAATCGTTCCGCGCGTCCGCGCGTCCGCGAATTTGCGCATTCCGGATCTTGCCATCACCTGCGTGCCAAATGAGGCAGCGGAGCGCGCATTGCCGGACCCGGTCGTGATCATCGAGATATTGTCGCCGAGCAACGAAGCGGAAACCCGCCAGAACGTGTGGGCCTACGCCTCGATCCCGTCGGTGCGCGAGATATTGCTCGTGCGTTCCACCGAAATCGCCGCTGAGTTGCTTCGCCGCCAAGCCGACGGGACGTGGCCGGAGCAGCCGGAACTGATCGAGAGCACCGGCGGGATCGGGCTCGACAGCATCAGCTTCCGCGCAAAGCTCGGCGATTTTTATGAGGACACGCATCTGCGGCGAGACCGCGCGCGATAAAGCCTTGCGTCGATAGCAGCGAGCTTCTCCGGCCCTCGGAGGCGCAGCCAGCTGGCGCAGCGTGGCTGCTTACTTGGGCCCGGCGGGCGGCGCGAAAAACGCCGGGGCGTTCGGCCGGGCGCGGACCGCGTCGATGAAGAAGCCGGGGCGGTCGCCGGACCGATCGGCCGGCGGCTCGATCCGGGTCCATTCGCGGCAGTCGACCAGCAACATCGCCGCCCCGCCGGCCGGCGTCCCGGGCGCGCTGCAACGCCCGCTAGTGGCGAACCCTGCCGCGATCTCGGCGATTTTCGCCCCGCTGACGCGCGCGTTGCCGTCAGCATTCTGCCAGCGCTCCCAGCGCGTGCCGCCCAGCTCGCGGGTGAAATAGAACCGCTCGACGTGATCGGCCGTGGCCGGGCTAGCCCCGCCGTAATGCTCGGAAATCAGCGTCGTCAGCGTGATCGGCATCCCCTGGCCGGGCGCGGCGCGATAGCGAAACGACACCACCCGCCAGCTGGTGAAGGCGGCGTTGAAGCGGCTCGGGCAGGTGTCCTGGTGGCCGGTTTTCAGATCATTGAGGCGGGCGATGGTCTCGCCCGCCAACGGCGCCAGCCGACCGGGATCGTATTCGACGACGATCCAGGAATGGGTCAAGGCAGCCGGCCCAACCGGCCCGGTGCACTCGCCGACGAACAGCTGGAAGCCGGCGCCGCCATCCTCGGTCGCGCCCATCGAGACGATGCCGGGCGACACAATCGCGACGTCGCCGCCGTCGGTGCCGGTGTCGAAGATGCCAAAGCGCCGCCCGTCGCCCGCCCCGAAATCGAACGAATGCTCCACGACGATGCCGAACCCGGCGGTCTCGACCGGAAAGGAATCGTGGCGCTGATAGCCCGAAGGCGCTCCGGCGCGCTGGTCGGGCGAAGGGTGGTCGTGCTTGTGATAGGGCAGCCTCTCACCCGGGCGCAAATCGCGCTCGGCGGCGCAGGCGCGGTCGTTATCCGTCGGGCCGTGCCCGACCACCACCGCACCGGCGGCATCGAGGCAGACATTCTGGATCATGAAGTCGCGGATCGTCTCCGGCGTCGCCAGCACCGGCTCGGTTGCTGCAGCTCCAGCAAGGCTCGGCGTTGCCGCAAGGGTCAGCGCAAACAGCAGCGCCGCAGCGAGGCGAAGTCGGCGGCGCGCTCGCATCGGCTGGAACGGCATCTCGTATTCGAGCCGCCAGCGCAGCGCACCATTCTCCGCCGCGCCGGTCAGGCTAAACAGGTAGCCCACCCCGTATTTGATGCGATGGATTTGCCATTGAAGGACAGGAGAGGAGCTGCCATGAGCGCCGTGCTCGGCTCAGGCGCTGCGCTTGACGTGGGTCGCGGCGGATCGAGCGGACCGCGCAGCCGGTGCGGCGCCGACGAGGCGCATCAGGCTGCCGATGACCAGCAATGTCGCCAGATAGAACACCAGCTGGATGCCGGCGGGCTGCGCCGTATAGCCGATCAGGGTGTGCAGGACGCGGCCGGGGAGGCTGTGGTCCGACAGCACAAACGAAGTGTCCCACACGGTCATGCCGAGCGGCGGCAGCAGATCGGCTTGCAGCAGAAAGGCCGCCGCTTGCGAGGCCATGCCGGCGGCCAGCAGCAGGACGAGCCAACTCGTCACCGAGAAGAGATGCCGCAGCGGAATGCGGAGCAGCCCGAGATAGAGCGCTGCGCCGGAGGCGGCGCCGGCCGCGAGGCCAACCGAGCCGCCGAGCGCCATCGCCGCCACGCTGCCGCCTCCGGCCGCGGCGATGCCGTACAAGAACAGCACGACCTCCGAGCCCTCCCGCAGCACCGCGAGGCCGACGGCAAAAGCCAGCGCCCAGAGCGGCTGCATGCCGGCGCGCACCGCGGCGCCGAGCCGGTTGGCGGCCATGGTCATCTCGCGGCCATGGCGGGTCATCCAGACATTGTGCCAGCCGAGCATCGCGACCGCGGCGAAGAGGATGGCAGCGTTGAACACCTCCTGCCCGATGCCGGAAGCTGCCGCTGCGATGGCCTCGGCACCGCCGGCCACCGCGATCGCGCCACAGATCCCGGCGGCAATTCCGCCGCCGACCCATAAGCCCCGGCGTGTTACCCCCCGGCTCGCCGCCATCACAATGCCGACGATCAGCGCCGCCTCGAGCACTTCGCGAAATACGATGATCGCCGTTGCTAACATTCGCCGATCCTACCGGACCACGATAACGCCGCGAGTTGCCGGGTGGAAATCGTCGAGAAATTCGTAGCGGCCGGGTTTCAGCGGGCCGACGAAGAGGCTGACCGCGGCACCGGGTGCGACCACTTTTTCGCGATGCAGCGACTTGCTTTCAAATTCTACCGGAATCGCCTGCTCGTTGCGAATGATCAGCTCCACCTTGACCCCGGCCGGAATGGACACCTCGGCTGGCACGAATTGGTGCTCCCGCACCGCGATCGCGATCGCCGGCTGTTCGGCAAAGACCGGAGCGGCATATACATATACAAATACGAGGAGGAGCGCGGCAACGACAGCCCGGTACATGCGAGTCTCCTGCAATTGATAATTGATCGCAAGATAGCAAGGCTGGCGCCGTCGGCAAGCGAGTTTGTCGCCGGGCAGGTGTGCGAAATCGTCGCTGCAATCATCGGGGGCCCAGGCCGACCTCCAGCCGGAACCCGTGCCGCAGCGCGCCATCTCCGCTATAAAGGCTGATACGAACGCGGGAGCAACCGACCAGGACAGGAGAAGAGACGATGGATTTGGGCATCGCGGGCCGCCGGGCGATCGTCTGCGCGGCGAGCAAGGGGCTGGGGCGCGCCTGTGCGATGGCGCTGGCCCGCGCCGGGGTCGCGGTGACGATCACCGCCCGAACCGCCGAGACGCTGGACGCGACCGCCGAGGAGATCCGCAAGGCGACCGGCGCCAAGGTAACGGCGGTGGCGGGCGACATCACCACCGAAGCGGGACGCGCCGCGGCGCTTCTCGCGTGTCCCGAGCCGGACATCCTGGTCAACAACGCGGGCGGGCCGCCGCATGGCGATTTCCGCGAATGGGGGATCGAGGATTGGCAGAAAGCAGTCAACGGCAACATGCTGACCCCGATCATGCTGATCAAGGCGACGGTCGACGGCATGTGCGCGCGCAAATTCGGGCGCATCGTCAACATCACCTCCGGCTCGGTGAAATCGCCGATCCCCAATCTCGGAATGAGCAACGGCGCCCGCGCCGGGCTGACCGGGTTCGTTGCCGGCCTGGCGCGTCAGGTGGCGCGTCACAACGTGACGATCAACGGCCTGTTGCCGGGTCCCTTTCTGACCGACCGGCTGCGTTCCGGCATCGAGTTCGAGGCGCGCCGCCAGAATATCTCCTTCGAGGAGATGCTGGCGAAGCGCTCCGCCACCAATCCGACCGGCCGGGTCGGCGACCCCGAGGAATTCGGCGCCGCCTGCGCCTTTCTGTGCGCCGCCTCGTCGGGCTTCATCGTCGGCCAGAACCTGCTGCTCGACGGCGGCGCCTTCAACTCGACGATGGGATAGACGCGGCGCGCTTTACTGGGCCGCGTCGGCGACGATCAGCCTGCCTTCGTCGTCGACCGACAGCCCGGTCTTGCGCGCGTCCTCGATGACGCTCGGATGCCAGTCGACCTTGCCGGTGTCGGGTCCGCCAACGACGGCGATCAGCGTCGCCTCGGGATCGTCGCCCGCATTGCGGAACCCGCGATAGACCCCGATCGGTACGTTGACGATGTCGCCGGGCTGCAGCGTGATCTTGCGCTCGACCGCGCCTTCCAGCCAGAAGACCTCCCAGGGGCCTTTGGCGGCGATGAACACCTCTTCGGTCGGGTGGCGGTGCAATGCCGCGCCGTGGCCTTTCGGCGTGTGGCGCACATAGGTGACGGCAAAGCCGTGCGCCGGCGCCGCTATCTTGGGCCGCAGATCGGGGTCGTCGAGGTTTTCGACGACGCCCATCCCGATGATATTGATGATCTCGCGCTGGTAGCCCGGGATCCGCTGGTCGAGAAAGGCGAGGTCGGAACCTTTCATCGCGCTCAGGCGCGCGACATTCTGCCGTTCCATCTGCTCGACCGACACGATCGGCGCCGGCTTGCCGCGCAAGCGGGGATCGACATACGCCATGGGCTGCCCCCTTTCTGCTGGTGATTGGATAGTCCGCGGAAACGGTGACACGCACCCCGCCAGGGATCAAGCCGAACCGGCAGCCGGCACGCAAAATGACCCGGACGGCATGCCGCCCAAAAAGACCGCGCCCGACCCGGGTAAATGGCCTAGAATCCGCGTTATCCTGCGGGAGGCGGGGGCATGCAGCTGCGGTTCAACGGCGTCGGAGGTGCGCCCCGATTTGGGCGGCGTCTGGTATGGCTCGCGATCCTGGCAGCGCTTTTGTTGCCGCCCTGCGGCGTGGCGCCCGCGGCCCCGCTCAGTAACGACACGCCAATTGCGTACCCCCCGGCGCCTCCCGCGCCCGCGGTCTTCGCGGCCCCGCTAGGTAACGACATTCCAGTTGGTCAACGGCCCGCGGCCACGGCGGCTCCGGCCATGCCGGCCCCGATGAGTTCCGTCGGCTGGCTCGAACACATCGCCATGAAGCTGGAAAGCGAGGCGATGTCGGATATCAGCATGTTGCCCGACACGCCGGCAGCGCTCGAACGCGAATGGCGGTCCTTCGACAAGAACGGCTCCGCCCTGGGCGCGCTGGTCAATCTCGGCTGGGTCGTGCTCGCCGCCGCCGTCGCGCTATTCGCCGAGAAGGCGGTTGCTTGGGGGCTCAGCCGCAATCTGCGCCGCGGAATGCGGGTGCGGCCGGGCGGACCGACGCTGATTGGCCTGCTGCTGTTGCTGCTGTGCGACATGCTTGGCCTGGCGGTTTTTGCGGGTGTTTTCGTCTATAGCCGACATTGGCTGATGGCCGCCGGCGCCAGCATCAGCCTCGTGCTGTTTGCCGCCAATGTGCTGATCGGCTGGCGCATCGCCGTGCTGGCGGTCGGCGCCCTGCTGCGCCCGAGCGAACCGGTCGCCCGTCTGATCGAGCTTCCCGATGCCGAGGCGCAGCGCCTCGCCCGATTTCTATCGGCCACCATCCTGGCGATCGTCGTCCTCGTCGGCTTTGGCCGTTATGGCCTCGCCGACGAGGACAGCGGCGCGCCGCACGTCATCGCGCTGATCGTCGCTGCCGCGGTCGTCGCGCTTTACGCGCTGATCGTGTTCCGCGCGCGCGGCGTCGCCGAGGCGTTGATCCGCGGCCGCAGCACCGGCGTGGTCGGTGCGGTGCGGGCGGCCATCGCGCGCGCCTGGTTGGCGATCGGCCTCGCAACGGTCGGCGTACTGATCGCGTTGTTTGTCGTCGGGTTGTCGCTCGGACTGCTGTCCTATTACCACGCTGTCGTCTCGACGCTCGGGGTGCTGCTCGTCCTGCTCGTGCTCGAGAAGCTGACCGAGCGGGGCTGGCACGATTCCGCACCGGTCATCGGCGGCCCGGCGGGTGCGGTCGAGCGCCTGGTGGCGCAAGGCTTCCACCGCATTCTGCGGGCGATTGTCCTCCTCGTTGCGGCGATGATTCTGGCCTGGATCTGGACCGATGCGGTCGAGATGTCCGCGGCCGACGCCTCCCGGGCAATGTATTCGACTGCCGCGGCGCTCGGGACGTTGTTTGTCGCCTATATCGCCTGGGAGCTGGCCCGGCTGGGGATCGACCGGCACCTGCAGAATGTCGCCGGCGGGCCAAAGCTGCCGGGCGCCGATGATGACGACGAATCGGCGCCGGGCTCGCGTCTGCAAACCATTCTGCCGATGCTGCGGGTCGCCTTCGGGGTGCTGATCGCCGTCGTGGTGACGCTGATCGTGCTGTCGCGCCTTGGCGTCGACACCGCGCCCCTGATCGCCGGCGCCGGGGTGTTCGGGCTGGCAATCTCGTTCGGCGCGCAGTCGCTGGTGCGGGACGTTATTTCCGGCCTGTTCTACCTGTGGGACGATGCGTTCCGGGTCGGCGAATACATCGACACCGGCCGCCTCAAGGGGACCGTCGAGGCGCTCGGGATTCGCTCGGTCAAACTGCGCCATCACAACGGTCCCTTACACACGATCCCCTACGGCCAGCTCGGGGCGGTGACTAATCAGAGCCGCGACTTTGCCACGATCAAATTCAATTTGCGGCTGGAACCCGGCACCGACATCGAGCTGGTCCGCAAGACGGCCAAGCGCATTGGCCTCGAAATGCAGGAGAACCCCGAGATCGCAGCCGAAGTGATGTTGCCGCTCAAGATGCAGGGCATCGCTGAGGTCGCCGACAACGCGGTGGTGGTCCGCTTCAAGTTCACCGCGCGCCCGGTCAAGCCGAGCTGGATACAGCGCGAATACCTGAAGACGATGTATCGGGTATTTGCCGAAAAGGGCATCGCTTTTGCCTCGGGCGCCTTGACCCTGCAGACCGTGGCGCCGAAGACGAGCCCGATCGCAGCGCCCGCGGGCGATGCGGTGCCGCCGGTCCTCGCCGAAGCCATGGCAGCTCCGTCAGCCTCGGCCCTGCCATCAAGCCGTGTCGCCTAAGCCAAGCCGCCGCGCCGCGGCCGCGGCAGTGGCGTATTCCGTGGAGAAAAACATGCAGATCGGCGTTTTCTACTTTCCGGTCGATTACGGCATCAACATCGCCGAACTGGCGGCGGCGCTCGAGCAGCGCGGCTTTGAATCGCTGTTCGTGCCGGAGCACACCCACATTCCGGTCAGCCGCAAGAGCCCGTTTCCCAGCGGCGGCGAGATGCCCCGGCGCTATGCCCATACCCACGACCCGTTCGTCGCCCTCTCGTTTGCCGCGGCGGCAACGAAGAAGCTGCTGCTCGGCACCGGCATCTGCCTCATCCCCGAGCGCGATCCGATCGTCACCGCGAAATGCGTCGCTAGCCTCGACCAGCTGTCCGGCGGCCGCGTCGTCTTCGGGATCGGCGGCGGCTGGAACGTCGAGGAAATGGAAAACCACGGCGCCCGCTACAACACCCGCTTCAAGCTGATGGGCGAGCGGATCCTGGCGATGAAGGCGCTGTGGACCGAGGATGAGGCCGAATATCACGGCGAGATGGTCGATTTCGACAAGGTGTGGTCCTATCCCAAGCCGGCCCAGCGCCCGCATCCGCCGATCCTCCTGGGCGGCGAGACCGATTACACGCTGCGGCGCGTCGTCGACTATTGCGATGGCTGGTTTCCCCGCCCAGGCCGCGGCTTCGAGATCAAGGCGCAGCTCGCGCGGCTGCACCAGATGGCGCAAAATTCCGGGCGCGATCCGCGCACCCTGTCGACTTCGGTGTTTCGCGCCCCGGCCGACAAGGCGGCGCTGAAGGAGTACGAGGCGGCCGGAATCGACCGTGCCGTCCTCGAAATCCCCGATCTAAGCCGCGACGAGATCCTGCATATCCTCGACAGCTACGTGCCGCTGCTCGCCTGAACCCTCGCTCGTCATCGCGAAATTACTGCGATAGCTTGCCAAGGTGCGTTTCGCTCGGATACGCAAATATTGGGCGAATCGCCGAGCACCTTGCGCCGACAGGGCACAAAACGAATTGTGCGCCTAGAGGCGACACGTCAGCTGGCGCTTCCTTGATGGCCAAATGCAGACGTTGGTTTCCTATGGTTATCCGCCACACCCCCTGAATTTGAATCGTCCCCGGTAAAACATGGATCTGTAATACCACATCGCCTCTCGCATCGATTACCTCTACGGTGTCGTTTGTATAATTTCTATCCCAAATACCAGGTGGGGGCTTTATTTTCCATTCGTTTTTATATAACTCAGCGATGACATTATCATCGTCATCCCTGATCTTTGTAGATACCAGCATATCACCGCTTTTTATTTCAACCGTAAATTCGTCTTTCCCCCATGTTTTAAGGACATCGTCTAAAACAGAAGCGCTTTCCAGAAAAACATGAGATTTTCCTATTTGTATTTTTACGTAATTTATCTTGCCGTTGTCTATCAATCTGTCAGGTCTGAGAATGCCAGCATAAATTGGGGTCCTCGGATATATGTTCTCTCTATCGTCGATCCACTTTGGCCCATACGCCCCGCCGAAAACTAAAATAAAACTTAATGGTAAGCCGTAAAAGACTTGCGTTTTTATAGAGTTAGAAACCGTCGAAACCCAAATTACGTAAACCATAAGAAGGCTTACCGCTGCGACGGTAAGTGCGTAACGCGCCTCTGTAAATGCCGGGGGCGTCATGCTCATAAAGCCTAGTACGGCACTGAATGACAAGCCAAAACAAACGGCCGCAAGCTTTTGGTGGACGCTCCATGAATGAAGATCGAACATCACGCCGAACCTAGTGTTTCCGAGCGGTTGATCGCAATCGCCGTTGCGAGGAGCGGAGCGACGAAGCAATCTCGACGGGCTGAGCCCACACTGCCAGAGATTGCTTCGCTCCGCTCGCAATGACATCCTTGAGGCATTCGACGGGATAAAGGAGACCAGCGATGCGGCTCAGCATTTTGGACGATTATCAGGGCGTCGCGCTCGATATGGCGGACTGGTCGCCGGTCAGGGGCCGCGGGATCGAGATCGCGGTCGAGCGCCACGCCTTCGCTGACGAAGACGCCGCGGTGCGCGCCCTCGCCGATTCCGAAATCGTCGCCGCGATGCGCGAGCGCACCCCGTTTCCCAAGAGCGTGGTCGATCGCCTGCCAAATCTGAAACTCCTGATCACCACCGGCATGCGCAACGCGTCCTTCGACATGAGCGCCCTGAAGGAGCGCGGGGTTACCGTCTGCGGCACCGGCGGCCCCGTTGGCGCTCCAGGGGGCGGCGGCAACGAAGACACCGCCGAACTCGCCTGGGGCCTCATCCTCGGCGCCGCAAGGCGCATTGCCGAGGACCATCAGTTGATGCGCCAGGGCGGCTGGCAGACCCGCATCGGCCATCGGGTGGCCGGCAAGACGATCGGCCTGCTCGGCCTCGGCCGGCTCGGCAGCGCGGTCGCCCGGGTCGGGCTCGCTTTCGGCATGAAGGCGATCGCCTGGAGCCAGAATCTGACCGCCGAGAAGGCCGCCGCACAGGGCGTCGAACGGGTCGAGAAGGACGAGCTGTTTCGCCGCTCCGACATCCTCTCGGTGCATCTCGTGCTGAGCCCGCGCAGCCGTGGCCTGGTCGGCAAACGCGAGATCGGGCTGATGAAGCCGAGCGCGATCCTCGTCAACACCTCGCGCGGGCCGATTTGCGATACCGGCGCGGTGATCGAGGCGCTCAAGGCCGGGCGTCTCGCCTATGCCGGGTTTGACGTCTACGACCAGGAGCCGCTGCCGATAAATCATCCGCTGCGCCAGTCGCCGAACGTGATCCTGACACCGCATATCGGCTACGTCACCGACGAGAACTATCACAGCTCCTACCCGCAGATCGTCGAAGACGTCCTCTGCTTTCTCGACGGCAAGCCGGTCCGGGTGATCTGAGGAATTTGGTGGGGCGATGAGCGGTGACGCCCCGATCATCCGCCCGTCGCGCGATAATGATGTCGCTGCGATCGCGGCGATCTATGGCTACCACGTGATGCATGGTCTCGCCTCGTTCGAGGAGGTTCCGCCCGCGGTCGAGGAGATTGCCCGCCGGCGCGCCGAGATCGTGGCGCGCGGCCTGCCGTACCTGGTCGCCGAGCGCGCCAATGGGACGGATGGCGGGCGGGTCATCGGCTATTGCTATGCCGGCCTGTTCCGGCCGCGTTCGGCCTATCGCTTCACGCTGGAGGATTCGATCTACATCGATGCCGCCGAGATCGGGCGCGGGATCGGCCGGGCACTGCTGGAGCCGCTCCTCCTCCGCTCTACCGAACTCGGCTACCGCCAGATGGTCGCGGTGATCGGCGGCAGGGAAACGGTCCCGTCGATCCGGTTGCACGAGGCGCTCGGCTTTACCCATGCCGGCGTACTGCCCGCGGTGGGTTTCAAGTTCGACCGCTGGATTGATATTGTGCTGATGCAGCGCGCGCTCGGGCCGGGAGCCGCGACCCCGCCCGGGTGAGGGCGCGCCATTTGAGGAGACCAGCATGGCACGGAATTTTGCCGATCCGGGGCAGCAGGTCCGCAGCTATCACGCCCACATTTATTATGACCCGGAGACCCGGCCGGTCGCGGAGCGATTGCGCGAGGCGATCGGCAACGGTTTCACGGTCGAACTCGGGCGCTGGCACGATGAGCCGGTCGGACCGCACCCCACTTCGATGTACCAGGTGGCGTTCCCGGTCGCCGAATTCCCCAATCTGGTGCCCTGGCTGATGCTCAACCGCGGCGGGCTCAACGTGCTCGTCCACCCGCAGACCGACGATCCCTACGACGACCACGCGATCCACGCGCTGTGGCTCGGCACCAAGCTGCCGCTGCGGATCGAGGGATTGCGCCGCCGCCGGGATGGGTGAGCCGAGACGTCGGCCGCTAAACGTAGCCGGCGAGCAATAGGACGATCAGGATAGCGACGAGGAGGCCGATCCCGCCGCTCGGGTAAAAGCCCCAACCGCCGCTATAGGGCCAAATCGGCAGCGCGGCGAGGAGGATCACAGTCAGGATGATGAGGAGAGCGGTGCCGATCGCGCGACCGCGTGTTTCCGGCATTTCAGCGACGACCCTGGCGCGATAGCACCCGGCTGCGCGTTGCGCGCAGGGGGTCCGTTCGGAAGATCGGCGCGGGCGTTCTGTCTACCAGGTGCGCACCGGCCCGCAATCGACGTGGACGAAATCCGACCGCGGGTAATAGCCGACTCCGCCACCGCGCAGGCTCATCGCCGCGGCGCAAACCTGCGACAGGTCGCGCCGCTCGCTCCGCAAATCGATGGCCATGCCCTTGATGTGATAGCTGTTGCTGGCGACCCCGTCGCTGCGCATGGACATGCGGCGATTGGTCGTCGCCGAGCGGTAGCCGCCGATCACCAGAAACGGGTCATGGGAGTCGAGGCGAGCTCGCAGCATGCCGAGGAGGTCGAGGATCCCGGCATTCATCGGCCGCACTTCGTCGGAGTGATGGTCGCGCAGCACCCAGTTGATGTCGCGCACCGCCTCGCGGATGTAATGGCCATCGGCCCAGTAGACGGTGCGGACCCACTCGCCGGTGTTCGTGTTGTACAGCGACACCGATCGCGGTGCGAAAGAGACGGCCGGGGCCGGCTTGACGAAAGCAACGGCCGTCGCAGCCGCCGCGGCGCCCAGGACACGACGCCGGGTCAGCAGAGAAGCTGTTCGCAATGGCTGATCCCCCCGATAATCCCCGGGGACGCCATAGCACCGGCTGGCCGCTCAAACAACCCTGTTATGGTAAAGCGCGGCGGCAAAAGCCGCGTTTTCCACGATTTTTCTTGTCCAGGTTGATCCGGCCGGCAGGATTTTCAGCCGCGAATTTGGCCCGCCGGTTCGCGTTGCGCCACCGGTGCTTGCCCCGCCGGGTGCAGGTGCCGCCAGATCTCCTCGTCGCGCCGGTACACGTCCGGGCGAAACTCGATTCCACCGTCCGCACCGACGAACGCGGTCTGGTAGACCAGGAACACCGCGATCGGCGCCGGCAACATGCGGCGATTGGTGTAGCCAAGCGCGATCCCCTGGTTGATCGCCGCGACCGGTTGCTGCAGCAACAGCGCGGCCAGCTCGCGCGGGTTCTGCACCCGCACGCAGCCGTGGCTCTGGCGGCGGTTGTCGCGGCTGAACAGGTGCTTCAGCGGGGTGTCGTGAAGGTACACGTCAAACCGGTTCGGCAACTCGAATTTGAGTTGTCCGAGCGCGGTGCCAGCCCCGGGCAGCTGCTGGATCGCTCCATTCGGGCGCATCACCATGCGATGTTTGCTCAGATAATCGGGGTCCTTTTCCAGCTTTGGCAGAATCTCCAGGGCCGCGATCGACGGCGGGACGTTCCACGGCGGGTTGTACAGCAGGCTCTCGATCGAGGTCTGCAATTCCGGGGTCTGCCAAGAAGACTGGCCGACGACCACGCGGGTCGTGAATACCGGCTGGTCATCGCGGTAAAGCGCGAGCTGTGCGTCCGCGATATTGACCCAGACGCGCTCGGCCGGGAGGTTGCGCGGCAACCAGCGCAAGCGCTCGAGGTTCACCGCGATCTGTCGCAACCGGGCCTCGTTGGTCTTGTCGGGGGTCCTGTCGGCCAACACAGGGGGCGGCTGGCGAGCGCCGGGATCGCCAGCGCCGATCGGCGCCGTCTCGCCGTCCGCGGCAGCCGATCGGTAGGACTGCAAGGCGCGCCGCAGCGCCGCATAGGCGGGCGAATTGGGTGCCAGCGCATCGATCGCCGCAGCCGGATCGGGGCTGTTGATGGCATTGTCGAGCGCCGCGGCGACATCGAGCGGCTCGGGCTTCAAATCCTCGTCGTCCATGCGAATTTCGATCGGCACGGCGCCGCGGGCGAGCGCGTCGGCATAGGCGAGAACGGCATCCGACAGCAGCAGCTCGCGCTCGATCGGCGGCAGCGCCGCAGCGTTTCGCAATGGCGCGCCGTGAAACCGATCGGGGTCGAGGCCGTGCTCGCCGGCCCGCAGCACGGCGTTGAGCAGCGCCTGCGCCTGCGGTTGCCGAATCGCCCAGACTGGCTCAAAATTGTGTGCCGCGTAGAATTGCCGCAACCGCGCGACGTGCAGCTTCTCGCCGGCAACGACGAGCCTCGTCGCGCTCTCGATGCGGTTCCTGATGTCGCTGTCGCCGCCGGTGGCGGGGTTCGCCCCCGCTGCGGTGTCTGCCGGCTGCAATGAGGCGGGAAGCAGCAGGGCCGCGCCGCTCCCGGGCACTTCGGCACCAGCGCTTGCCGTCGCCAGCGCATAAGCCGCGGCAAGCGCCAGCGCGAGGCGAACCGCCCGGCCGCATTGCCGAAGACAAGGATTTCTGGCGATCCTTGGAAGTGTGAGCACAATTGCCTCGTTGGTAACGTGATCGTTGCGCGACCGGCGCATGTTGGAACGGTACCGCCATGCCCGGAGCGGTCGGTCGAGCGGCGGGATGAAAGCCCCGCCACGCAACCGACCGCTCCGGGCAACCTAAACGCGATTGGTTTCTAGAACATTGATAACAGCCAGCTTGTCGCAACCCAAGGGGTTTTCTGCAACCGGTGCGACGCGAGCCCGACCGGCGCCGCCCGTGACGGTGGAATATCCGTCGGCCACTCGGCGCCCATGCCGGACCGGTCCCGTACCCGCCATGGGGTAGGTAGCCGCGGAGCCGGTGCGCACCGGCCGGCCGTCGTCGATTTCCGACTCGTCCGATGCGAATTTTTCATGTAACGATTCGGTAAACCCCACGGGAACAAGGGGCAACGATGCGCGCGGGGGTTTCGGCCGCGATTGTTGCGGCCTGGGTTTTGAGCAGCAGCACGGCCTGGTCGGCGTGCCCACCCGGTCAATCGCGCAATTGCGTCGATCTCGAAACTGTGCCGCAGATTTCGCAGCAGATCGTCGCCGGCGAGCGCATCGCAACGCCGCCGAAGACCGCCCCGGCGGCCGAGCCGCAGACCCCCTATACCGGCCCGACGGTCGGGCTGAGCCGGACGGTTCGGCAAACGCCGATGCTCGGCTACCGCTGGTCGATCGATTAGAAAGAAACGCCCTTCGGCGCCGCTCACGCCTCGCCGGCCAGGCCCTTCGGACGCGGCCCGACATAGGCCGAGGAGGGGCGGATCAGCCGCCCCTCTCGTTGCTGCTCCATCGCATGGGCGAGCCAGCCGGCGCCCCGCGCCACCGCGAAGACCGGGGTGAACGCGTCGCGCGGCAGCCCGACCGCGTCGAGCAGCAGCGCGGCGTTGATCTCGACATTGGGCTGCAGCGGCGGCCGGCCCGGCTTCAGCCGGGCGAAGGCGGCGCCGACGGCGCGCTCGACCTCGGCCGCGAAGGCGAGCCGGCCAGCCCCGGGGCCGAGCTTTTCTGCGAGGCGCTCCAGCGCGGTCCGCAATACTGCTGCGCGCGGGTCGCCGAGCCGGAACACCCGATGGCCGAACCCCATCAGCCGCTCGCCGGCGGCGAGCTTCGTCTCGGCCCAGACCGCAATGTCGCCGCTCGCCGCCGCCTCGTCGAGCATGTCGAGGGTCGGCCCCGGCGCGCCCCCATGCAACGGTCCGGTAAACGCGCAATAGGCGCCGAGCGCGGCCGATACCAGGGAGGCCCGGCTCGAAGCGATGACCCGGGCGGTAAAGGCCGAGGTGTTGAGGCCGTTATCGATGACCGCGGTGAAGTAGGCGTCGAGCGCCTCGGCCATGACCGGCGCCTCAGGGGACTCCACCGGCGCGCCGTGCGCCATGCGCAAGAGATCGTCGGCGGTGCCGCGCGCCGGATCGGGAGCGAGCGGCGCGGCGCCCGCGCGGGTTCGCAACAGCGCCGCGATCGCCACCGGCAGGGTGGCGAGGATCGCCGCGGGCGCGCTGTCTTCCGGCAAGGCCGCGAGGGCCAGCCGCACCCCTTCGACGAGCGGGCGCGCCCGCGCCTGGCCGAGCCAATCGCCTAGGCGCGCGAAGGCCAGCTCGCGTCCGGCGCCGAGCCGGGCGCGCATCTCCCCTCGGCTCAGCCCCGCGCCGGCAAACCCTTCCCATAACAGACCGACCGCGCCCTCATAGCCGAAATCGGCGACCAGCTCGGGGAGGGTGTGCCCGCGCACCCACAGGATGCCGCGCGCACCATCGCTGTGGCTCAGCACCGTCTCGGCGGCGATCAGCCCGGCCAGCCCGCTATCCAGGGTTCGGCGTTCCGGCATCAGTCGAAGCGCCCGGCGAGCGCAGCTTCGGCCTCGGCGACGATCCGCGCGACGATCGCACCCGCCGCCTCGACCGAATGGATCATATCGACGCCTTCGCCGGCCCACACCACGGCGGTGTCAAAATCCTGCGCCCGCGCCGCTTCGGCATAGCGGTCCTTGTCGGCCGTGGCGATTTGCAGCTCAACCTCGCGGCCGTGCCACGTCTCGCTGAAGCGGTTGGCAAAGCCGCGCCCGGGAAATTCCGTCGGCCAATTGCTGTCGCGCACAATATCGAAGACCCGGGTGCGCAGCGTGTCGTCGCCGCTGCCGGCCACAAGCCGCGCCTGGACCTCGGGCGTCCCCAACCATTCCTCGGACGCACAGAACCGCGTGCCCATCAACACACCCGACGCCCCGAGCATCAGCGCCGCGGCAAGGCCGCGCCCGTCGGCAATGCCGCCAGCGGCGACGACCGGCACATCCCGGCCCGACGCCGCGACCGCGTCGACCACCGCCGGGACCAATGCGAGAGTGCCACGCCGAGTGCTGCCGTGGCCGCCGCCCTCGCCACCCTGCGCGATGATGATGTCGGCGCCCTGCTGCAGGACTTCGCGGGCCATCGCGAGGGTTTGGATCTGGCAGATCACCGGGATGCCGGCCTCCTTGATGCGCGGGATAAAGGGCCCGGCATCGCCGAAGGACAGCATCATCGCGACCGGCGCATGCGCCAGCGCGACGTCGAGCAGATGGGGCCGCTCCGCGAGCCCCCAGGTGATGAACCCGCAACCGACCCGCTGATTGCCGGAAGCGGCGAACTGGGCCTCGATCCACTCGCGGCCGGCCTGGCCCTGGCCGCCAGTGCCCTGGCCGCCGCCGATCAGGCCAAGGCCGCCGGCCGCGCTGACCGCGGCCGCCAACGCGCCACCTGCACTGCCGCCCATCGGCGCCAACAACACCGGATGGCGAATACCGAGCCGCTCGGTCAGCCTGGTGCGCAATGCCATCGCGGTCCCCTCGCCTAGCGGCTGTTGCAGCGCCAAATGGCGCCCCTCACAGCATAACATGGAAGGTCCGACACGCCGCTCGGCCCTCCTGTTCCGCCTGTTATTTGCAGGCGGACAACATGACGTGCCGGAGGGTCGACGGCCTACCGCGTCGCGGCTTCAGCGGGCTGCCGGCTCGCTGCGTCGTGCCGGTAGAAGGCGCGCTGCGTGTCGCGCCAGGCGGCGCGCTCGCCCTGATCGATCTGCCCATCATGATTGGCGTCGATGCGATCGAAGCGTTCGCGGAAGCGGCGGTCGCGAACGGGCTCGGGCAATCCGGCGAGCCGATCGTAATAGGCTTTGATCTGTTCGAGCCGGGCTTTTTGCCCCGCCGGGAGATCGGTCGCGGACAGCTGAACGGCGAGTTCGCTGCGCCGCCGCTCGTTGAAATTGAGCCGCCAATCGCGGTATTGCTCGAAGGTGATCGGGTCGTCAGCCCCGGCGGTTGCGGCCGCCGGAGCAGCCGGCTGGGCGGCTTCGCCCGGCAGCCACAATGTCGCGGCGATCGCCGCGGAAGCGGCGAGAAGGGTCCATCTCATCGGCATTCCTCCCGGCTCGGTTGCTCAACGGGTGAGAACAAACCAAGAATATCATTGGTTGCGAAACGAGTCAACGAAATATGTTCATGTTTTATTCCCAAAATCCGCGGCGCGCCCGCTTGCCTCCGCGGCGGGGGAATGGCACAAGCGGCCGAGGGCGGGAGCTGGGGGGAGCCGATGCCGGATTTCGCCATCGAGCGCTGTTGCGAGGGGGTCGTCTGCGGCATCGACGAGGCCGGACGGGGACCCTTGGCCGGCCCGGTCGTTGCCGCCGCGGTGATCATCGATCGGCGGCGTTTTCGCGGCGAACTGCGCGGCGCGCTCGACGATTCGAAAGCATTGAGCCGCGAGGTGCGCGAGAGCTGCTACCGCGCCTTGTTTGCCTGTGCCCGGATTGGCGCGGTCAGCATTGGCGTCGGCGCGGCAAGCCGGGGCGAAATCGATCGGATCAACATTCTGCGGGCGAGCCTCGTCGCGATGGCGCGGGCGGTGACCGCGCTTGGGCCGACACCCGACCTCGCGCTCGTTGACGGCAATGTCGCGCCGCCTTTGCGGTGCGCGGTGAAGACAATCGTCAGGGGCGATGCGCTCAGCTTTTCGATCGCCGCGGCCTCGGTCATCGCCAAGGTCACCCGCGACCGAATCATGCGCGCGCTGGCCTCCCGCTATCCCGGCTACGGCTGGGAGACCAATGTCGGCTATGCGACCGCCGAGCATGGCGCGGCGATCCGGCGGCTCGGCGTGACGCCGCATCATCGGCGCTCGTTCGCCCCGGTTCGCCTGGCGATTTCGGGCGCGGACGATTTTTTCGCATTGCTCGACACCGGCGCGCCGGCCGAAGCGGGCGACAACGCGCGTCCCCAGAATTGCCCGGAGAATTGACGGAACCGCCGGCCGCGCTCACAGTTCGCGCCATGGTTGAGAGAACAGCGCTCGCCTGCGACGCAGTCATCGAAGGCGATTGCCTCGCGGCGATGGCGCGGCTGCCGGCGGGCTCGGTCGACCTCGTCTTCGCCGACCCGCCCTATAATCTGCAGCTCAAGGGCGAACTGCACCGTCCCGACAACAGCCGGGTCGACGGGGTCGAGGCGGATTGGGACAAGTTCGCCGGGTTTGCCGAATACGACCGGTTCACCCGCGCCTGGCTCGCGGCCGCTCGCCGGGTGCTGAAGCCCGCCGGCGCGCTCTGGGTGATCGGCTCCTATCACAACGTCTTCCGGATCGGCGCCGCGGTGCAGGATCTCGGGTTCTGGATCCTCAACGACGTGATCTGGCGCAAATCGAACCCGATGCCGAATTTCCGCGGCCGGCGCTTTACCAACGCGCACGAAACGCTGCTGTGGTGCGCCTATGCGCGCGAGGCGCGCTACACCTTCAATTACGAGGCGATGAAAGCATTGAACGACGAATTGCAGATGCGCAGCGATTGGCTGATCCCGCTGTGCGGCGGGCCCGAGCGGCTGCGCGACGGCGCCGGCAAGAAGGCGCATCCGACGCAGAAGCCCGAGGCGCTCTTACACCGCGTGCTGTTGGCTTCGACCCGGCCGGGCGAAGTCGTGCTCGACCCGTTCTTCGGCACCGGCACCACGGGCGCGGTAGCCAAGCGCCTCGGGCGGCGGTTCATCGGGATCGAGCAGGACCCGAGTTATGTCGCGATCGCGCGGCGGCGCATCGCGGGCGTCCGGCCGGCGCCGGGCGAGATCGTTGCCCTGGAATCCCGGCGCGAGGCGCCGCGCGTCCCGTTCGGCAATCTGGTCGAGCGCGGCCTGCTAGAGCCGGGCGAGGTGCTGGTCGACGTAACGAGGCGCTTTGCCGCGCGGGTGCGCGCCGACGGCAGCGTTATCTCGGCCGAGCACCGCGGCTCGATCCATTTCGTCGCCGCCCAGGTCCAGGGCGCGCCGGCCTGCAACGGCTGGGCCTTCTGGCATGTCGAGCGCAAGGGCGAACTGGTGCTGATCGACCGGCTGCGCCAGCAGCTGCGCGGGGAGATCGGGTGAGCCTCTCTGGAGGCCGTAGGATGGGTTGAACGAAGTGAAACCCATCATCAACGCAATCCCGGAGAGCGATGGGTTTTGCTGCGCTCAACCCATCCTACGTCTTTGGTTTCGCTGGCAATAACCGCCCGGGGGAAAATGCCCTACGATCGCACCAACGTCTTCGCCCGCATCCTGCGCGGCGAATTACCCTGCGCCAAGGTCTACGAGGACGAGCATGTTCTCGCCTTTCGCGACATCAACCCGCAGGCGCCGGTGCACATCATCCTGATCCCGAAAGGCGCATACGTCTCGGTCGATGATTTTTCCGCCAACGCGTCGGCGGCCGAGCTGGCCGCCTTCATGCACGCGATCGGCCGGATCGCGCATCAGGAGGGGGTCGCCGAGAGCGGTTACCGCATCCTCGCCAACCACGGCGGGGCGGCGCATCAGGACGTGCCGCATTTCCATCTGCATCTGTTCGGTGGGCGCGACCTCGGCCCGATGCTGCGCCGGGAGCGTTGATCGAGCCGATATTCAAGCAGGATAGAGGGGTCCGAGCAGCCGAGCAGCTTCGGGCGTTGCCCGCCCCCCCACCGCAACCTCCGCCGCGGCTGCGACGTGGACGCGGGGGGAGTCCGCCGCGGCTAGTCGGGCAATCCGCCGGATTGTTGCCCGGCGGCGGAACGCGCTGCGCTGTTCCGCCCGGCGCGCTGTCTCAACCACGTGATCGTCACCCCCGCGCAGGCGGGGGTCCGGGGCTAGCGGCGGAACCCGTGGCCCTGGCTTCCCGCCCGCCCGGGAATGACGCTGTGCGCCGTTGATATCAAGCGAATCATCGTTGTTTTCGTTCGGGATCTCAGCAGCCGTAATAGCGCCGGTAATACGGATCCCAGCAGCTCCTCGGCGTCGGATAATACGCGGGGGCCGGCGGATAATAGTACGCCGGCGCCGGAGCGTAGTAGCCGTACGGGGCATAATACGGGTTGTGATAGGCCCCCGCGCCGATCGCCGTGCCAAGCGCGAGTGCACCCAACCCGAGGCCGATCGCGGCCCCGGGGCCGATCCCGCCGCCTCCGCCGCCACGGTGGTGATGCTGTGCATAGGCGGAGCCCGGCGCCGCGGTGAACGCGACCGAGGCGACGAGCGCCGCGGCCACGGCCAGCCCGCGCCCGCTTCGTTTCGCGATATTCATGATGTCCATATCGGTCCTCCAATCCTGCGCCTGCGCCGATCCTATTATAGCCCGGCACCCGTTTATGAAAAGAAAACGGGCGAGCGCCCGCCCCATTCCCGCAAGCGCGCGGCCATTTTCGCGAACGCCAAGCCGCCCGATAGGTTCCCCGCGATCCGAATCAGGCGCACGGCCCCGCCCCGGTCGGCACCTCGCCCTTTCTCGCCCGGAACGACAAAGTCTCGGGCAAGCTACGGCTCTCGGCGGATGATCGCGAGCCAAGCCGGGACATTGCCGTAGGTGCGGGTCTCGTACAGCACAGCCTCGACGCGTTCAATCCGCCATCCCGCATCGAAGGCCTGCCGCAATTCGTTCTCTGCGATGCAGCGCGGGAATGGCCAGGAGAAGTCAGCCTCGTCGCTGAAGCACTGGAGCAGGAGCGTTTGTCGCTTAGGCATGAGCCGCCGCAGGCAGCTGACATAGCGTTCGACCTCAGCTCCGCGGAACTGATGAAAGACCCCATAGTCAATCGCGGTGTCGCACTCGGCCTCGCGCGACGGTAGGGCAAAGATGTTGGCTACCTGGAAATCGACCGTTACGCCGCTGCTTTGTGCAGCGCGCTTTGCCCGGGCAATGGCGGCTGCCGAGAGGTCGATGCCATGCACCGAATGGCCGGAGGATGCGAGGTGGATGGCGTTGTCGCCGGCGCCACATCCGATGTCCAGCACCTTGCCCTCGATGTACCCCTGTTGCTCGATGGCGACGAGGCTTGGCTGCGGCTTTCCCGTATCCCAGGGCATCCTTCCGAGACGGTAACCGATCTTGAAGTAGAGCGCGCGCACCAAGGCTGACATTCCGAACCCCCGTCCCGCCCCGCCTCAGCCCGCGCGCGCTGCCGCTTTGCGCTCCAGGATGCGCCGGTGCAGATTGTGCACGATGAGGCCGGTCAGCCGCTCGTCATGGATGAACAGGCGCTGGCCGATCGGGTAGGGGTCCTGCCTTGTGACCGGGATTGGCTCGCGCAAAACCTCCTCCGGCCCGACCCCGCGATCGACCTGGGTTTCGACAAAGCCGACCCAGTTCTCGACGATCTGCGCCTGTTCCCTCAGATAGGTCTTGCCGCAGGGCTCGCCATGGCCGGGCAGGATCGTCTCGACATCGAGCGCGGCGATCCGGTCGAGCGCGGCCAGCCATTCCCAGGGATCGCATTCCTGCATCCAGGTCCGGCATTTGTGGAACACATTGTCGCCGGTGAAGACGACGCCCTCCTCGGGCACATGGACCGAGGTTTGCGGCGCGGTGTGGCCCGGCATGTGGATGATGTTGAAGGTGTGGTCGCCGACATTGAGGGTCAGCGTATCGGTAAAGGTGAGGGTCGGCGGGTTCGAGGGCGGGTAATCGGGATGGCCGAGCAGCCAGACGCTGTCCGGGTCGGTCTGCTTGAAGCGTTCGCGCTTTTCCTCGATGGTGCCGAACGCGTTGAGGTAGCGCTCAAAGCATTCCTGCAACTGGACCTGGCCAACCACGGTCGCCTTGGGGAAATAGGCGTTGCCCGCGATGTGGTCGCCATGCGGCTCGGTGTTGACGAGGTAGCGGATCGGCGCCTTTTCCTCGAGCATCTCGCGCCAGCGCACGGCATCGATCGGCTGCTGCGGCGAATCGATCATCACATAGCCGTCGCTGGTCTCGATAAAGCTCGGGTTGCAGCCGGCGAAATAGATTTCGGTGAAGCTGTTGCGTCCGATCCTGCGCATGACCTCCTCCTTGCCTCCGCGGCGGCTCCTGGCGGGCATCTTGCCGCGGGGAAATTGTCATCATTGCGGCCGTTTCGCCAGTGCGCTTCAGCACCGAACCTGCGGCACCCGGGCTCGCCGGGGGGGCCTACTCCGCCGCGTCCTGGTGGGCGTAGTTCCTGGCGATGAACCAGGCATAGAACTCGCCATAGGTCTGCGGCTTGTATTTCGGCGGGTTGTCGGGCCCCTGGCAGGTCGGCAGGCATTCGATCATCGTGTCGCTGTTGGGGTCGTAGAAGAACGGCATCGCATAGCGCTCGCGCCCCGAATGGTTGCTGGCGCGGTGCGGCGTCGAGAGAAACCGGCCGTTGCTCCAGCGGTTGAGGGTGTCGCCGGTATTGACCAGATAGCTGCCCGGCAGGGACGGCGCGGGCAGCCAGCGTCCCGCCGTGGTGCGGATCTCGAGGCCGGGCACCGCCGATTGGGGCAACAGGGTCATGAAGCCGGCGTCGGCGTGCGGGGCGATGCCGAACTGGTTGTCCTCGGCCGCGACGCCCGCCGGGTAATGCGACAGCCGCAGATTGATGTGCGCCCCCTCGAACCGCGCCACGAAAAACTCGCGCGGCAGGTCGAGCGCCAGCGCGTAGATCGGCAACAGCTTTTGCGCCAGCGCCTCCATCGTGCGGAAATATTCGAGCATCGTGTCGCGGAAGCCCGGCAGACCGGACGGCCACTGGTTGCGGCCGCGCCAGCGCTTGCCGGACACCACATCGGGGTCATCGGGCAGGCGCTCGCGGCGGATGAATAGCGCCTCGTTCAGATCGTGCCTGGTGTTGCGGTTGATGCTGGAGCTGCGAAACGTACTGTAGCCGAGCGGCAGGTAGCCGATCATGTGGTCGTTGATCAAGAGCGCCATCTTGTCGGCGAGAGCCTGGGCGTGAAACCGCGCCGTCTCGGCAAAGGCGGCATCGATCAGGCGCTGCGGCACGCCGTGGCCGGTGATGAAATAAAACCCGATCTCCTCGCAGGCCTGACGCAGCTCTGATGCGAGCCGCAGATCGGCGCCCGGCTCGCCGGCGAGGTAAGGGCCGAGATCGAGGATCGGGATCGACTCGTCGGCGGCGTGCATCGGCGGCTCTTCAGGTTGTTGCGCCCCTGGGGTGGCGAGATTGCGTCGTCGCGACGCTCCTCGCAATGGGCAAGCAAGCGTAGGGCGGGTGAAGCGCAGCGCAACCCGCCATTGGTTCCGTGGCCGGGACGGCGGATTACCCCCGGCTTTCGCCGGGGTCATCCGCCCTACGGCTCACCAACGCTCATTGTCATTGGACCCCCGGACGGATGGCTCTTGCGAGCCGTCCCGGGGGGAAGCAATCTTGGCGAAACTGTGAACGGGCGGGTCTACCGGAAAGCTTTCATGAGCGAGCAACCAACCCTGGCCGCATGCCGGGAGCGCGTCGATGAGCTGCGCCGCGGCCTTGGTGACGAGCATCCCGACACGCTCGCCGCGATGCTCGACCTGGCTGAGATGCTGTGGGCGCGCGGGCAGCTTGCCGAGGTGCGCGCGCTCGAGGAGCAGGTCGTCGCGGTGCGCCGCCGCCTCTATGGCGAGGCGCATGGCGACACCTTGAAGGCGCTCGGCAAGCTGGCGACGACGATCGGCGCTGAGGGCGATCTCGACGAGGCGCGCCGCTTGCAGGAGCACATTCTGGCGCTGGCGCCGGAGGTGTGGGGCGAGAGCGGGCGCGACACGCTGCGCGCGCTCAACAACCTCGCCGGCACCGTCGCCGCGCAGGGCGACTTCGCCGGCGCCCGCGCGCTCCTCGAACAGGCGATCGCGACGATGCGGCTTGAGGTGGGCGAGGCGGACAGCGACAGCCTCGCGGCGATGGGCAATCTCGCCGCAATCCTGTGGCAATACGGCGAACGCGCCGAAGCCTATTGGTTGCAGCACCAGATCGTCGAAACACAACGCCGCGCCCACGGCGACGCCGACCCGGCAACCCGCGCCGCGCTCGCGGTGCTTGAAACGATGCAGCGGGACGGCGCCGTGTAGCCTTCGTGGCGAACCGGCCCCTCACCCTGCTTGCGATCAGACCGGGAGGAGCTTATCTGTTGGTCAACTTGGTCAAATTCTAGATGCGCGAAGAGTCCGGAGCATGGCGATGGCCGAAACCGTAAATCTCTACGACGCGAAGACGCACCTTTCCAAGCTGGTCGAGCGCGCTGCCGCCGGCGAGGAGATCATCATCGCCAAGGCCGGCAAGCCGAAGGCCAGGCTGGTGCCCTACGAGGCGCCGCGCAAGAAGCGGGTCGGCGGGCAAAACCTGCTCGGCATCACCTACATCGCCGATGATTTCGATGGCCCGCTGCCGCCGGAAATCCAGAAATATTTCGATGGTGAAGGAGAGATTTTCCCTCATTCCGAAGCTGGATAGACCGCGAGGCTGAGACCTGAGGCTGCTTCTCGATACGCACATCTTCATCTGGTGGGACCGGCAGCTGCGCCGCGTCCCTGCGGATGTGCGTGAGGCCATCGAAGACGGTGCCAACGACATCTTCGTCAGCGTCGCTTCGGTGTGGGAAATCGCCATTAAGCGCGCAACCGGCAAATTGGCGTTTTCCGCTCCGATCGTCGAGACCGTCGAGCGGCTGGGTTTTCTGCTGCTGCCGATCAACGCAGCGCACGCCGAACATGCCGGCGGGCTGCCGCGCCATCACAACGACCCGTTCGACCGGATGCTGGTCGCGCAGGCGACGCTTGAAGGCTTGGTGCTCGGCACGCAGGACCCGCTGATGCGGGCCTATGCGGTGCCGCTGCTCGGCCTTGCTTAATACACCGCCCCCCTGGCGGTGATCGGCCAGAGCGCTTCGACCCGGTCGCCGCGGATTGCGACGTACCAGTCGTAGAGGTTGACGGTCGGGTCGCAATGGCCGGGGACGAGGCGGATCTTGTCGCCGAGGTTGAGCCGGTTGGTCGCGGCGCTGATGCCGAGGCGGCCGTGCTCGTCGGAGGCGCGCTCGTAGGTCGCGGCGGGTTCATCCCATACGGTCGGCGGGCCTGAGTCGAAAGCCAGCGCCTTCAAGCCGGCATCGACGATCGCGCGCTCGGCGGCGGGGCGGCTCATCACCGTCGCCCAGACAAAGAGGCTCGGTTCGAAGGCGCGGGTCGCCGCGCCGTCCTGGTCGAGATTGCGGCCGTAATCGGCGTCCATGAAGATGTAGGAGCCGCATTGCAGTTCGGTGTAGACGCCGCTTCCCGCCTCGAACTCGAAGGTGCCGGTGCCGGCGCCGGTGATGTTGTCGCAGGCAATCCCGTTGGCGGCGAGAAGATCGCGGGTCAGCGCCGCCTTGGCGACCGCACCCGATATCGCCTGCTGGCGCTCGCCCCAGCCGCGCAGATGCTGGGCCGAGCCGTGATAGGCCTGGAGCCCGGCAAAGCTGAGATGCGGCGCGTCCGCCACCAGGCGGGCCAATTCGAGCGCCGGCACGCCCGGCTCGACCCCGCAGCGGTTGCCGCCCATGTTGATCTCGACATGCACCGGCAAGCTCACCCCTGCCTCGCCGGCCGCGGCATCGAGCGCGGCGACCTGCGACCGGTCATCGACGCAGACGCCGATATGCGCGGTATGCGCCAGCGCCATCAGATGGCGCAGCTTTTGCCGGCCGACGATCTCATTGGTGACCAGCACGTCGCGCACCCCGCCATAGACCATCGCCTCGGCTTCGCTGACCTTCTGCACGCACACCCCGACCGCGCCCAGTTCGATCTGTTTCAGCGCGATGACCGGGCATTTGTGAGTCTTTGCATGAGGTCGGAGGCGCACGCCGCTGCCGCGCACCTTGTCGGCGAGGCGGCGCAGATTGCGCTCGAAGGCGTCGAGGTCGATCACCAGCGAGGGCGTGTCGACCTCGTCGAGCGACATGCCGATTTCGGCGGGCGGGCGGGTGGTCATGTCAGGGCTCCCGAGCAGGGCGGCGCCACGGTCACGGAGCCGCGGCGGCGAGCTTGCCGAACTCCTCCGGGGTGAAGGCCCGCACCGTCGTGGTGCGCACGATGCCGCGCGACGACAGGGCGATCGCATATTTGGTCATCGCGTCGCCATCGGGCATTTCGAGAATGTGCACGACATCGTATTGGCCGGTCGTCACATAGGCGGCGACCAGCCGGCCGCCGAGCCCGGCGGCCAGGGATTTGGCGGCCTCGTAGCGGCTCGCAGCCTCCTTGACCCCTTTCGCGCCCTGGTCGGTCCAATTCAGAAAGCACATGAAATGCGGCATGGAAAGCCTCCCGCGTTGCGTTGGTCGCGTTCGATCGCGCGCCCGGGCGAGGATACCACCGCAACTTGATCTGTGCACCCGATCCGAGGCTTGCGCAGCCGGCGCAGACATGCAACACGGCTAGATGGGAGAAAACGCGGGAGGGCAACATCATGAAAGTCTTCGTCTTCGACCTGTTGGCCTATGACGCCAATCTCGATCACCTGAAAGAGGGCGCCATCGAACTCCCTTACCCGCTGGCCAGGCGGCATTTCGATGCCAGGATTGCGGTGCGCACCTACGAGGAGCACCTCGACGCCTGGGAGGCGCTCGACCGCCTGGGCTATGACGGGGTCGGCTTCAACGAGCACCACTGCTCGCCCTATGGGCTGATGAACAGCCCCAACCTGATGGCCGCGTCCGCAGCGCAGCGTACCAAGCGGCTCAAATTGTTGATCTACGGAAACCTGTTGCCGGTGCATCAGCCGCTGCGGCTAGCCGAAGAGCTGGCGATGCTCGACTGCCTGTCGAAAGGCCGGCTGATCTCCGGCTTCGCCCGCGGCATCCCGCGCGAATATCAGGTGCACAACATTCCGCTTGGCGAATCCCGCGCGCGGTTCGAGGAAGCCTACGACATCATCACCCGCGCCTGGACCGAGGAGGTGTTTTCCTATGAGGGAAGGTTCTGGTCCTACAAGGATGTCGCGCTGTGGCCGCGCCCGGTGCAAAAGCCGCACCCGCCGATCTGGATCCCGGTGGTCGGCAGCCAGGAATCGATTGAGTTTGCCGCCCGCCACGACATCCCTATCACCCCCGGCCTCGGCCGTGCCCGCGGGCTGCGCGACGACATCATCCGCTACTACGCGAAATGCCTGGCCGAGAGCGGGCATCGCATCACGCCGAACCATCTCTCGCTCGGCATCACCGCCTATGTCGCCGACTCGAAGGCGCAGGCGCTTAGGGAATACGGCCCGCACATCCTCTATTTCAACCGCACCCTCTTCAGCCACGGCAACTTCACCGAGGTCGAGCGGCAGCGCGAGACCGGCTATTCCAGCGCCTCGTCGACCGATTACGTGCGCCCGGAAAACCTGCGCGCGGCTGCCAATATGCGCTCGGAATTCCGCAATCTGACGATGGAGCAACTCGAACAGCAGGCCGAGACGATGCCGATGGGCACCGCCGACGAGGTCGCTTCTCGCATCATCGACGCCGCCGAAAGCGCCGGCGCCAACACGGTGCAACTGGCGATGAACCGCGGCGCCCTGCCGCACGAGCTTTTCATGGCCCAGATCGAGCGCTTCGCCCGCGAGGTGCTGCCGATATTGCAGGCGCATGAGGTGAAGCGCGTGCCGGCGGCCGAGGAGGTGATAGCTTAAGTTCCCGCCGCCGCGCCGCAAGGCTCCGCCCTGGCACCATCGGCTGCCGCACGCATCATCCGCTTGTTGCGATCTGTGGCAGCGTTAACGAATATAGGCAGAACGGGTATGAAGCGATCACCTGGGGAGGATTGACAATGAAGGGTCTTTACGCGCTCGCCGCGGTCCTCGCCGTCGCTGCCTGCGCGCCGCAGCCCTCGCCGCCGGTCGCCGCGGCGCCTCCCCCGGCTCCGCCACCGGCCGCAGCGCCGCCTCCCGCTCCGCCGCCGATGATGATGGCGTCCTTCGACGGGAATTATTATGGCCCGATGATCCTGCAGGCGTCCGGCCAGGACATGACGTATCTCCACCGGTCCGGTTGTACCGAGCAACGAAGGGGCAGGATGACGGTGCGCAACGGCAGGGTCTTCATCCGGTACGACAACTGGAAAGGGCACAAGTTGCACTACCGCGGCACGGTCGACGCCAATGGCGCGGTGACCGCCTACCACCTCAACGAGGACGGCAGCCATGCGATGCTGACCGGCCAAATGCAAAACAACGGGTTTGTCGGCAACATGCTCCGCGGTCCGTGCGATTACACGCTGAACCTGGCTCGGAGATAAGTAACGCGTAGGATGGGTTGAGCGCAGTATGGCGTAGGATGGGTTGAGCGAAGCGAAACCCATCTTCTTGGAGTTCTGGTGGCGCACGATTCTTTGAACAATGCGCCGCGACATTAAGGATGGGTTTCGCTTCGCTCAACCCATCCTACTGGGCACGACGATCAATTTTCGAGCCTTAAGGCCGCCTGCCCGCGATCCGCGCTTCGCAAACAAACATTGACATTTTAATATTATTGTTATATTAGAATACCCGTGGGCTTTGCGGGGATTGGCGCCGTTGCCAATGGGGCTTGCTGTATTTTTTCTGCAGATAACAGCGATAACAGCGGAGCCTCCATCGTGAGCGGCGGAGCGAGGCGCCGCGGCGCGCCGGCGGACTTCCTGATCTCCACCTGATAAAAGCGGGAGAAACAGGCCGGGCCTTTCCCTCTCGCCTCGGACGCCGACACGGCCATAATGGTCCGCGGCGACGCAGATCCGAGCAGAGGGAGCAACGATGGACCGCAGCGAGATCAGCGACATCGGGCAATTCGCCATCAGCCAGCAGACCCGGCTCGGCGCGGCGGCCGACTGACCCGGACCGCCGTCTTGGACCGGCGGTGGTGCGTCCGTCGAGACAGCCGCTTCGCGGCTTCCTCAGGATGAGGTATACTTTTGATTTCACGTACAAATAATCCTCATCCTGAGGAGCGCTCCGCAGCGGCGCGTCTCGAAGGACGCACAGCGCCCGTGCGGCCGCCCCAAGCCATCGGCCTCGCGCGGATTTTCGCGGCGTTTCTGCGCCTTGGCTGCACCGCCTTCGGCGGCAACATGGCCGGCTGGCTGCATCGCGAGATCGTGCTGCGGCGCGGCTGGATCGACGATCGGACCTTCCTCGCGGATTTCGCGATGGGCCAGGCGATCCCCGGCTCCAACGGGGTCAAGCTGACCGTGCAGATCGGCCAGCGGCTGCACGGCGCCGCCGGCGCGGCGGTCGCGCTGATCGGCCTGTTGGCGGCCCCGTTCGCGATTGTTGTCGCCATCGGCGCCGCCTATGCCGGGTTCGGCGAGCACCCGATCCTACACGCGATGCTCGACGGGGTGGCCGCCGCGGCCATCGGGCTGACCTTCGCCACCGGGCTGCACAGCGCGGCGCATGGCGCGCCCGGCCCGGCAGCGCTGGGAATCGCCGCTGCGACGGTGCTGGGCGTCGGGGTCATGCGCTGGCCGATGCTTCCGGTGGTCGCGGTGCTCGCGCCGCTGAGCATCGCTCTGGCGCTGTTGCAAGGGCGCCGCCGGTAGCATGCCCGACCGATCAGGCGACGCCCTCGTTGCGCTCTTCATCGTTTTTGCGCCGCTGTCGCTGCTCTCGTTCGGCGGCGGCAATGCGGTGCTGGCCGACATCGCGCAGCAGTCGATCGCCCATCGCTGGACCAGCGAGCGCGAATTCGCCGATCTGTTCGCGCTGTCGCGCGCCGCGCCGGGGCCCGGCTCGATGCTGGCGACGCTGATCGGCTGGAAGGTCGCCGGGGTCCCGGGCGCGCTCGTTGCGACGATCGCCTTCTACCTGCCCTCGGCGCTGCTCGTCTTCGGCGCGGCGCGGGTCTGGGGGCGGTGGCGCGGCTCGCTGTGGCATGACGCGATCGAGCGCGGCCTTGCCCCGGTCGCGGCCGGCCTTTTTCTATCGGGCGGGATTGTCGTCTTGCGCGCCTCGCCTGCGGGATGGCCGGTCTGGGCGGCGGCGATCGTCACGACGGCGGCGCTGTTGCGCTGGCCCCGCCTGCACCCGGTGCCGCTGCTGCTCGCCGGCGCGGCGCTGTTCGGGCTCATCGCGGTGGCGCGTGGCGGCGGGGCATGAAAACGCCGGTCACGCTCGCCCCCGAGGATCTCGAATTCGCCCGGCTGATCCGCGAGGGCGACACGGTCGGCTGGGCGCAGGCGACCGCCGAGCCGGTGTTCCTGACCCGCCTGCTCAACGCGCAGGCGCCGCGCTGCCCGCCGTTTCGCCTGTTCTTTGCCCTGACCTTTGCCATCGATTTCGCCGCCGATCACCCGAACGTCACGGTGAGCGCGTCGGGTGGCGGCGGCGCAGGACGGCGGTTTTTCGCCGGCAATGCCGGCAGCGTCATCCCGGCCAACACCTCGGCCTTGTGCGATCTGATCGCCGCCGGCCGTCCGCGCATCGATGTTGTGCTGCTGCAAGTCAGCGGCCCGGATATCGCGGGAAATTACAATGCCGGGCTCGGCATCGAATGCCTGCGCGAGGCGATCGCCGGGGCGCGGCTCGTCATCGCCCAGATCAACCCGGCGCTGCCATGGACCCAAGGCGACACGCTGATCGAAGGCGGGTTGATCGATATCCTGGTGCCCGCTGCATACCCGGTGCTCGAGCTGCCGGCGCGGACGATCGGGCCGGTCGAGCGCGCGATCGCCTTGCGTGTCGCGCGGCTGGTGCCCGACCGTGCGACGATCGAGCTCGGCATCGGCCGCATTCCCGAGGCGGTAACCGCGGCGCTCGGGAAAAAACACGGGCTCGGCATCCATTCGGGCACGATCGGCGACGGGGTCGCCGATCTGATGAAAGCCGGCATCGTCGACAACCGCCACAAGGAGATCGATGCCGGCGTGACCGTCACGCTGATGCTGATGGGCACAAGCCGTCTCTATGCCTTCGCCGACCGTAACAAGCTCGTTGAGATCCGCTCGCCGCGCTACACCCATGACGCGCTGGTGCTCGGCAATTTCCGGCGCTTTGTCGCGATCAACTCGGCGCTCGAAATCGATCTGACCGGCCAGGTCAACGCCGAGACGGCCGAGGGCCGCCATATCGGCCTCACCGGCGGCCAGATGGATTTCGTGCGCGCCGCCAACCGGGCGCCCGAAGGCCGCTCGATCATCGCC
>CAYMRQ010000008.1:47164-48161 GCA_964392845.1 uncultured Rhizobium sp.
GGGGTGGTCACGACGCCGCGGGCCGAAGCCGATTGCATCGTCACCGAGCATGGCATCGCCGAACTCAAGGGCCGCACCCTCGCCGAGCGCGCCCGCGCGCTGATCGCGATCGCCGACCCGGCCTTCCGCGCCGACCTCATGCGGGCGAGCGAGCGCCTGGTGTGATTGGAGGGACGGCAGGCACGACGCCGGAGGGTGGGTTCAGAGGTGAAGCGCGTGGCCGAGGCCCAGGAGGGCGGCTTCGCCGAATGCTTCGCCGAGCGTCGGGTGCACGTGGATCGTGTGCGCGACATCATCGAGCACCGCGCCCATCGCCAGCGCATGGGCGAATTCGCCGGCCAGCTCGGCGATTTGATGGCCGACCGCCTGGATGCCGAGGATGCGCTGATCGTCGCGCCGCGAGACGATGCGGACAAACCCGCCGCCCGCGCCGGCGTCCAGCGTCAAGGCGCGTCCGCTGGCGGCGAACGGAAAGACCGAGACGGCCGCATCAATCTCGGCGAAGGCGGCCTCGTCCGGCAGCATGCCGGCGACGACGATCTCGGGCTCGCTGAAGACGATCGCGGCGACCGATGCGGGATCGAAACGGCGGCGCTGCCCGGCGACGATCTCGGCGACCATCGCGCCCTGCGCCATCGCCTTGTGCGCCAGCATCGGCTCGCCGACCAGATCGCCGATCGCCCAGACGCCGCGCATCGCGGTGCGGCACTGGTCGTCGATTCTGACGAACGGCCCCTCGCGGTCGAGCGCCATTGCTTCCAGGCCCCAGCCCTCGACCAGCGGCCGCCGGCCGATTGTCACCAGGATCTTGTCGGCGGCGAGCGCAAGCGGCCCGGCGGCGGTTTCGACCTGGAGGCGGCCCTCGCCGTCGAGCCCCTTCACCGTCGCGCCGAGATGCAGCTCGACCCCGGCGCGGCTGAGCCAGCGCCGCACCGGCGCGGTCAGCGCTGCGTCGTAGCGCGGCAGGATGCGGTCGGCCGCCTCCACAACGGTTACC
>CAYMRQ010000008.1:48171-48549 GCA_964392845.1 uncultured Rhizobium sp.
CTTGAAGGCAATGCCGAGCTCCAGGCCGATATAGCCGGCGCCGACCACCACCAGCCGCTCCGGCAGCGCTCCCAGCCCCAGCGCCTCGGTCGAGGAGATCACCTTGCCGCCGAACGGCAGCCCGGGCAACGCCAGCGGCTCGGAGCCGGTGGCCAGCACGACATGCTCGCCGACGATGGCGAGCGGACCCGCCGCGGTCTCGACCGTGCAGCTCTTGGCGTCGGTGAAACTTGCCCAGCCCTCGACGACCCGGACCTTGGCGCGCGCCAGGAGGCCGGCGACGCCGCCCGCGAGCCGGTCGACGATGCCGTCCTTCCAGGCGATCGTGCGCGCAAGATCGAGCCGCGGCATCTGGTCGAGCGCGATGCCGAGCGTGTT
>CAYMRQ010000009.1:0-10148 GCA_964392845.1 uncultured Rhizobium sp.
TTGCAGGTGCCCGGATTTCTCAGCGCCGGCCGCTATGTCGCGCTCAAGGGGGCGCCGAAATACCTCGCGCTCTACGAGCTTGAGGATCACAACGTGCTGCGCAGCGCGGCCTATCTCGACGCGCTCAAGTACCAGCCCTCGCCACAGCGCTCGAAGACCGGCACCAGCCGGGTCGGGCGCAATTTTCTGCGCAACGCCTATCGCCAGATCTTCCCGGTGCACACCGATCCGATCGAGCAGACGATGGCGATGGCCCCGGTCTTGCAGATGGGGCGCATCGACATCCCCGGCGCGGTCGAGGAGGAGTTCAACGACTGGTACAACATGGTTTACATCCCGACCTACCTAACCGTGCCGGGGGTGCTTCGCGCCCGCCGCTTTGTCGCCATCGAAGGGCAGCCGAAATACCTGACGCTGTACGAGTTCGAGCACGCCCAGGTGCCAGAGAGCGAGGCCTGGAGCAAGGCGCGGGCGAGCAATCCATGGACCCGGCGGATGTCGCCGAACCTGTGCCACGATGCCGGCTCGCCGGGCGTCTATCGGCGCATCTTTCCGAAATAACGGTGCCCCGGCGCCGCGCGCCGCGATGGCGGCCCGACAACCCACCGCGGCCGATGATTAGGCGCGGCGCTGGGCGGCGATCACTGCGACGGCGCGCGCGGTGAAGGGAGAGGGGACCCCGCCGGCCGCGCCGCCGGTCGCCCCACCGGTCGCCAACCGGGCAGCGATCACCGCGACGATCATCTGCGCGTGCATCATGCAGGGGGTCGACACGACGATCGCCAATGTCGCGCTGCCGCACATCCAGGGCAGCCTGTCGGCCTCGCAGGACCAGATCTCGTGGGTATTGACGTCCTACATCGTTGCCTCGGCGATCACGATGCCGCTGACCGGGTGGCTCGCCGGCCGCTTTGGCATCAAATACCTCTTTCTTGCCTCGGTCATCGGGTTCACCCTCGCTTCGGCGTTGTGCGGCGCCGCGACGAGCCTCTCGCAACTCGTGTTCTACCGCATCCTGCAGGGCGTGTTCGGCGCCGGGCTGGTGCCGCTGGGGCAGGCGACGCTGTTTACGATCTATCCGCGCGAGCGCCACGGCTACGCGATGGCGATCTTCAGCACCGGTGCGATGATGGGGCCGATCATCGGCCCGACCCTCGGCGGCTGGCTGACCGAGGAACTCGGTTGGCGCTGGTGCTTCTACATCAACCTGCCGTTCGGGGCGCTGGTTGCGCTCGGTGTCTTTACCTTTATCCGCCCCTCCCGCCCGATGCGGCGCGACCAGTTCGACATGTTTGGCTTCGCGACGCTGAGCATTGCGGTCGGCTCCCTCCAATTGATGCTCGATCGCGGCCAGATCAACGACTGGTTCTACTCGACTGAAACTTGGATAGAGGCGACGATCGCGGGATTGTGTTTCTATCTGTTGGTCGTCCATACCATGACGGCTGGCGAGCGCTCGTTTCTGAACCGTGAATTATTGAAGAACCCAAATTTTGTCGCCGGCAGTTTGTTGATGTTCGGGGTCGGCATGATCCTCAGCGGCACTCTGGCGCTGATGCCGTCGATGATGCAGCTGTTGATGAATTACCCGGTGTTCGATGCCGGGTGGATGATGGCGCCGCGCGGCTTCGGCACGATGCTCGCGATGTTTATCGTCGCCCGATTGATCAACCGGGTCGATACTCGCCTGTTCATCCTGGTCGGTTTCCTCTTAACCGCGGCCTCATTGTGGCAGATGACCGGGTTCTCGTTGCTGATGGGGTCCGGACCGATCCTGTTTGCCGGGTTTGCCCAGGGTTTCGGGCTTGGCTGCACCTTTGTGCCGATGAACCTTCTCGCCTTGTCGGGATTGCCGCACCACCTCCTGACCGAGGGAACCGCGATGCGCCACCTGATGCGCATGCTCGGCGGCAGCATCGGCATCGCCATTCTCGAAACGCAACTGACGCAAAACACCCAGATCGTGCATTCCCGCCTGGTCGAATCGCTGCGCCCCGACAACCCGCTGGCGCCCTTCCTCGCCGCGCCGTTCAGTCTGACGACCCCCTCGGGGATCGCCGCGCTCAATCACGAGGTCACCCGACAGGCGGCGATGATCGGCTATATCGACGATTTCGCGCTGATGCTGATCATCATCCTCGCCTCCTTGCCGTTATTGCTGCTGGTCCGCGTGCCTCGCCCTCAGCAAGTAACCGCGGCGGCGGACGATTAGCGGGGATCAACCCCGGGGTTAAGTCATGGCGCCGAGATCGGATTGCTGCTAGCTCGCCGGCCCTGAAGTGAGCGGCCGCCGCCGCGGGATCGCTACGGGAGCGTCACCGCGCGAGCATTGTCTGAGGCATCGACCAGGCGGTGCAGGTCGACCGCGGTCGCGAAATTCGGCTGGTGGCTTTCGCCGCCGTCGATCGCCTGGCCGTGGATCGCTCGATCTCGGATCGCCTGAGCGAACCGCGTGTACATCTGGCCGACGTTGATGGCTTCCCCGGATGGCGTACCGGGCGCGACGACGGTGAAGCGATCCGGCACAGGCATCGGCGCGAGCGTGTTGCCGCCCTTCGCCCCGTGCAGGAAAACCTGGCTCAACTGGGGCGAATCCTCGCCCATTGCAACCAGCGTCCCGTCGCGGCCGTAGATCTCCATGCGATAGCCGCTGCCGGCGAACGGAATAGCACCGATGTGGACCGATGCCACGGCGCCACTCGCCAGCCGGCCGCTGACCAGCACATTGTCGGGCGAGGTGACGTCGAGCAGTGTCTTGGTGCCGGTGTCGAGCCACTGCGTCGCCTGGGTCGCCACCACGGCGGACAGAAGGCGGAAGTCGCCGCAGACGAAGCGCATTGCGTCGACCGTGTGGCCGTTGGCGATGGTCAGCGTGTTGGCGCCGAGTTCGGCGTCGCGCTGCCAGGTGCGGTTCGACGGCCGCGACAGGACGCCCTCGCGCATCAGGCTGACATGGATGGCCAGCACCTCGCCGACGAAACCCGCCTCGACCAGTTCCTTCATGTAGATCAACGTCGGATTGACGCGGGCCTGCAGGCCGACCGCGGTGACCAGCCTCCGGGCCTTGGCCAGCGCCGACAGTTCGACGGCCTCCGCCGTCGTCCGTCCCAGCGGCCATTCGCAATAGACGTGCTTGCCCGCCTCCAGCGCCGCCCTGGTCGGGGCGTAGTGCGACGGCACGCGCACGACGACCGCGACCGCGTCGATCTCGGGCGAGGCAACCATCTTGCGGTAGTCGTCGAAGGCCAACCGGGCACCCCAAGCCTGGCGCGCCGCCTCGGCGCTGTCGGCCCGGGTGGTGCAGACCGCGGTCAACTCGACCTCCGAACCGGCCCGCAGCGCCGGCAGATGGGAACGCGCCGACCAGGTACCCCTGACGCTGGCGCCGATCAGGCCCAGCCGAATCTTGTCCGCCATATCGCTCCCTCCCTGCTTCCGCTACCCAACGGCAATGCTATACCTGTTATGGGTCATCTGGAATTGTCGCGCAGGGCGGCCGGAGGCTACGAATGCAAGGACAGCAAATCCGCTTTGAAGACGGCGCCGCCTACGAGCGGATGATGGGAATCTGGAGTCGGCTCGTCGGCGATATCTTCCTGGATTGGCTGACGCCGCCGCCTGGTTTGCGCTGGATCGATGTCGGGTGCGGCAATGGCGCCTTCAGCGAACGGCTCGTCGACCGATGCGCGCCGGCCGAGGTTCAAGGCGTCGATCCGTCCGAGGCGCAGCTCAGCTTTGCGCGAACCCGGCCGGCGGCGCGGCTGGCGCAGTTCCAGCAGGGCGATGCCATGGCGCTGCCGTTTCCCGATCGCCGATTCGACGCCGCTGTGATGGCGCTGGTGATCTTTTTCGTTCCCGAGCCAGCGAGAGGCGTGGCCGAAATGGTGCGCGTCGTGAAGCCGGGCGGCACCGTCGCCGCCTATGCCTGGGACATGGTGGGCGGCGGATTTCCCGGGGAGCCGATCCAGGCCGAGATGCGCGCGATGGGCCTCCGGCCCCCACTCCCACCAAGCGTCGGCGCATCGCGGATGGAAGCTCTCCGGGAGTTGTGGACGGGTGCGGGCATCGACGCGGTCGAAACGCGGGAGATCACGGTATCGCGGACGTTCGCCGACTTCGACGACCTCTGGGCGACTGCCCTGCTGGGGGGAAGCATCGGCCCGATCATCGCCGCGATGGGGTCGGGCGATGCCGAGCGGCTCAAGTCGCGGGTGCGTGCTCGCCTGCCGGCGGACGAAGCCGGGCACATCACCTACGCCGGGCGCGCCAACGCGGTAAAGGGTCGCCTGCCGGCGTAGTTACAAGCTGTAAACTCAGGAGAAGAAATGGCGCTGCTCATCGTCAATCTCGACAAACAAATCGGCAATGCGCAGGCATGGCGCGACACCTTCGCGGCACAGCTTCCCGGTCTGGACCTCCGCATTTGGCCGGATGCGGGAGCGGCGGCGGATATCGAATATCTCGCCTTTATCCGTCCCGATTTCGACGTCCTTCCGGCATTGCCGAATTTGAAGGCGATGTTCAGCCGCTCGGCCGGGGTCGAAGCCTTCGTCGATCATCCGCGGCTGCCGAACGTCCCGCTCGGCAAGGTGGAGCCGTCGGGCGGCGATCCGATGATGACCGAATACGTCGTCATGCACGTGCTGCGGTTTCACCGCGACATGCCCGGTTATCAGGCGGCCCAGGCCAATCGCGAGTGGCGCCGGACCAGGATCGTGCGGCCCGAGGAACGGCGCATCGGCTTTCTCGGCCTCGGCCTGATGGCGAAGCCGCCGGCGCTGGTGTTGCGCTCGCTCGGGTTCCCGGTCTCGGCCTGGGTCCGCTCGCCACGCGACGAAGCCGGGGTTGCGGTTTTTCACGGACCCGGCCAGCTCGAGCGGTTTCTGAACCAGACCGATATCGCCGTCTGCCTGCTGCCGCTGACGCGCGAAACCGAGGGCATCTTCTGCGCCCGCACCTTTGCGATGATGCCGCGAGGGGCAATGCTGGTGAATGTCGGGCGCGGCAAGCATGTCGTGGCCGAGGATCTGATCGGCGCGCTCGATAGCGGGCAGTTGTCCTACGCCGCATTGGATGCGCTGTGGCCCGAGCCGCTGCCGCCGGATAGCCCGCTCTGGCTGCACCCCAAAGTCACCGTGATGCCGCACGTGGCGCGGCGTCCGACCGTTGCCCAGCTCGTGACCGAGATCGCCGCGAACATCCGCAGCATCGAGGCGAGCGGTCCGCTTTTGCAGGAAGTCGACATCAGGATGGGATACTAATATAACCCAGCCCAGACCTCGGCGAGAGTGGCGTCGAATATCGTGCGTCGGCGCGCTTACATTCCCAGGTAGGCCCGCCGGACCCGGTCGTCGGCCATCAGCGTCCTATGCCCGCCTTCGAGCACGACCCGTCCGGTCTCGAACACATAGCCGTAGTCGCACGATTCGAGCGCCTCGGCGACCCGCTGCTCGACCAGGATCAGGGTGAGCTTGTCCTCGCGGTGCAGGGCGGCGATGCGATCGAAGATCAGATCGGCGATCGCCGGCGCCAGCCCCATCGACGGCTCATCGAGCAAGAGGAGGCGCGGCGCCGAGGCGATGCCGCGGCCGATCGCCAGCATCTGCTGTTCGCCGCCCGACAAGGTGCCGGCGAGCTGGCGGCGGCGCTCGGCCAATACCGGAAACAAGGTGAAGATGCGCTCGATGTTGCGCCCCCACTCGGTGCGGCCGCGGGTCGAATAGGCGCCCATTTCGAGGTTTTCCAAGACCGTCATCGCGGCGAACACCTGGCGCCCCTCGGGCACGTGGGCGATGCCGAGATGGGCGCGCTCGGGCGGCGGCACGGCGAGCAGATCGCGCCCGTCATAGGCGATTTCCCCCGAGCCGGGCCGGACGGTGCCGGAGATCGCCTTGAAGAGGGTCGTCTTGCCCGCCCCGTTGGGCCCGACGATCGCGACGAACTGCCCCTCGGCGACACTCAGCGACACCCCGCGCAGCGCCGCCAGCCCGCCATAGCTGACCGAGAGATCGGCAATCTCCAGCATCATCGCCCCTCACTCCCGGTCGCCACGCCCGCGCCGGGAATACCACAGCCGGACGCGGGCCGCCATTCGGAGGCTCAGCAAGCTGCCGCCGGCCGAATATTCATGACATCGCTGGCGTGCTCCGCCTATCGTCCGGCCCAGAGGAGAGGTCGATGAGCATCGGACGGATCGAGATCGGGGTCGGCATGGCGGCACGCTCGGTTCGTGTGCAGATCCGTCCGCGGCGGCGTTAGCGGCCCCGTATCGCGCGATGCCGTTTTCCTCAGTCGATTTCCTACAGGCGCTTGCCGCCGGCATTCTCGTGGGCAGCGCCTATGCGCTGATGTGCATCGGGCTGGGGATCATCTTCGGCGCGATGCGGGTCATCAATTTCGCCCAGGGCGACTTTTTGATGCTCGGCATGTACGTCGCCTTCTACCTGACGACGGGGTTCGGCGTGCTGAGTTTTCTCGGCCCCAACGCCGGGCCGGTCGTTGCCGCCTTTGTTGCGGGGCCGGTGGTGTTCGCGGTCGGCTGGGTGACGCATCGATATATCGTCGCGCGGGTCACCGGCGCCGATGCGGCGCAGACCGAAGGGGCCGGCGCCTATGGGCAGATCATCGTGACGCTCGGCCTCTCGCTGATCCTGCAGAATGGCGGATTGATCGTGTTCGGCTCGACCCCGGTCGGGATCCGCACGCCGTTGTCGCGCTCGTCGTGGGAAATCGGCGACGTGCTGCTCAACCAGGGGCGCGTCGTCAGCTTTGTCGTCGCCGTGGTGCTGGCCGGCGCGGTCTATCTGTTCCTCGGCCACACCCGCCTCGGCAAGGGGCTGCGCGCCGCCGCCGACAACAGCCAGGCGGCGATCTACATGGGGATCGACGTCGACCGCGCCCACCGGATCGCCTGGAGCCTCGGGGTCGGCATCACCGCGGTCGCCGGCGGCCTCGTCGCCACCTCGCAGTCGTTCCAGCCTTATACCGGGTTCGATTTTGTCATCGTCATGTATGCCGGGGTCGTGCTCGGCGGCCTCGGCAGCATCCTCGGCGCGTTCTGGGGCGGGCTTCTGATCGGCATCGTGCAGCAGATGTCGACCCTCATATTTCCCTACCAGCTGCAGAACACGGCAATCTTCGTCGTCTTCCTGTTGATCATCTTCCTGCGCCCGCAGGGGATGTTCGGCCGCCTCAGCGAGCGGACATGAGGACGCGGACATCATGAGAACGCGGGCCGAAGCCAACCGCCAGCGCTGGGCGATCCTCGGCTTTGCCGTCGCGGTGCTGGCGCTGACATTCGTCCTCAGAAGCGCCTATTACGAGCTGGTGCTGACCCAGGTTCTGCTGTGGGCGGTGCTGTCCCTGGCGTGGAACATCCTCTCTGGCTACAGCGGCTATTTCTCGTTCGGGCATGCCGCGTTCTGGGGGCTGGGCGCCTATACGGTGGTGCTCGGGATGGTTCATTTCGACCTGACGCCGTGGCTGACGATCCCGTTTTGCGCGGTTGTCGGCGCCGCTTCCGGGGCGCTGATCGGCTACCCGACCTTCCGCCTGCGCGGGCATTACTTCGCCCTCGCAATGCTCGCCTATCCGCTCGCCACGCTCTACGTCTTCTCCTGGCTGGGGTACCAGGAAGTGACCCTGCCGATGAAGCGGGAATCGGCGGCCTTCTACATGCAGTTCGACGACCCGCGGATCTATGTGGTGCTGGCGCTCGGCCTGTTGGTGGCAGCGCTGCTGATCTCGCTCAAGGTCGAGAATTCGCGCATGGGCATGGCGCTCCTGGCGATCAAGCAGAACGAGCCGGCCGCCGAAGCCGCCGGCATCGACACCTGGCGCTGGAAGATGCTGGCGCTGATGCTGAGCGGCGCGCTGGCCGCGATGGCCGGCGGGCTTTACGCGGTCGTCCTCCTGGTGGTGACGCCGGAGACCGTGTTCGGCATGCTGGTGTCGGCCCAGGCGCTGATCCTGGCGTTGTTCGGCGGGGTCGGCAGCCTGTGGGGTCCGGTCATCGGCGCGATGGTGCTGGTGCCGCTCGCCGAAGGGCTGAACGCCGAACTGGGCAATGTGTTGCCGGGCATCCAGGGCGTCGTCTACGGCATCGCAATCATCGCAATCATCCTGTGCGCGCCGGAGGGCGTCTATTGGCGCGTGCTCGACCGGCTGTCCCGAAATAAGCCGGCGCCGGTCGCGGCGCCACGGCCGGCGGCGACCGTCGCGACCCTGCCGCGGGCGCGCGCCGTTACCGGCGGCGATCTGCTCGTGCTGCGCGGCATCGGCCTCTCCTTTGGCGGCTTGCGGGCGCTCGACGGGATCGACCTTACGGTCCCGGAAGGTGGGCTCTACGGCATTATCGGCCCCAACGGCGCGGGCAAGACGACGCTGTTCAACGTCGTCAACGGGTTCCTCCCTCCCGACAGCGGTACGATCAGCTTCGCCGGGGCATCGCTGACCGGGCTGCGGCCGAGCCGGGTGTGCCGGCGCGGCATCGGCCGCACCTTTCAGATCGTGCGCGCCTTTCCGCGCATGAGCGTCATCGAGAACGTCATCGTCGGCGCCTTTGTCGGGACCCGGGATGACGCGATCGCGCGGCGGATGGCGCATGTCGCGCTCGACCGCGTCGGCCTCAGCGACCAGGCGGAAACCAGCGCCGGAAGGCTGACGACGCGGGAATTGCGGCTGATGGAGTTGGCCCGCGCGCTGGTGCCGCAGCCACGGCTGATGCTGCTCGACGAGACTCTGGCCGGGCTCGCACACGATGACCTCGACGGCATTCTCGGCGCGATCCGGCAGCTGCGGGCGGACGGCATCACCGTCTTGATCATCGAGCACACGATGCACGCGATGGTGCAGCTGGTCGACCATTTCACCGTGCTGGATCACGGCAGGTTGATCGCCGAGGGCAAGCCCGACGACATCGTCCGCGACCCCCGCGTCATCGAGGCCTATCTTGGCAAGAAATGGGTCGACCGGGTGGCGCTCAGCGCAAAATAGATCGCCGCGAGTTTTTGAGGAGGAAGCCATGAAGATGATAACCAGACCGACCAGACGCAGCGTGAGTGCCGGATTGGCGCTGGGCGCGTTGGCGATCCCCGGCTTGCGCATTGTATCGGCGCGGGCGCAGGGAAAGCCGGTCAAGCTGGCGCTGATCGCGCCGTTGTCCGGGCCGTGGGCGCGCCAGGGGCAGCTGATGCGGATGGGCGCCGAGATGGCGCTCGAAGAGATCAACGCCGCGGGCGGCATCAAGGCGATCGGCGGCGCCAGGCTGGAGCTGGTCGTCGCCGATGCCGGCGACAGTACCGAAAAGGCCAAGAACGCGGCGCAACGGCTGCTGGCGCAGGAACCCGATCTGGTCGGCGGCACCGGCGCCTGGCTCAGCTCGTTCACCCTCTCGGTGACCGAGGTGACCGAGCGGGCGCAGCTCCCCTGGGTGACGCTCTCCTATTCCGACGCGATCACCAATCGCGGGTTCAAATTCATCTTCCAGACCTCGCCGACCGCCGACCGTCAGGCGGCCGAGACAATACCGACCGCGCTCAGGCTGGCGGAGAGCGCCACCGGCAAGCGGCCGAAGACGATCGGCATCCTGCAGGACAATACGGCCTCGCCCGTCAGCTTCGGCAAGCAGCTGCGCGAGGGCGGCGGGCTCGACAAGGCGGGCCTCAAGGCGGTGGTCGACCAGGTGTTCACGCCCCCCTTATCGGACGCGACGCCGCTGATCGACAAGGTCCGCTCGGCCAAGCCCGACTTCCTGCTGCTGCTGATTTCGGCGATGCCGGACCTCAAGCAGGTGCTCGAAAAGCTCGAGGAGTTCAAGCTCGCCAAGGGGAAGATGCCGCTCGTCGGCAACGGTGCGCCGGCTGGCGCCCCGGAACTGTTGAAGACGATTGGCCCGGAGCTGCTCGAAGGCCTGCTGTTCAGCGTTGCCGACTGGCCGATGAAGGGCCAGGAGGACTTCATCGAGCGCTTCAAGAAACGCACCGGCGAGCCGTGGTTGACCCAGGACAGCCTGAGCGCCTACGGCGACATGTGGATCTTCAAGGAAGCGCTGGAACGCGCCGGTGCGGCCGACAAGCTCAAGGTCGCCGAGGCGATCCGCAAGCTGAACCTGACCGAGGGCCCGGCGGCCGCTTCCTTCCCGGGACCGA
>CAYMRQ010000009.1:10158-12100 GCA_964392845.1 uncultured Rhizobium sp.
CGTCGACGTGCCGATGATCTTCGCCCAGTGGCAAAACGGCGAGCCGGTCACCGTCTATCCGGCCGACCGCGCGATCGCCAAGCCGTTCTGGCCGTCGGTATAGCCGGGTCGCCTACAAGCTTTCGCGCAGTCCCAATCGCGCCAAGCGCGGCAGTACCTCGGCACAAAAATAAGGCAGCTCATCGAGATAGTTGACGAAAGAGACCGCAATCCCGGTGAGCCCGGCCGATGTGAGCTGCGCCATCTGCCGCGCCACGGCGTCGGGGTCGCCGACGAACGGCAACCCGCCCATGCCGTTCGCCTGGTGGTTGCGGATGCGCTGGAACTCCTCCGGCGCGTGTGTCTGGGCAGTGATGTTCTTCATCGCCAGGATGCTGTCGACCGCCCGCCAATCGGCATTGTCGACGACAGAATGGTGCCAATAATCCTCCGCCGCCCGGGCAGTGGGCCGGCAGGTGACGACGCCGACGGTATAAACGTCGAGTTCCCTGCCGCCCTGGCGGGCCAGCGCCCGCACGTTTTTCACGTGGCTGGCGGTCTCCTCGAAGGAAATCCCGTTCGAGATGTTCGAGAACAACGCATCGCAGTTGCGGATGGCGAACGCTTGGCCGGTCGGCGAGGCGCCGGCATTCATGATCAGCGGGCGCGTGCCGCCATAGGGCTTGGGCTTGGCGCGCACGCCGCGAAGCTTGATGAATTGTCCCGCGAAGTCGAAATCTTCTCGCGGCGACCACGCCAGCTTGATCACGTCGAGCCATTCCTGGGCGTACTCGTAGCGGGTCTCGTGATCGCGCAGGGTGGCGCCGAACATCTCGAATTCGCCCTCGTTCCAGCCGCACACGATGTTCAAGCCGAAGCGGCCCTCGCCGATGTGATCGGCGGTGACGAATTCCTTGGCGGCGATCAGCGGCGCGATCAGCGGGGCATGGACCGTTCCGAACACGGTCAACCGCCGGGTCTTGGCTAAGAGGCCGCAGGCCCAGGTCACCGTCTCGAAGGTCGCGCCCTGATAGTCGGTATCGCCGCCATAGCCCTTCCAACGGCCGATCGGCAGCATGAACTCGATGCCGGCGTCATCGGCCATTTGCGCGAGACGCAGGCAATCCGGCCAGCTCCCGGACCAGCGTTCCGGCACCAGAGTGACCGCCCGGCCGGAAGAGCAGTTCGCGCCGAACAGACCCAGCTTGAGCCGGTTCGCGCTCCCCATCGCGGCGCGCTGGCCATTTGCGATCTTAGGGTCCATCGGCTCCGGTCACCGCGTTGCGGCCCGCGCGCGGGCCTTGTCGAGATCGGAGCGGGCTTTGTCGAGATCGGGCATGTTGCTCGCCGATACGGCGCCGAGCCGCGACCCCTTGGTCACCGCCAGCGCGGCGAGCGCGGCCTCGTTCTCGGTGATCTTCGCCATGATGGCTTCCTTGGCGCGGTCGAACACGCCGCGGTTGTTGCTGACGAAATCCTGCGATTGCCGCAGCCCGGCGAGGTACCCGTTGATCTCGGGCACGACATAGCGCGCCACCATATCCCAGCTGCGCATCGTGTTTTCCGGGTTGGCCCAATCGTGGACGAAGCCGACGACGGTGCCGAACCCGCCGCTGATCTCGAGGACCGACTTGATCCGCTGCACCAGATCGTCCGGCGTTCCGATCGTGGCCACGGCGCCCTCACCGAACGCGGTCTTGTCGAGCGCCTCGTCGGGGTCGCCGAACGGCTTGGCGCCCGGCCGTTGCAGCGTGCCGACGATGTATTCGTTGTGGTGGCGCAAAAGACCGCGGCGGGCTTCGGCGCGCGCCTTTTCGCGCGTCTCGGCGATGTGCCAGCTCAAGAGAACGCGCCAGTTCTTGCGATCGACGGTCTTGCCGTGCTTCGCGGCGGCGGTCTCGGCAAAGCCCCACTGCGTCGGCAGCGCGTTCAGGCCTTCTTCCGACAACGAGCCGATCGAGAT
>CAYMRQ010000009.1:12110-15463 GCA_964392845.1 uncultured Rhizobium sp.
CGTGTTTGCCGGCGAGCGTCATGCCCGATGGGCTGATCTGCGAAGCGACGGCGAACGGCATATCCTCCTGCATCGGTAAGAGTTGCAATGCCGCGTCCTGCAGCGTGAACCACTCGCTTTTCGCGGTCACCCGCTCGCCGCTCATCAGCCGCCGGATGATGCCGATCGCCTCGTCCTGGCGGTCACGCTGCAGCATCGGATCGATGCCAAGGGTGTGGGCATCCGAGGCGAGCGCGCCCGGGCCCGACCCGAAGATCGCCCGCCCGCCGCTCATCCAATCGAGCTGCACCATGCGCTGCGCGACATTGAACGGGTGGTGGTAGGGCAGCGAGACGACCCCGGTGGCGAGCTTGATGCGCTGCGACCGCTGGGCCGCCGCGGCGAGGAACATCTCGGGCGAGCCGATCATCTCCCAGCCGCTCGAATGATGTTCGCCGCACCAGAATTCATCGTACCCGAGACGATCGAGAGTTTCGACGAGGTCGAGATCACGGCGAAACTGCAACATCGGATGCTCGCCGACCGGATGATGCGGAGCGAGAAAGGCGCCGAAATTGAGACGCGGCATAAGGGGCTCTCCTGAAAGCGAGATCCAGGCACGCGCACGCGCGCGGGAAGAAAGAGATCAGGAGCAAGTATCTGATATTGCGGGATTCCCGATCACAGGAACAGAAGAATAACAGGGGCGATCACGAGCGGGCCAGGAATATCGGGGCATGGCAGGGGTCCAGCGATAGCAACCGGGCGCCGGGCCCCAATATGTATTCACCATATGTTCGGATCAAGCGCGTAGGGCGGAAAAGCGCACCTCATTCCGCCAATCGAGCGGCGTGGTCTGGCCGCCACACGCCCGTACCGAAGCGAATTGTACCGACTGAAGTAGGCGGAATGCGCTGCGCTTTTCCGCCCTACGACACGCTCACCCTAAAGCTTGCTGCTGCCGCTGAACAAAAATAGTTTATTCTTCAGTATGATCATCAGTGTGTTTCAAGCGTCTACTCACCTGCATAGGTATTTGAAATGAATCGACCTATTGGTCACCCTAAAATCATAGAGATGAGTAACGATCGCGTAGATGTTGACGGCGTGCGGATGGTGGGGATGACCCTACTTAACGGTGAACATCGCTTCGCATATTTTCGAACGCTACAGGCTTGTGCTGATTATTAAGGGCGTGGCAGATCGTGCTAGAAGTGATGAGGAACAGCAAATTCAGAAGAAACTAGACAAGTATCGCTAAGGCTACGGGCGGAGGTTACGGGGGCTTGGTGCCGACGGCGCAGTGATAGGCCTGGGCGATGAAGAAGGTGCCGTCGGCCTTGGCGGCGGCGACGGCCTGATGCCACGTCTCCGCCTCCGCCGGGGTCAGCGCGGCGAGGATCTGCTGCTGATAGCGCTCGATGCGCTCCGATCCCGGCACGACCGAAACCATCTGCGGAAAGCATTTGAGCCCGGTCAGCCTGAGCGCGGCGAGGCGGCGGTAGAGGCTCATATCGGCGACGCCGTTCGGCGCCGCGCCGCCGCCGATGATGCCGGGGGCGTCGACCTTGGCCTTCAGCGCCGGATCGAGCGGCAAATTGACCCAGAACGGCATGTCGATCGCCCGCACGGTGATGCCGACCCGCCCGCCGGGCCGGGTCACCCGCAGGATCTCGGACAGCATCAGGTCGGCGTCGCCCTCCTCGAACACCGTCGAGGACAACCCGACATCGACCGCTCCATCCGGCAGCGGCAGCGCCTCGGCGCGGCCTTCGCCGAAATCGATCTGGTCGAGCAGCCCTGCGCGCCGGGCCAGCGCCCGCGCCTCGCGTAAGAGATAGGGGCTCATGTCGCGGCCGATCAGGCGATTGGCGCCCGCGGTGCGCCGGGCCAGCTCGCGCATGATGACGCCGGAGCCGCAGCCGACTTCGAGGACGCTCTCCCCCGGCTGGATCGCCAGCGCGTCGAGGAGCCCGCGCACGATTCCCATATATCCCGAACGGCCGCGCTCCTCGAGGCTCGCGACGCTGCCGAGCAGCGCCCCGCCCAGGGTGATCGTGCAAAAACGCGCCGACAGCGCCGGGACCAGCGGTTCCCATTGCCCCGGCGACAGATCGAGCGGCAGCAGCACCAGCGGCGCTCCGGCGCCCCGCACGCGATACGAGATTCCGGCAATCTCGCCTTCCTGCTCCGGCCGGCCGACCGCCGGCAGCATGCCGAAGCGCATGAGGAATTCCTGCATCGCCGCGCCGATAGCGTCGCCGCGATCCAGCGCAACGTCGGCCCAGGTCGCCCCGGCGTAATCGGCGAGCACCACCGTGGCGGCCTGTGGCAGGTCGCCCAGCCCCGCCTGAACCCGGCGCGCGCCCGGCCCGCGGTCGCCGGTCACGACGAGCACCCGCTCGGCCAGCGGCGCCAGCGTCGGCGGGTCCAGCACCGCGGGGCACAACAGCGTCAACGACGCGATGCGCTCCGGGTGTCGGGCGGCGAAGCCCTGCAGATCGCCCGAACCGCGACCGGCGAAATGCGCGGCGCCGATCCCGAGATGATCGAGAAGTTCGGCGAGGCAGGCCTCGACCGGGCGGTCCTCCTTTGAGCCTGTGAAGCAACTGGGCTGTGTGACCATCGAGCGTCCTTCGAGACGCAACCCGGCTTCGCCGGGATGCTCCTCAGGATGAGGTTATTTGTTTGGTGGCATTAAAGAAAAGCCTCATCCTGAGGAGGCCGCGAAGCGGCCGTCTCGAAGGACGCACGGTCCCGATCCAGCGCCGGTTGAGCCAAACATGTCGCGATTTTTTCCGCATCGGCGCCGCGCGTCGTGTCGTAACATCAGTAATACGCAGCGCCACCATTGACGTGGATCGTCTGGCCGGTGATGAAGCCGCCATCGTCGCTGACCAGGAACAGGCAGGTCGCGGCGATCTCGTCGACCTTCCCCTGCCGCCCCAGCGGGATGCCGGCGGTGCCCGGCGGCCGCCCCTGATACCATTCGGGATTGTCCCGCCGGGTATCGATGCTGCCGGGCGAGACCACATTGACCCGGATGTTGTGCTCGGCGAATTCCGAGGCCAGCGCCCGCGCCATCCCGACCAGGCCCATCTTGGCCGCCGAGACATGAGCGCGCCCCTTGCCGCCGGTGAAGGCGCCATCGCCGGTGAAGAACAGGATGCGGCCATACTTGTTCTTGACCATCGAACCGATCACCGCGCGAGTGAGGTACAACGCGCCGTCGAGCACGACGCCCCTGACGTGCTCCCAGTCCGCGTCGGTCAGCTCGGTGAACGGCTTGTGCGGCCGGATCGCGGCATTGTTGATCAGGATGTCGACGCGCCCGAATTCCGACAATGCCTTCGCCGCCAACGCTTCGACCTCGG
>CAYMRQ010000009.1:15473-15843 GCA_964392845.1 uncultured Rhizobium sp.
TTGACGCCGAGATCCTCGGCCTCGCGCACGACGGCCTCGGCCTCCTGCTGGTTCGAGCGGGCGTTGACGACGACGTTCGCCCCTTCCCCGGCCAGCTTCAACACCGTCGCGCGGCCGATATTGCGGCCCGAGCCGGTTACCAGGGCAACTTTCCCCTCAAGCTTACCCATGAGCCACCTCCATGACGATGTTGGAGAGGTAGAGGGAATCCGCATCCGATGGCAACGGGAAACCGGCCGGCCGGCGCGTCTTCGTTCCGGAACGGCTCGATCGCGATAGTCGCTGGGGCCGGCAAAGCGCCGGATGGTCGTCGCGCCGACCCAGGCATGCAGCCGGTCGCGTTGACAACCTCGCTGTGTCCCGCACAATC
>CAYMRQ010000009.1:15925-16573 GCA_964392845.1 uncultured Rhizobium sp.
TGGCGCAGGCAGGCGCGCTCGCGCGTGGACCGGGCGAGATGATGGGCAATGCCGGCCCGGGCATGCTGGACGGCGTGCGGGCCATCGAGGTGGCCGACGAGCGCGCCGAATATACCGGGCTGCTACTCGCCGGTCTCGGCGCCGAAGTGGTCAAGATCGAACCGCCCGAAGGCAATGCGACGCGGCGGATCGGCCCGTTCCTGGAGGATCAGCCGGGCCCCGAGCGCTCGCTGTTCTTCTGGAACTACAACCGCAACAAGAAATCGGTCGTGCTGGATCTGCGCCAGGCTGCGGCGCGCGAGGATCTGCTGCGCCTCATCGGCGGCGCCGATGTTCTGCTCGATGCCAGCTGCGGCGCGCTCAACGCGGCGCTGGGGCTCGACCGAGCCGCGCTCGGCGCGCGGTTTCCGGCGCTGGTGAGCGCACGGATGACGCCGTTCGGCGATGACGGGCCGTGGGCCGATTTCAAGAGCTCGGACCTCGTTCATCTCGCGCTCGGCGGCGTCATGATGAATTGCGGCTACGACCCCGATCCGAACCTCGAATACGACACGCCGCCGATCGCGCCGCAGATCTGGCACGCCTATCACATCGCCGGGGAGCAACTGGCGACCGGGATCATCGCCGCGCTGATCCACCGGCATCGCA
>CAYMRQ010000009.1:16583-20340 GCA_964392845.1 uncultured Rhizobium sp.
CGGTCGCCGTGCACGAGGCGGTGTCGAAAAATCCCGAGCAGGACATCATGCATTGGGTCATGCGGCGGGTCCCGCTGTGGCGGATGACCAACCGCCACGCCGCCGAGCACCCGAACCACTCGCCCGGCATCTGCCACACCAAGGACGGGCGCTGGTTCATCACCCACGGCATGGGAGCGCGCGACCTGAAGAACCTGGTGCCGCTGTTGACCAAATACGGCGCCCAGGCCGATCTGCAGCCGCCGCCCCCGGACGCCGATCTGCGGGGGCGCCAGGTGCCCGGCACGGCGGCCGGCGACGAGACGCGGGCGCATATGCTCGATGTCGTGCAGCGCTTCGTCCGCGCCTGGACCTTTGCCGACATGCCGTGGCGCGAGGCCCAGGATGCCGGCCTCCTCTGGGCGCCCTTGCGCAAGCCGCACGAGAACGCGCTCGACGAGCACTGGCTGGCGCGCAAGAGCTTTGCCGATGTCGATCACCCCGAGCATGGCCGCTCCTTCCGCTATCCGACCAGCAAGTGGCTCAGCAGCAAGACCAGCTGGCAGGTCGGACGCCGCGCGCCGCTCTTGGGCGAAGACACCGAAGCGGTTCTCGGCGAGGCCGTGCGGCGCCCGAGCGTGCCGGCCGCGCCGCGCATCGCAGCGAACCCGCGGCTTTCGGCGCTGCACAACAAGCCGTTTCCCTTGCAAGGGGTAAAAATCCTCGATTTCGCCTGGTTCCTCGCCTCGGCCGGCGGCACCCGCTTTCTCGCCGCGATGGGCGCCGAAAGCTACAAGGTGGAATGGAAGGACAATCCCGACACCCGGCTCGCCGCGATGGCGCCGGTCGGCGGCCGCGCCGCGCGCGATGCCGCGACGGGGCCGCTGCCCGCCGTGCGCGACAGCGACATGGGCGGCCAGTTCAACAACAAGAATGCCGGCAAGCGCGGCATCTCGCTGAACATCCGCCATCCCAAGGGGCTGCAGATCGCCAAGGACCTGGTGCGCGTCTGCGATGTCGTCGCCGAGGGGTTTTCGCCGGGCGTCCTGCAACGCCTCGGGCTCGGCTACGACGTCATGAAGAGCATCCGGCCCGACATCATCTACATCCAGCAATCCGGCATGGGCATGCACGGGACCTATGGACGCATGCGCACGGTCGGCCCGGTGGCCGCGGCCTTTGGCGGGCAGGGCGACATGTCGGGCCTCCCCGAGCCGGCGATGCCGGTTGGCTGGGGCTATTCCTACCTCGACTGGATGGGCGCCTATGGCTATGCGCTGGCCCTGCTCGGCGCCCTCTACCACCGCGAACGCACCGGCGAGGGCCAGTGGATCGATGCCTCGCAATGCGAGTCGGGACTGTTCCTGACCGGCGCGACGATCCTCGACTGGTCGGCCAACGAACGCGAATGGCGGCGCTACGGCAACCGCTCCCCCTACAAGCCGGCCGCGCCGCATGGCGCCTATCGCTGCGCCGGCAAGGACCATTGGATTGCCATCGCCTGCTTTACCGATGCCGAATGGCGCGCCTTGGTGCAGGTGGCCGAGCGGGGCGCGTGGCTCGACAATCGCCGCTTCGCCACGCTGGAGCACCGGTTATTGCATCAGGATTCGCTCGACGCGGCGGTCGAGGCGTGGACCCGCACGCAGGACCGCTATGACTGCATGATGAAATTGCAGCGCGCCGGAGTGCCAGCCGGGGTGTGCCAGAACGCCGAGGACCGCGTCGACGATGATCCGCAGCTGCGCCACCTCAAATGGCTCACCGAGGTCACCGGCACGAAGATCGGCACCTGGCCGGTCTATGAGCTGCCGATGAAATTCAGCGCCACGCCGGCCTATATCGGCGGCCCGACCAACCGCGGCGCGCCATGCTATGGCGAGGACAACGAATGGGTGCTGACCGAGCTGCTCGGTCGTTCGCAACGCGAGGTCGAACAGCTCGCCGAGGAGGGCGTCATCTGATGCTCTCGGTCCGATAAACAGGAGTACGGCTGATGCGTGCGATGCAGATCATCGAATGGGGACAGAAGCTCGAAGCGCGCGACTACCCCGATCCCGAGCCCCAGGGCGAAGAGGTGCTGCTGCGCGTCGAGGCGGCCGGCGTCTGCCACAGCGACGTGCACATCTGGGACGGACACTTTGATCTGGGCGGCGGGCAGCAGATCTCGCTCGCCTCGCGCGGCGTCACTCTGCCGTTCACGATGGGCCACGAGATCGCCGGCGAGGTGCTGGCGCTCGGGCCACAGGCCTCTGGCGTCGCGGTCGGCGACAAGGTGGTGGCCTACCCGTGGATCGGCTGCGGCGAATGCGCGGTGTGCAGGAAGGGCGAGGAGCTGCTCTGCCTCAACCCGCGCACCCTCGGCACCAGGCGGGCCGGCGGCTACGCGACCCACGTCATCGTGCCGCACGGCCGCTACCTCTTGCCGCATGACGGCATCCCGCAGGGGCTCGCCGCGACCTACACCTGCTCCGGCATCACCGCCTTCTCGGCACTGAAGAAGACGCGCGACCGGTTGGGCGCCGGCGACCATCTGGTGATCATCGGCGCCGGCGGGGTCGGCGGCAGCGCCGTGCACATCGCGCCGGCCGCGGTTGCCGGCAAGGTCATCGTCGCCGACATCGACGCGCAAAAGCGCGCGCATGCCCGCCAGATGGGCGCCGTGGCGACGATCGACAACGCCGCGCCCGACGCAGTGAAACAGGTGATGGCGGCGACCGGCGGCGGCGGCGCCGCGGCGATCGACTTTGTCGGCTCGCCCAAGACGATGGAGTTCGGCGTCAACATCCTGAGGAAGGGCGGCAAGCTCGTCATGGTCGGGCTCTACGGCGGGGCCAACCCGATCTCGACCGTGCTCTTCCCGTTCAAGATGATGACGATCGAAGGGTCCTATGTCGGCACGCTCGACGATCTGCGCGAGCTTCTCGCCCTCGTCCAGGCCGGCAAGGTCCCGCCGATCCCGATCGAGATGCGGCCGGCCAGCGAGGCGAGCGCGGCGCTCAACGACCTGAAAACCGGTGGCAAGGTGCGCGGGCGGGTGGTGCTAAGGCACAATGAGGCAAGCTTCGTCGGTTGACGCGCGCAAACCCCTCTCCCGCATCGCGGGAGAGGGTGCTGAGCGCAGCGAGGCGGGTGAGGGTCATTTGATGGGACGCGGCACTCACTCGGCGGTCGCCGCGAGCGATGCGGTGCGAGGAACCGCGACCCGGAGAAACCGCAGCATAAAAATCGCGGCGAGCCCGAACGGGATCCAGCAGAACAGGTAGACGGCGGTGACCGCGTGGCCGACAGCCTCCGGCTCGGTGGCGTCGCCCAGGCCGGCCGCGTTGGCGACGACGCCGGCGATCGCGGCGCCGAACGCGGTGCCGAGCGAACGCACCGAGGCGAGCGCCGAGGCGGTGCTGCGCTGGTCCCCGGCGGTGGCGCTGTCCATCGCGCGGGCGACGAGGTGCACGTTGTAGATCCCGATGCCGATCCCCATGACGAAGGCGCTCAGCGCCAGCATCGCCAACCCCGGCAGCAACGCCAGCGAGGTCAGCAACACCAGACCGGTGAAGGCGATCAGTGGGCCGCTGCCCAGCGCGAGGCGCTCGCGCGCCCCCGACCAGCCCGACACCGAAAACGTGCCGATACTCCAACCAATTGAGATCAAAATGCTGAGAAAATTGATGAAGAGCGGCGACACCCCGTGCACCACCTGGAGCAGCAACGGCAGAAACAGCGACACCGAGGTCTGCGTCATGCCGTGAAACGCCAGGATCCACAGCGCAAGCCCGAT
>CAYMRQ010000009.1:20350-43748 GCA_964392845.1 uncultured Rhizobium sp.
GACAGCGCGTCCGGCGGGAACAGATTGTTGGAGGCGGAGCGATCGAGACGGAACGTCAGGCCGATCAGCGCGACCGCGGCGATGATCAAGCCCGCCCGCAGGCCGGCACCCGACACCGACCCGGTGGCGGCGATGCAGCACACGCCGGTCGCCAGCGTCGTCAGGCGAAACAGCGGCAACGACGGCAGACGGTTGCGCTCGGCTTCGCTGTTGATCTCGTCGGGGATTTTCGCATAGGCAAGCCAGGCGAAAACCAGCATGAACGGCACCATCGCCCAGAACGAGCCGCGCCACCAGTTGATCGCCGCGAACAGGCCGCCGACGATCGGTCCGCTGAGGTGACACGCGGTAAAGGTGGCCTGCGATATCGCGATGATCCGCGTGCGCAGCCGCGCGTCGAACAGCGTGGTGATCAGCGCCATGCCGCTGCCGGCAACCAGCCCGCCGGCCCAGCCTTGGACCGTGCGCGCGGCGATCAGCGCGCCGATATCGGGAGCCAGCGCGCAAGCCGCCGTGCCAAGCGCAAACATTCCGGCGCCAAGGGCATAGCCGCGGCGCGCGCCGAGCCTCGACCACACCACCCCGGTCGACGACGCGCCGACGATCGAGCCGATCGTGTAGAGCATCGCCGCCCAGGTGTAATAGGCGGCGCCGCCGATGTCGGCGACAATGGTCGGCATGACGATGGCGATCACCAGCATCTGGGTCGCGTGCATCGCGATGCCGCCGATCACCAGGGCGGAATAGAGGCCAAGCCCGTCGCGGAAGAGTTCGCCCCAGGCGCCCTTCGTGGCCTCGCGCTCGGGCGCCCGCGCAGGGGAATCGTTCATGCGACGGAAATTGCCCGAAGACGCGATCGCGATGCTGCCGTAATTTCAGGCGTCTGCTGAGCGAATTTGCCGCCGCCCGGGGTCGAAGGCGCAGATCCCCCGGGTTCGCCTGCACGGCATCGGCCGGACCTGCGAAATTACCATCGCTCCGTCAGTCCGAGCCGGAGCGCGCGGGCCTTGTCGCGGAGTGCCTGGGTCACCGGGCGCGGCGTCCGGCGATATACGCAACCCCTTGCGGACCGACCTGTTCGGCATGCAGCTCGCCGGCGGCGACCGCGCAGCTGTCGCCGACATGAAAGGTTTCCGCCTTGCCGCCGCGAGTGAGGGTGATCTCGCCGCCGATCACCATGATTCGCGCGTTCCAGTCATGCGTGTGGTCGGGGTTAACCTCGCCGGCTTTCAAGCCGCCATAGAAGACCTGGTACCCTTCCCGCCGCAGATCGGCTTCGAAATCGCTCTGGTTCATGACAAGCCTCGATGGTTGATGGTTCCGATCGCGCCCTGTGTCTGCGACGCCCCGCTATTCCGCCGCTGCCCGCGCCGGCTGCTTGAGGCCGGGCATATAGTCGACGCTGACCGGCTGGTTCGTCTCGAACGGGCTCTTCAGGTCGAATTCCTTGGCCATTTCGCGCACCGCCGGCAACACCTCCTGGCCCATCAGCCGGATGCAGGTCTTGGCGTCCTCATGGGTGACCGTACCATCATTGCCCCAGAGGCCGAGAATGCCGGGCCGCGTCTCCTCCAGGAGGATGCGCAGCTTGGCGATCACCTGCTTCGGGGTGCCGGCGATGATCATCAGCTCTTCCATCTGCTTTTCGAGCGACGGCCGGCCGCGCGGGTTCGTGGCGCGGCCCGAGGCGAACTCGACGAACGCGCGCCGGTTGACCGGGCTGCCATAACCCGATGGGGTGCTCCACACCGGGTGCGCGAGGCCGGTGAACTCGCCCTGCATCCAGCGGAATTCGGCGGCGTTCGCGATTGCCTTTTCCTCGGTCTCGGCGACGTGGATTTGCTTCAAGAGACCGTGATAATCCGGACCGCCCCGGAAGCCGGCCTCGGCCGCCGTGTCGTCGTAGATCTTCCAGATCTGCCTCGTCCGCTCGACCGGGGTGTTGAGCGCGATGTACGGATAGCCGTGCTGCGCCGCCCAGAGGATCGTCTCGGGGCTGATGACGCCGGGGATCCACACCCGCGGATAGGGCTTCTGCAACGGCACTGCCCACGGGTTGACGACGCGGTGCTGGTAATGCGCGCCCTCCCAGCGGAACGGACCCTCGCGCGTCCAGGCCGCGACGATCAAATCGTGGGCCTCCTCGAAACGATCGCGGTTGAAGGCCGGGTTGACGCCGTTGGCGAGTTGCTCCTGGCCGCCGCCGCGGACAAAGCCGGAGACCAGGCGCCCTTTCGAGATCATGTCGATCATCGCCAATTCCTCGGCGAGCCGCACCGGGTTCTCGGCCAACGGCAGCGGATTGCCGAGCATGACGATCTTCACGTTCTTCGTCACCGCGGCGAGGATCGCAGCGAAAATATTGGCCTTGGCCTGCATGCAAAACGGCGCATTGTGGTGCTCGTTCAGCATGATGCCATCGAAGCCGAGCTCGTCGACCATGATGTAATGCTCAAGGTATTCGTTGTAGAGCCGACTGCCGGCTACGGGATCGAAATACTTGTTCGAGAACATCAGGGCGGTATGGCCGGTGGCAAGCCCAATATCCGAAGGGTAGGTCGACATCGGCTGCTCGGTGAAATACATCAGGTGCATGGCGTCCTCCGTCGGCGGGTTTGCTGCGCTGCCGGGGTCTCCCGGGACGGGCAGCGCTGGCGAATGGCTGATCGCGACTATAGCGGCTGCCGGCTCGGACCGCATCTGCGAAGCGCCGGCGTTCGAAAGCAGGCGGGAGAGAGAAATTGATGGAACACCATGGCGGCTGTCATTGCGGCAATCTGCGGCTGCGCCTGCGCCTGTCCCAGCCGCCGCAGGATACGCCGGTGCGCGCCTGCTCCTGCTCGTTCTGCCGCGCCCACAATACATGCACGACCAGCGATCCGCACGGCTCGGTCGAGATCGAGGCCGCGGACTGGTCGCTTGTCGAACCCTATCGCTTCGGCTCGGGCACCGCCGAGTTCCTGATCTGCCGGCGCTGCGGGGTGTATATCGGCGCGGTCTGCGACAACGCTTCCGGGGCCCGCGCCGTCATCAACACCAATTGCCTCGATGACCGGGCGGCGTTCACCCGGCGTCCGGCTCCGGTCGATCACGACGGCGAGAAAACCGAGGACCGGCTCGCCCGCCGCGCTGCCAACTGGACGCCCGCCACGATCCACCGCTGACGGCGGCAGAAGGCGATCGCGGCGGCGATAGAGCGTGTGGATCCGGATCAGGGCACCGTCATGCGGTAGACCCGCGCCGCGGTGCCGCTGTAGAGCGCCGTCTTTTCGGTTGCTGACGCTTTGGAAGTGATGCGCTTGAAGGCGTTCCACAGCTCGGTGTAGCCGCCGGATTGCTTGTCCGGCGGGAAGTTGCTCTCGAACATGCAGCGGTTGACGCCAAAGGCTTCGATGCAGGGCTCGACATACTGGCGCCACGCGGCGGCGAGGTCCTCGGACGACGGCGGAACATCGCGTTCATGGAAATCGAACCCGAACGAGGTCATGCCGATTCCGCCGAGCTTGACGTTGACGTTCGGGCATTTCGCCAATTCGGCGATGTCCTTCTTCCAGCCGGCAAGGATCTCCATGCGGTGGCCGGCATAGGGGCCGACGCCGAGCACGCCACCGACATGGTTGAGGATGATCGTGGTGTCGGGGAAGGTGCGGGCGAGGTCGATCGCGTCCGGCAGCTGGGGATGATACTGCCAGGAATCGAAGCTGAGGCCGAGCCGGGCGAGCTGGGCGAAGCCCTCGCGAAACCTGGCGTCGCGCACCAGATGCGGCGGCGTGAAACGGGCGGCGAACCTGCCGACCGCGTCGCTGCCGTCCCATGACACGCCGTAGCGGATGCCCCGAAAACGCCCGCCGCCGACGGCGAGCTCGGCCTCCAGCACCTCGCGCACGCGCGCGCCGAGCGTCAGGTCGGCGTGGCCGATGATCGCCTCGGCGACGCGGCAGGGGCCATAACTGCCCGAGGCGCTCATCGCCGCGATGCCGTTGACGAACTCGACTTCGCCCAAGGGCGCCATCTCGGCGAGGCCGCCCTGGCGGTACATCGCGTGGCATTCGAGAAAGACCGTGGCGACGATGTTGTGCCCGCCGCCGATATCGGCGAGGAGGTCGGGCAGGAAGTAGCGGCCGCGCTGCGGCGTGTCCCAGAAATGATGATGCGGATCGATGATCGGCAGGCCCGGCTCGAGCGCGGCTTCGCCCGGCCGCTTCGCCAGCCATGCCTTCAGGTCGGCATCATTGCGATGTTGGGTGCCGCGGTATTCGCCCTTCGCGTCTCCGATCTCGGCCATCGTGCGCTCCCTCACTCTGCCGCGCGCGCGGCTTCCCTCCGAACCCCGTGGGAGACCCAGTGTTCCACGGGGGATCGGGAATGACAACCGCCGGCCGCATCCGGCCCGGTGCGATCAACGAGGAGAATGAGGTAAGCTGTCGCCCGACAGCGAAGGTTGGGGCCCATGACCGAGACGGCAACACTCACCGAGACCGCGGCACAAGCGGAGCCACGAACCAAGGTCGAGCATTTCGACGTGGCGATCGTCGGGGCCGGGATCTCCGGGGTCGGCGGCGCCTATCACCTCACCAGGCAATGCTCCGGGACGAGCTTCGTCGTCCTCGAAGCGCAGGACAGCTTCGGCGGCACCTGGCTCACCCACCGCTACCCGGGCATCCGGTCCGACAGCGACCTCTACACCTTTGGCTATCGCTTCAAACCCTGGACCAGTGCGCCGATCGCGACGGCTGCCGAGATCCTCAGCTATATGGGCGAAGTCATCGACGAGAACGATCTCGGCCGCCATATCCGCTATCGGCACACGATCTCCGCGGCACGCTGGTCGAGCAACGCGAACCTCTGGACGATCGAGGCGACCCGCACCGACACCGGCGAGACGGTGCGTTTCACCGCGAACTTCCTGTGGATGTGTCAGGGGTATTACCGCCATGCGCAGGGCTACACGCCCGAGTGGCAGGGGATGGCGACGTTCAAGGGCCAGATCGTTCACCCGCAGACATGGCCGCGGGATCTCGACTACGCCGGCAAGAATGTCGTCGTCATCGGCTCGGGCGCCACCGCGGCGACGCTCATTCCGGCGATCGCGGCCGATTGCGGCCACGTCACGATGCTGCAGCGCTCGCCGACCTATTTCAGGACCGGCTGCAATGCGATTGTCCTGGCGGACGAGTTGCGCGAATTGGACGTCGACGAGGCGTGGATCCACGAAATCGTGCGCCGGAAGATCCTGCACGATCAGGCCGTCTTCACCAGCCGTTCGTTCACCGAGCCGGAGGTGGTCAAGGAGGAGCTGCTCGCCGGGGTGCGCGCCCATCTGGGGCCGGACTACGATTTCGAAACGCACTTCACGCCGAGCTACCGGCCCTGGCGGCAACGCATTGCTTTCATTCCCGACGGCGATTTCCTGGAGGGGGTCCGCGCCGGCAAGGCATCGGTCGTCACCGATGAGATCGAGCGGTTCGTCGAGACCGGAATTCTTCTGCGATCCGGCAAAATCCTCGAAGCCGACATCATCATCACGGCCACCGGCTTCAATCTCAATGTGCTGGGCGACATCGATTTTACCATCGACGGCAAACCCCTGGTCTTCTCCGACACGGTCACCTATCGCGGCATGATGTTCACCGGAATCCCCAACATGGCGTGGGTCTTTGGGTATTTCCGCGCCAGCTGGACGCTGCGGGCGGATCTGGTAGCCGATTTCGTCTGCCGGCTGCTCAATCACATGAAGGCAAAGGGCGCGCGCAAGGTGACGCCGACACTGCGGCCCGAGGACCAGGACATGCCCTTGCTGCCCTGGATCGATCCGGAGAACTTCAATCCCGGCTATCTGATGCGCGGCATGCACCTCTTGCCGCAGCGCGGCGACAAGCCGGAATGGCAGCACACCCAGGACTACTGGACCGAGAAGGACCAGTTCCCGGCCGCCGACCTCGACGACGGTGTATTCGTCTACGAGTGACCGGGCGGAGCTTCCTTCATCGCGCCATGCACTTGCGCGACGATCTCGAACGATCGCTTGCGTTTGGCGTGGTCGAAGATGTTCGCCGTCACCATCAACTCATCGGCGCCGGTCTGGCGGATGAAATCATCGAGGCCGCGCCGCACGGTGTCCGGCGCGCCGATGATTGCGCAGGCCTGGCTGTCGGCGAGGATCGCGCGGGCGTAAGGATCGAGCCGCGCGTCAAAATCCGCCACCGGCGGCGGCACGCGGCTCCGTCTTCCGGTCCGGTTGTTCAGCGTCGACTGCTGCAACGATGAGAAGAGGAACCGGGCTTCCTCGTCCGATTCCGCGGCGACGATCGTGACCCCAAGCATGATGTTGGGCGCGGCGAGCTGCGCCGACGGCCGGAACCGCTGCCGGTAGATCGCCATCGCCTCCATCATCATTCCCGGCGCGAAATGCGACGCGAAGGCGAACGGCAAGCCCAAAATCGCCGCGAGCTGTGCGCCAAAGGTGCTGGACCCGAGGATCCAGATCGGCACCTTGAGCCCGGCGCCGGGCACCGCCTGCACCGCCTGGCCTGGTTCGGCCGGCTGGAAGTAGCCCATCAGCTCGACGACATCCTGGGGAAACTCGTCGCCGCTGCCGAAGAGGGTTCGGCGGATCGCCCGCGCGGTCACCTGGTCCGACCCGGGCGCGCGACCGAGGCCGAGTTCGACCCGCCCGGGATGCAGCGCCGCGAGGGTGCCGAACTGTTCCGCGATCACCAGCGGGGCGTGGTTCGGCAGCATGATACCGCCGGCGCCGATCCGGATGCTGGTCGTGCCGGCCGCGATATGGGCGAGCGCCACCGCGGTCGCCGCGCTGGCAATGCCGGGCAGGTTGTGATGCTCGGCCATCCAGTAGCGCCGGTAGCCGAGCGCCTCGACATGGCGCGCGAGGTCGAGCGAATTGCGCAACGACTGCCCGGCATCGCCGCCTTCGACGATCGGGGAAAGATCGAGAACGGAGAGTGGTACCATCCGATGACCATCGCACCGGACGGGGCCGACGGGAAGCCTCGTAGTGTCTCAGCTTGAAACGATGCCTACCGACCCTAAGCGGACCCTCATGACCGCGCCGCCCGGCGAGCCGCTCCGCCGGAAACCGGACGATCAGGTCTCCTTCGACCTGCCGGCGAAAGATCGCGCAGCAGTTGCGCGTCTCGCTATACTCGGATGGGGAGGAGCCAAGCGTGCCCGTCCATCCGGTGGAGCGCAAACTTGCCGCGATCTTCGCCGCCGACATTGCCGGCTACAGCCGGCTGATGGCGCGCGACGAGGTCGGCACGCTCGCCCGGCTAAAAGCCTGCCGCGCGATCATCGATGAGCTAATTGCATCGCACCGAGGCCGCATCTTCAACACCGCCGGCGACAGCGTCGTCGCCGACTTCGCCAGCGCGGTCGATGCCGTGCAATGCGCGGTCGCTGTGCAGGCCGCGATAACCACGGAGAGTGCGAAACAGCCGGCCGAGGACGCGATGCAATTCCGCATTGGCGTGCATGTCGGTGATGTGATGGTCGACGGCGAGAATCTGCTCGGCGACGGAGTCAATATTGCGGCCCGGTTGGAGAGCTTGGCCGAGCCCGGTGCGATCTATGTTTCTGCCGTCGTCCGCGATCAGGTCGGCAATAAGCTGCCGCTGGATTTCGGTGATCTCGGCGATCAGCAGGTCAAGAACATCGCCCAGGCGATCCGGGTGTATCGGGTCCAGGCCACAGCGCCGACGACCCCACCGCTCGCCGCGCTGCCGCTGCCCGAGAAGCCATCGATTGCCGTCTTGCCGTTCCAAAACATGAGCGGCGATCCGGAGCAGGAATATTTCGCCGATGGCATGGTCGAGGAGATCATCACCGCGCTCAGCCGCATCCGCTGGCTGTTCGTCATCGCCCGCAATTCAAGCTTCACCTACAAGGGCCAGGCGGTCGACGTGAAGCAGGTCGGGCGCGAGCTTGGCGTGCGCTATGTGCTGGAAGGCAGCGTGCGCAAGGGCGGCAACCGCGTGCGCATCACCGCGCAATTGATCGACGCCGCGACCGGCGTGCATCTCTGGGCCGACCGCTTCGACGGCTCGCTCGACGATGTCTTCGAGCTTCAGGACGATGTAGCTGCCGCCGTCGCCGGGGTCATCGAGCCCGCCTTGCAGGCCGCCGAGGTCGAGCGCGCCCGCCGGAAGCAGCCGGAGAGCCTCGATGCCTACGACCTGTATCTGCGCGCGTTGCCGGAGCTGTACCGCAGCAACACCGTCGAAGGCACCGGCCGCGCCCTCGCGCTGTTGCGCCGGGCGATCGCGATCGACCCCGGCTACGCGGCGGCATTGGCCCAGGCCGGGCTTTGCTTCACCTGGCGCCGGATCTACGGATGGATGGAAGACGAGGCGTCGGAAACCGCAGAGGGGATCACACTGGGGCGAGCTGCTATCCTCGCGGCGCGCGACGATGCGACGGCATTGGCGTGGGGCGGCATGGCAGTGTGGAACCAGGACGGCGATGCCGAGGCGGCGATCCGCACCCTCGACAGAGCGGTGGGGATCAACCCGAATTTGGCCGCTGCCTGGGGCTGCAGCGGCCTCGTGCACGCGTATGCCGGCGACAGCGCGGTTGCAATCGAGTGCTGTGCCCGAGCGATGCGGCTGAGCCCGGTGGACCCTCTGAAGTGGGTATTTTTCTTAGGGACAGGCATCGCGTACTTCGGCGAACGGCGTCTGGAGGTGGCGCTGGTGTGGCTGCAACGCGCCCGCGAGGAGGCCCCGACGTTTCCGGTCATCCTCGCCTTTCTGGCCTCTACCTTGGTGCATCTCGGCCGCTTAGATGAGGCCCGGGCGATGACCGAACACCTCGACGCGACGGGCCGGCGATACACGGCGACGGCACCTTGGGATAAGTTTTTCAAGAACCCGACGGTGTGGGAATTTTTTCGCGATGGCTTGCGTCGCGCCGGGCTGCCCGTGACATGACCCAGTCCCGCCCCTTTCCGACGATTCTGTGAAGGTCGGCTTTTTAAGCATCGGCAAGTCAGGCGGGGAAGACCGGGAACGGCGCATTTCCACCCATCGCGGACATTCAAACTGAACGATTACCCAAGGCCGCTTCCGCTCACCGCGGGTCCGGCCAGCGCGCATCGATGGCGAGGTAGTCGGCCGAGCGGATCGCGGTCGCCAGTTCCGCCGGGCTCGCCAGCGGCGGCTTCGCGCCGCCCTTCAGTCCGCCGAGAGCGGCGCGTACCGCATGCACGCTCGCCGCGAGGATCTCCTGCGGATAGACGACGAGCTTGATGCCGATCCGTTGCAGTTCCGCATTCCCCGGCATGAAGTGCCTGCCGGCCGGCGAGGTGACGGCGAGCGAGGGTTTGCCGTTAGAGGCCGCCACCGCTTCGCGCATTTCCGCCTCTGACTGGGGCGAATCGAGAAACAGGATATCGGCGCCCTCGGCGACGAACGCCTTCAGCCGGCTCAGCGCCTCATCGAACCCCCGCGAGGTGCGCGCGTCGGTGCGGGCGAGCAACAGGATGCCTTCCTCGTGGCAGGCTTCGGCGGCGGCGCGACAGCGCAGGATCGCGGCGTCGCGCTCGATCACCAGCTTGGCGCCGCCATGGCCGAGCGGGCGCGGCCAGGCCTTGTCCTCGATCAGCACCGCGGCGGCGCCGCGGCGGGCGTAGGCGCGGACCGTCTTCTGCACCGCGAGCGCGTTGCCGTAGCCGGTGTCGCCATCGGCCAGCCACAGCACGCCAGGCGCGGCGGCGATGATCGTCTCGACCGCATCGGCCATTTCCGGAAGGGTCATGAGGTCCATGTCGGGCATCGCCAGACGCATCGCGGCGATGCTGGAGCCGGAGGCAAAGCCGGTGCGAAAGCCGGCCTCCTCGATCAGGCGGGCGCCCATGCCGTCGCCGCAGCCGGGCATGATCTGGAGTTGGGGTTGGTCGAAGAGCGCTTTCATGGCGGCGGCCTGGGGATTCATGGCGATTCCTTTCTCGCGGGTCGCAGTTTGATTAGCGAAGAGACACCGTCAGGGCCTCGTCAGGGCCGGATGATCAGGATGTCCTCCCGGCGGTTCGCCATCGGGAGGTCCGGCGCCTGCGGCACGACGAAGGCGTGCAGTCCCGCCGCCCGCATGCGGGCGATTACCCCAAGAATGACGCCATCGTCGATCTCGCCCGGTGCGAGGGTGTTGAAGACGACGTTCGGTTCGGGCAGACGCGAATAGTGGATCTTGTGATACGCCCTACCTGCGTCGCTGGCCATAAAGCGCTTGCGCATCGTCGCGTTCGGAATGTCGCCGAGCAGCAACTGGCCCTGCTCGGCCAATAGCTGAGCCGCAGCATCGAGGAAAGCGAACAGGCTGGCCTCGAGAAAAACGTGCTGCGCCACGCTGTAGATTAGGATGGCGTCGAACGACCCGAGGCCCCGCTCGGCCGATTTTACACAGTCGGGGAAGCGTCCCTCGATCTTTTCTAGATGCGGGCTGTCCGGTAGCAAGCTCAACATTTCCGGCGAGTCGATTACTGTCAGAGACTGGTCGCGCCGAGCGGTCGTCTCGACGATATGATGCGCGAGATCACTGCACCCCGCGCCAATATCGAGGATCTTGATCCCGGGCTTGGCGAGGAGTGTCAGCTTGGACGCAATATCGGCAAGAATGCTCTCACTGCGACCAGCTCGAAACACCTCTGGAAATCCGCACATCTCATTGCGGCTGAGCGCGGGATTTTTCGCCCGCTCGCGGAACGCCTGGTAGCTCTCGACGCGGTAGTCCTCCGGTTTCAACATTTGCCGATCGGTCCCTCAGATCTTGCCAAACAGCCGCTTGAGGCCTCGATCGGCAAGCGGAAGTTGATGCGCAGCCCGGTAACGGCACCGACGTTGCGCTTGAACTGGATCAGCCCGCCATCGGCGACACCGCGTACCGAGGAGATGCCGATGTCGATAACGGCGACACGCTGGGCGATCGCCTTGCGCACCAGATGATAGGTCATCACATTCATGACCTTGCTGTCGCGATGACCGGGGTTGTCCCCCCAGGCAGCGACATAGTCCCAAGCCTGGGCGACCCGATAGACCAGCGCGGCGCCGACAAGGTCGTCGCCCTTCACCAACCGATGCATCGCGATCTGCTTTTCAAATACATCGCGCAATCGCATGACGTAGTCTAGCGACACGCTGAGCTGCACGCCGCGCCGCCGCTTGGTTATGGCGAGGAGCTCATAACAGGCAGCCCAGTCCGACGCGGTTTCCGCCGGGCTGAACACCATCCCGGCGCGAAGGCCGCGATGAAGGGCATTCCGGGCAGAGCAGCCGAGCGAGGCGATATATTCTTCGGGCGCTTCGTAGCACGAGGTCTCGATCCCGACCGAGATTTCGCAGGACTCCACCGAAGCGCCGAGGTTGTGGAGAGCGAATTCCACAGCCGCTTCGTTCGCGCCAAAATAGGTAGGCCGCGCCCGGATTCGGATCGCGCGGATGCCTTCGTCGCGTGCCTGGGCGGCAGCCGCCCGAAGCAGGTCGACAACGGTGCCGACCGGCTCGCGCCGCCGCACCCAGTCGATCCCGCCGAACGGCGCGCTGTGGCCGCAATCCAACAGCGCGTCCTCGACCACGCCACTCAGCGTGCCGACCAGCCGACCCGCTGCGAAATGGTCATAGCGGAACAGGCGCTGACCGAACCGCAGATTGCAGCGCTGATACCGCTCGTCGTTAAACAAGACAATGTAGGATTGCGTGTCCGTCATTCTGGGCTTCTTCAGCCTCGGCGCCGCGCGCTTCGCTAAGGCCTCGCGGCGGCACCGTCAAGCCTACCGGAGCGAGGACGGGGTTGACCACACAAGCGTATTCTAACATGTTTACGAGGAGTCGCGGACAGTGCTCGGTATCGATTACGCCACAGACCGAACCCTATGTCGATCGCATCGCCCGTCGTGCGCGAGGTGCTGAACGAACGGATGAGTTAGCGATCACCGCTGCCGACTTCGTAGGGTGGCGCTTCGGTCCCTATGCCCTCGGCAGGATACAATCGTTACGAAGCACCATTTTCCTAAGTCGAAGGACTTTGAAATGTCTGAAAAGGTTTTGGTGTGCATTTTGGGGCAGACGCGCGCGCATCAGCTCACCTGGACCAATTTTGAAAAAAATGTCCTTAATGAGTTGAATGCAGACTTGGCGCTATGCGTCCGCGACGAGCAGAATTATGAATATACGAACCCCTATTTCCAACGTGCGCTATTTCGCTGGACGATGCCTGAGCTGACGGATTATACAGAAGAAATCGACCGCTTCAGATTGTCTCTCGGCTATCATGCAGACTGGCGTCAGTTGCTCAAGCTTTGTGAAAATCCTTATTCAAATTTTCTTGGCGGCGTAGCGGGACTTCCTGGGTCTGGTGGTATTCTTATTTTATCTAGGTGGTATCTGCGCAATTTTATTATTGAGAAAGAATTACATCGCCATTATGATCGCTTTATCATCACACGATCCGATTTCTTGTATACTTCGCCACATCCGTGCCCTCAGGCGCTGGAGCGCAGTTCGATTTGGCTTCCCGATGGGGAGGACTCGGGCGGTCTCGTCGATCGTCATATGGTGGTGAGTAACGATGATGTGATACAAAGTCTATCGGCTCTTTCTGACATCTTACAGCACTCGGAGGATTGGGTTCGCGCATTTGAAGCACGTGACGTAGCGCACAGAAACATTGAAGGAGTGATGCAGGTCTATTTTCAAAAAACAAAACTAAATTCTCGGGTGAGGCGGTTTCCCTACATAATGTATCTCGTCAGGGGAAATAACGATCCATTTACTTGGGAAGAAGGCGAGTTTCATCCGGAACTGGGGTTTTATGTGAAATATTCAAGCGAATTTGAGCTTGCGAACAAATGGAAGAGCCGATTTCGTAGTAGAGCGGACTGGATCGAGTGGGCGGAGCACAGGCATAAACGCAGGCTGACGCTGGCGGTGCCCGGATTGGTTTGCGCCTCCATCCTCGACCAGCTCAGGGTCGAGGCGCCGTCGCGCCTGTCGCGCGTCGAGTTTGGCGGCGAGAAAGCAGTCGAGGTCGCGGTCGCCGACGAGGTTCTCTACGTCCCCGCTCTTCACCTGCAGGTTTGGCGCAACCGGATCGTACCCTATGAGGCGAATACCGACGCTGACGCTTTCCCCGAGCTACAGGCCTCATCGCGGGCCGGGGAGATCATGGCCCATGCGCTGTTTACCAATGTGCAAGAGTGGGACGGGGATGTTTGCGTGCTATCGAACATATACTCGCACAATTTTTTCCACTTTATTGAAGAACTATACAAGATCATTATCCTTGAGCGTTCCGGATTCACGGGACGGTACATTTTCTCGACCTTTCCTAGCCGAATATCCCAAGATTTACCCAAGTTCTCGATCGGGTTTCTCGACCTGCTGGGCATCGAGCGCGAACGCATCGTTCACCTGACCAGACCGACCCTGCTGCGATCGGCCTGGTTCACGACGCGCATGTCGCACGCCGACACGTTGGCCTACCCCGATGTGTTCTTCGCTTTGCGCGAGACGCTGCTCGGCGCAATCGACGGACCCGGGCTCGGCCCGCGCTTGTGGCTGGAGCGGCGGCACGACAGAGCGATTGTCAACGCGCCCGAGGTACATGAGTGTCTCAGGCGACACGGCTTTACCATCGTCGACATGAGCGAGTTGCCAATCGCGCGACAGATCGCCGCCGCCGGAGCTGCCAAGGTGCTGGGAGGTCCGCACGGGGCTGGACTTGTTCACGCGATGTTCCTGAGCAAACGCTCCACCATTATCGAGTGTTTCTCCCCCAACTATAACAATCCTTCCCTTTTCGAAGTTTATCTTAATATGAAACATCGATATTTCCAGATGGTGCAGATAAATACGCCATTGAGGCCATACCGACACTCCGGAGAGGTCAAAGTGAACTGCACACATCTTAAACTCGTCTTACAAGCGCTTGACCGATGATTGCAGCGATGCCCAGACTGCCTGCTGTCTCTCGCGGCGCCGGTCAACGACAGTCGTCAGTGCGTCGACGACAGCGGCGGCATAGTCGCTTTCGGTCATTCCTGACGCGACAAACTCGCGTGTCGCGGCGCAGGCCGTCTCGTAAAACCCTGGATCACTGAGCAGCCGCGACACGATGTCGACATAGCCCTGGCGGTCGCGGGCTACGAGCTCCGGCACCGCGTCGAATTGGGCCCACGAGCATTGCATCGTTACGACCGGGCGGCCCTTGGCCATGACCTCGCGGCGGGAGACGCCTCCTTCGGTTGGAAAAGTATCGAGGAACAATTCCAGCATATGTCCCCAGACATGACCGTCGACAAACTCCTCGACGAGTTGAAGCCGATCAGCCAATCCTTGGGCGGCGATGAAGTCGCGGATCCAGCTGCCGTCGCCAGTGCCGCCCAGGACGACCACCAGCCATGGGTGCCGAGCGATCAGTTCTGCAACGAGCGACAGAAAATCGGGTGTGATCTTCGCAAGACGGCCATAATTGCCGATCAGCCGCGCCGCCGGCGGGAAGCGGGCGCGCTCGGCGGCGACACGCGCCGGGTCGATTTCGGGGGCCAACGCCGACAGATCCCACGATCCCAGCCCCATCGGGAAGCACATGCCGGGATCGAAACCGTCTAGTTTCGGGTCATAAACATCTAGCCTGAAGACGGCGTCGATGTTCACGAGCGGCCAAAACGGTAGCCCCCCCACCATGTAATAGATCTGAACAGGCGCGACACGCCGCTCGAAGAGCACCGTCGGCAGCCAGGCGTTCTGGTCGGTGATCAGGATGTCGATTTCGTCGGTCGCGATCGCTTCGGCTACCGCCGAGATGCGCTCGACCCGCGACGTTGCGGTGAAGCGCCGGACGCGCATGCCGCTTTCCTCGAACCGCGCAAGCGAGGCGTCGTCGTGCTCGCTCCAGGCGTAGAGCACCAGCTCGTACCGTCCGGGGAAATTCCGCGACAGGCCTCCCAAGAGCTGATGAGCGACCTGGCCCACTGCATCGCGAGGCCCCAGCGCGAATTGCGAGAGAAAGCCGACCCGCAACGGCTCGCGGCCGAGCGGTCGCTGCGTAACCGGCGGCAGGTCGCCAACGGATCGATCGCGCACCGCCGCAGCAAACGGGGCGGCTAAATGGTCGGCGAACCCGCGCATTGCATTCCTGTCGGAGGCAACAAAAAAGTACAGGAAATAGATTAGGTCGTAGAACAGGCACAGCGTATCGAGCGTGACGCCCGGGCTCGCCAGGGCGCGGTGGAACAGGCGTTCGAGCGCTGGGAACAGAGCGTGGCCGCTGGCGTGCCAATGACCATAGTAGATCTCGGCGATCCGCTCGATCATCGGCAGCTGCTTCTCGATCGGCCATTGCTCGAATAGCGGGTCGTCGAGGACGGTCTGGATCTCGGCGGCGACGCGCGCCATGCCGATCCGTGCCTTGTCGTCATTCGAGAGGCCGCGGACGAATTGGATCCGCCTCGCCAACTCGGCCTCGCCGGGGTGATCGTTCGGCGGAGGGGCGGCCGGCGTCACGGGCGCCGACCCGGGCGCTGCTGCATCAGGCTCGCCCGCCTCGCCGCCTGGCGTGGCGGTCTGCGCTGGGCGGACCGGCGCCAGCTTGTCCGCCGCGAGTTCCGGGCGGATGTGCGTGAACCACATTGATCGGCCGCCGCGCCAGCCGGAGTTCCGGTGTGGATCGCCGAAATCAATGAACGGACGAGCCAGTTGCTTGGCGAAACGCTCGTCGTTGCAGACAAACTTAGTGGGAAACATCGGATGCAACCGCTCCCGCGCGCCGATCATGTAGGCCGCCAGCAGATATTGTTCGTTCCAATACCAGTTGCTGAACATTTCGGGATAATCCCACGGCAGACTAATGTCGTGGATATGCACGATCACACCTGGCTTCAAATTGGGTAGTATGTCGATCATGAATACGGTGACATCGGAATTCATGAAGGAGCGATGTGATCCGTCAAAGAATAAAATGTCTCCGGCCTGCAGCTCGCCAAATCGCGCGAGATCGCAAACTTCCAGGCCTTCCCTGATCACCTCGTTACAGATGCTATCGATTGCTCTTCTGGGGTGCGGATCGATCGATACGATGCGAGTGCCGATGTCGTGGTCCCGAACCGCCTTGGCGGCGAAGCAGGTGCTGATGCCCGAGCCGATCTCCAAATAGGTATGGGGACGATGGAGCCTGACCATGGTGTAGAGGGCGAGCGAATCGAATGGGGCGAAAGGCACGCCAAACCATGCAGGCTCCGGCAACTGACTATCGCTGAAATCATGCGGTATCGTTTCCACCCAGAGTAGCGAGCGGGTCATTTCCTCCAAGAAAGCCTCATAGCTCGCTGCATGGCTGCCGAACCATTCGTTCAGCGACGCTATTGGAGGGTGCGTACGACCCCACCGCGGCCGATAATCGCGCGACGGCGGATAATCCAGCGGCAACCCATACCTGGCATAAGCGGTGCCGGGGAGCATCGTCAGTTCGGCCGTGCCGATCGGTTCGCTACCACGCTGGGTCGAAGGGAGCGCGTCGGCCTCGACGGCTTTCGCGGGATCGATTACTCCGTGCGGCCGTGCTGGGCGACTGACCAACAGGCAAGGTTCGATCGGCAGGCGGCGCCCCCACGAAACCCCTGCGATTTGTTGCCGTCCGCCTTTATCGACGCTGCGGTGCTCAAACACGGCGATCGGCATGCTGTGGACACCGAACGTCAGCAGGGCGCCGTCCTCCACCCGCCAAAAGCCGGCGGGCACCTCCAGATTGTCCGATGTCCAAATCGTTCCGTCCGGTTTGAAACTGAGCTCTGCAACCAGACTTTCCGAAAACCAGCAGGACCACGCGTATTCGGTGAGATCGCCGTACGCCGATGCGGGCAAATCAGCAAAGGCAGGAGCAACCAGCATCGGGCCGACATCGGCGACGCAGGCCAAGGTCAGCACGTCGGCATGAAACCAATACCCCAGAAGCAGAAGCTTTCCTTCATGAACGCGCAGCCCGTCGAAGCGAGCGAACGGGCGTCCGTCGGCGGTAACCTCAATGCCTGCCTCGCCCCAACACCATTCCCGTCCCAGCATCCCGGGAGGATCGGACGTGTAGTGGAGCAGCCCATCCGATCCGAACACGATGTCGCACAGATACCGCTGGCCCACTAACCCGCAGGACAATCTGGTATCCACTATGTTCACCTGGCTTAGAAACTGCTTGTAAAGAAGAGTCCGATAATCTTTTTGTCCCGCTACCGGGAACTCCGGGACCTTGGGAGATCTCTCGATACCAAGCTGTTCGCAGGCAGAAATGCAAAATTTCCTCCCGGCTTCTCCAGCTGGGACTTTTCTTACAAAGTAGTGGTGTCTGATTACGTCCTCCGTCAAATCCTCCGGCGTCAGCAAGGCACCTTGTTGTTTGCCGGCATAGGTAATACACCTTTGAACGCGCCGCGCGGGAAAGTCACCGGCAAACGCCAGGGTCGCAAAAAAACTCTCCTCGGCTGCATACATGTTCTGTATCAAGGTAAAATACGCCAATGCGTTTTCGTCCGAAGTACAATATTTGCAAAAATCTCTCGGAAATATTCCGAAAACGGGACCATCTGCGGAAACTTTATTCTCAAAGTAATTTTTTAATAGCTTACGGCGAAAGGGAGATATTGTCTCAAAATAGGTTGTATTCGTTCCACGTTCACGCGACTGGTGGAAAAGGTGTATAACAAAATGCGAGCTGCTAACCGACCAGCCGGCGCGCATGCTGTCGGGTTGCAAATATAGGGTAGTTCCTTCTCGTCGATTATTCGGTCGGGGATAGGTAAATGGGTTATAATATGCCGCATCAAATTTCGCCGACGGGTTGAGATGGAACGGATCTTCTAAAATGCGGTTTTGGATTTCGACGTCGGCGTCAAATTCTTTGGCCGCCTCGAAGCCAAGCAACACGATCTTATCACGATATATGGTGGAGATTTCCGACGAAATCCTTGATTGCGAAGCTACCGGCATATCCGATCCCGTAAGTAATATCAGAGATTGCCAGCTTTTGTCAATTTGGAGACAGAACTCGATTCCGTATAGATATGCCTCTAAAACCTGCCCCCAGGAGGTCAATGGCGTCGGGATAATATGTAAATTGGGCAGAACGCGCAGGAAATTCATCGCATTTAGTGCATCGACGAATGAGCCGCTGTTCACGCAGACACAATAGAGATTATCAGGATGGTATATTCTTGCTATCAGCTCGGAGGTAGTTGGGAAATCTTGGTGAGTGAGAATGACATACGCGATCATGTACGCTGCTCCGCGGTTAGCGAGCGCTGGCGGCCGCGGAAAGAACCGCGTCGAGTTGCCGGTCGGTCAGGGCATGCAGGTCCGCGCCTTCTTTCCACGCCAGATACCACTGCGCGGTCAACTCGATCGCCTCGTCGAGAGAAAACAGCGGTCGCCAGCCAAGCAACGCACGGGATTTTGACGAATCCAAGCGCAACGCCAGCGCCTCGTGCGACTGTGGACCGGTCGCCGGCTGCCATTGCGCCGATCCTTCCCAGGCCGTGAACAGCTTGGCCGCCAGCTGCTCGACTGATGAATGCCCGGCGCTCTCCGGCCCGAAATTCCAGCCGGCGCCGAATTGGGGGCCATCGCTGAACAGACGGTGCGCCAGCAACAGATAGCCAACCAGCGGGTCCAGCACGTGCTGCCAGGGCCGGGTCGCGCCGGGATTGCGGATCACCAGGGGCAAATTGCCGCTGAACGCCCGTACCGCATCCGGCACCAGCCGGTCCGCCGCCCAGTCGCCGCCGCCGATGACATTGCCGGCTCGCGCCGAGCCGATTGCCACGCCGTGCTCGGCATAATCGGCGGGCTTGAAAAAGCTCGTCCGATAAGCCTCGGTGATCAACTCGGCGCAGCCCTTGCTGTTGCTGTAGGGATCATCGCCGCCCAGGCGGTCGGTTTCGCGGTACGGCCAGACCCACTCCTGGTTCGCGTAACATTTGTCGCTGGTCACAACGACAACGGCCCGCACGCTCTTGCACCGGCGCGCCGCATCGAGCACATGAACGGTGCCCATGACATTGGTGGCGTAAGTCCCGACCGGATCCCGGTAGGATTCGCGCACCAGGGATTGCGCCGCCAAATGAAAAACGATTTCCGGGCAATGTCGCACAAAAACCGCCTCGACGGCCGAAAGGTCGGTCACGTCGGCGATCTGGTGATCGATGCCGTCGACTACCGAGGCCAGATCGAAGAGGTTTGGCGAGGTGCTCGGGGGCAGGGCAAGACCGGCAACACCGGCGCCAAGCTTACGCAGCAGCAAGGCAAGCCAGCCACCCTTGAACCCGGTGTGTCCGGTCAAGAGGACTCTCCGGCCCCGCCAAAAATACGTGTCGAGCATGCCGCGCACCAGATTGCGATTTACCAGCAGGACCGCGAAACCTCTGAGCCTGGGATATCGCCCGGGCATGCGCAAATCAAGCCGCTTCAACCCTCCGCGAGCGGCCGATTTTCCCGGCTACCAGAGCTTCCAGGGTGCCTCGCCGCGCTGCCAGCTGTCCTCGAGGAAGGTCTTGTCGCGCAACGTGTCGAGCGGGTGCCAGAAACCGCGATGGATAAAGGCCCGCAATTGGTCCCGTTCCGCCAGGCGCTCCAGAGGCTCGCGCTCCCAGATTGTCGCATCGCCGGCGATCAGGCTGCCGACCTGCGGCGACAGCACGAAGAAGCCGCCGTTGACCCAGCCTCCGTCGTCCTCGGGTTTCTCGACAAATTCGGTCACCCGCTCGCCGTCGAGCTTTAGCGCGCCGAAGCGCCTGGCCGGACGAACCGCGGTCACCGTCGCCAGCCGGCCATGGCCGGCGTGAAACCGCTGCAGAGCAGCGACATCGATATTTGCCACGCCGTCGCCGTAGGTGAACCCAAACGCCGCTTCGTCCTCGACATAGGAAAGAACCCGCTTCAAGCGGCCGCCGGTCTGGGTCATTTCTCCGGTGTCGACCAGCGTAACCGACCACGGCTCCACCGACCGGCGATGCACTTCCATTACATTGTTTTTCATATCGAATGTAACATCTGACATGTGCAGCGCATAGTTCGCAAAATATTCCTTGATCATATACCCGCGATAACCCAGGCAAATAATAAACTCGGTCACGTCAAAATGCGCATATATTTTCATGATGTGCCACAGCATCGGACGCCCGCCGATCTCGATCATCGGCTTGGGCCGAGTTCCGGTTTCCTCGCTGATGCGGGTACCCAGACCCCCAGCGAGGATCACGACCTTCATGCGGACACCTGAAGCGCGGTTGGGCTGCCGCTCACGGCGCAGCATCGCTATTGAAGTCGAAAGGCGTGTCGAACTCGTTAAAGGCGATGAAGCCGGCGTCTCGGGAAGACAGTATCGCGTCAGCGACGGGCCAGGCCACGCTCAAGCTATCCCAGCGAATGCCGCGATCGTACTCCGGCGCATAAACCGACGACACATCATAGAACAATGTCGCCGTCGCGCTAAGCGTCAAAAAGCCATGGGCACAACCGACCGGGATGTAAAGAATGTCGCCATTGTCGTCTGAAAGATCGAAGATCTCATGCTCGCCAAACCGGGGGGAGCCGCGCCGGAGGTCGACGATCACATCCATGACTTTCCCCGAAATGCAGGTGACCAGTTTGGCATGCTGCATCGGTGGCACCTGGAAGTGAAAGCCGCGGAGCACCCGGCGGTGCGATACGCTGTAATACTGTTCGCGAAAGTCCGATCTCATGCCATGAGCGGCGAAGAATTCCGCATGCATGATCTTGATGAATTTGCCGCGCGCGTCCACCGCGATGCGCGGGTGCAGCAGCCGCAACCCGGGAATGCGGCATTGTTCAACCTCAAACATCAGAATCCCTCAGGATTCGCTTGATCCCGGCCGACAGGTCGATCTTCGGCTGCCAGCCGGGCAGGGCCGGGCCCTGCCAGGGCGCCATGACCTCGCGTTGGCGATACGGCCGCTCGCCCCAGCTTATATCAAGCTTCACTCCCGCCTCGCGCTCGACCAGGGCAACCAGATCGCGCAGCCGAGGCTGCTCCGCGGCGCCGACGCTGAACCTCGCCTCCTCCCCCGGCGCCACACCGGCGACGATCTGGAGCGCCCTGACAAAGGCATCCACCACGTCGCTGATAAACACCAGGCTGATACGCTGCTCGCCGGCCGACATTTGTAATGTCTGGTTGTCCTTGACCCGCTCCACCAGCAGCGGCACCAGCTTTTTCCGGGGATCGCCAGGTCCGTAGGTGTCGGCAAGCTCCAATGTCACGACGCGCAACCCGAACCGTTCGCGGTAATAGCGCAGGATGTCATCGAAGGCCTGCTTGGTTGCGGCGTATAGGCATACCGGGTTGTATGCCGCACCATCATAGTGCTGCCACGATGTCCCGGTGTTGACGAACAGGTCGACCTGCGCCGATGCGGCCGCATCGGCGAGCTGGGTGGCAAACAGCAGATTGGAGCCGATCAGCTTCTCGACGTCGACGGCCTGGTGCTCCGCCGTGAAATAAGAAGCCAGATGGAGAATGCACCGGGGCGCGAACCGGCCGACAATGTCGCGCAGCTCTTCGGTACTTCCACGGTACGGTAAAATGGTGGCGGCCTTGCCTATCGTGGAGGTGTCGGATGCGTCACGCACGATGCACCCGACGGTGACGCCGCGGCCGGTCAGGTGGCGCACCAAATGCCGTCCGACAAATCCCGTCGCTCCCGAGATCAGCACGGGTTGCGGGATCAGGTTGGCCCCCTGGTCCAGGACGTTGCCGGCGTGCTTCAATGCGACCTGCAGAAATCATGCAGCTTGTCGAGCATATAACTTATCTGCGGGCCGCCCAGGCCGGGGTAAACGCCGATCCAGAACGTGTCGCGCATCACCCGATCGCTCTGCGCCAGCTCGCCGATGCTTCGATGCGGCCGCCCCAGCATGTAGGGTTGGCGAGCGAGGTTGCCGCCGAACAGCAATCGTATGCCGATGCGATGCTGGTTGAGGTATAGGGTAAGCGCATCGCGGCTAAAAGGCGCGCCGTCGCGCACCGTCAGCGGGAAGCCGAACCACGAAGGCTCGCTGTTGGGTGTTGCTTCAGGAAATATAAAAAACTGCTCGAGGTCGGCCAAGCCATCGCGCAACCGAGCAAAGTTCTGCTTGCGTGCCGCAAGAAAGTCAGGGAGGTGGTCGAGCTGCGCCAGGCCGACCGCCGCCTGCATATCGGTGATCTTGAGATTAAAACCAAGGTGGCTATAGGTATATTTATGGTCATAGCCTTTCGGCAGGGCGCCGAGTTTCCAGCCAAAGCGGCGCCCGCAGGTATTGTCCACGCCGGGGGCACAATAACAGTCGCGCCCCCAATCGCGGATCGACTCGGCGGCGCGTTTCAGAATCGACCGGCGCATAAAAACCGCGCCCCCCTCTCCCATCGTAATATGGTGGGCGGGATAGAAGCTCAACGTGCCAAGATCGCCGAACGTACCGACCTGTTTGCCGTTGTATTTTGCGCCCAGTGCATCGCAGCAATCCTCGACGACAAAGAGGTCGTGGCGGCGTGCGATATCCATCACCGTGCCGAGATCGAAGGGATTGCCCAGGGTGTGAGCGACCATGATCGCCCGGGTCCTTGGCCCGATCGCCTGCTCGATTTGCCGGGCATCGATATTGTAGGTCGGGATCTCAACGTCGACGAAAACCGGTATGAGACCGTGCAGTACGATCGGGTTGATCGTGGTGGGAAATCCGCTCGCCGCCGTAATGACCTCGTCGCCCGCCTGCAGCGCCTCGGTCTTGAGAAGGTGCGAGGTAAGCGCGGAAAAGGCTACCAGATTGGCCGATGACCCTGAGTTGACGGTCAAGACATAGCGCGCGCCGAGAATCGCCGCGAGACGCTCCTCGAATGCGTCGTTGAACCGGCCGGTGGTCAGCCAGAATTCGAGCGCGCTGTCGACGAGCGACTTGATGTCGCTACCATCGTAGACACGGCCCGATACCGGCACCGCGGAACTGCCGGGAACAAAGGGGGCCCGCGCATGGGCGACACGGGCATACTCTTCGACCAGCCGCATGATGTCGCCGCGAATGTCTGCCGCCGAGCGGGAGGCCGGGAGCGCTGGTGAGCGTGGCGGCATATTCATCCCCTGATGGCAGGCAACGCGCCGCCCCGATCGTCACGCCGCCGGAGTTCCGAAACGAGCGGAGCCGGGCCGTCGGCGTTTGGCGGCAGCGTCGAATTCATTATACGCCGTGATCAGGCATGCGGTCATTGACCCGCCTTGGACCCGGCCGAGGATGGTCGCCCGGGCTGGGCAACGTCAAGCGGTTACCGGCCCTCGCCGAGACGGCTCTGAAGCGCCTCGATCCGCTGAATCGTGGCCCCGATCAGCCCAAAGGGTTGTTCCGGCGCATGA
>CAYMRQ010000010.1:0-43338 GCA_964392845.1 uncultured Rhizobium sp.
TGTCGAGCCGCGGCTTGTTGCAGCGCCCGACGATGCCGCGGATCAAGACGAGCGGGTGCTTGCAGTCCTTCGCACGCTCGGCGCTGGTCACGATGATCGCGGTCGCGTTGTCGGTCTCGACGCAGCAATCCAACAGATGCAGCGGCTTGCAGATGAAGCGGCTGCTGAGCACGTCCTCGACCGTGAAGCGCTTTTTGTAATAGGCCTTCGGATTGTTCGAGGCGTGGCGGGTGTGAAACGTCTTCACACGCGCGACGTGCTCGGGCGGCGTGCCGTAATCGTACATGTGGCGCATGAAGGTCGGCGCAAAGCTCTGCCCGGCGCTCTGCCAGCCATAGGCGCGGCTGTGCACCGCGTCACCGGCGACCGGTGCGGCCGAGCGCGCCCCGGTACCGCCGATCCGCACCTGCGAGAAGCCGTTCATCGAGCGGAAGATCGCGACGGTCTTGCACATGCCGGCTTCGATGATGCCGATCGCGATGCCTATGAGGGCCTCGGTCGAAGAGCCGCCGCCGACCACGTCCATGTAGAAATTGAGGCGGATGCCTAGATCGCCGGCGATGAACGTTGCCGAGGTCGAGTCGCCACCGGAATAGTCGAGCATGCCGTCGATGTCGCTGGGCTTCAGCCCGGCATCGAGGATCGCGTTCCTGACCGCCCAGCTCCCCAATGCCCGGGTCGTCTTGTTCGAGCCGCGGGTGTAGGTGGTCTCGCCCACCCCGACGATCGCATATTTGTCGCGCAGGAATTTCGGGGTCGTCGCATCGACTTCTTGTCGGGGCAATGGCACGGTCCGTCTCCTTTCGTTATTCGGGATCTCGCATCCCGAATGGCTCAACCGGGTCGTCGATGTTGCGAATTAGCTTTCAAAAAGATTACCACGTAACGTACAGGCAATTCGTTGTTCGTGCTGAATCCATTCCAGGTCTAAAGGCCGTTACGCGAAACGGCGACCCAAGGATTATACGTAGTTCGCTCGCGTATGCATCAAAATAGTTTTCCGTAAAACCAAGGATGTCCATATTTACCTGGAAATCGTTTACCATTTTAACCTTACGGATTTCATCCAAATTCATGGGGTCGCCATGCTTTTCTAAAAAAGAAATTCTCTCTTGAATCTTGCGCACCCATTGGGCTGAATCTGAGTTGGCCCGAGACTTGGCATTACGATCGTCCTTCTCTCTCGCCAGCGCTTCCAGTTGCGCCTGGGATTCCGCGGCTCTCCGCAGCCTTCTAATTTCCCCGCCCATGTTGGTTTCCTTTTCGAGGCTCACCCGATGAAGGTCGGGTCCACTGCTCGGCAGCACGAGCGGCTAAACAGTGGATACCGGCCTGCGCCGCGACTGAATCACCATAGGCGATAGAACTTCAGCGCGGTGTTGTAGAACATCGCGTTCTTCTCGTCGTTCGAATAATGCTCGGCAACGCGCTTGAACGCGTTCCACAAATTGGCGTAGCTGCACATCCCCTTGTCGACCGGGAAATTGCTTTCGAACATCGAGCGGTCGGGGCCGAAGGCGGCGATGCAGGTGTCGAGATAGGGCCGCCACGCCTCAGCCAGCTGTTCCGATGACGGCGCCTTGTCCTGCCTTCCCATCTCGAAACCCATCAGCGAGGGCATGCCGAGCCCGCCGAGCTTGATGTACACGTTGGGGAACTGGCCGAGCTTGGAAATCTGCGTGCTCCACTCGGCAAAGACTTCCTTGCGCTTGTCGGCATAGGGGCCGACCGCCAGCGCGCCGCCGATGTGGTTCAAGACAATCTTGGTCTCTGGGAAGGCGCGGGCGAGGTCGACCAAATCGCCGAGCTGCGAATGGAACATCCACGCCTCGAACGACAGGTTGAGCGGCGCCAGCGCGGCAAAGCCCTCGCGCCAGGCGCGGTCGAGATAGAGCCCCTCCCCGGCCCCCGAGGTGAAGACCCGGAGGCTCGGATCGGCGTGCCAGGTGGCGCCGTTGCGGATGCCTCGGAAGCGCCCACCCGACAGGATGATGTGCTGTTCGAGGACGCCCTTGGCGCGGCTGCCGATGCGGAAATCGACATTGCCGATGATTCCAGCGCAGGCCCGGCTCGCGCCGTATTTGCCGCTCTCGCTCATCGCCGAGGCGCCGGCGACGAATTGCGTCTCGCCGAGCGAGCGCAGCTCGGGCGGCCCCTCGGCGCGGTACATCTCGCGGCATTCGAGGAACACGGTGGCGCGGATGTTGTGCCCGCTGTTCAAATCCTCGAGCAGATCGTGCAGCAAATAGCGATTGCCCGGCCGGTCCCACATGTGATGGTGCGGATCGATGATCGGGCGCTCGGGTTCGAGCGCCGGCTCCTGGGTCGCGGCGAGCCAGTCCTTGCGGATCGGCAGGTAGCGGGCGGCGGGGGCTGGGGGCGTCTGCATCGGCAAGGGTCCTCCCGGATCGGGGTTATCGGTTGGCCCAAGTCTGCGACGGCCCGCCCGATAACGCCACGGTTTTGATCTGCCGTCTAGCCGGCCTGCGCGCCGCGCATCTCTCACACTTCCGGGCGATAGGCCTTCTTGGCGGCGCCGACCAGCCCGGCGTTCGCGGTCAGCATCGTGCGGCGCGACAGCGCCGTCGCGGCCGGCACGCCAGCGGGGTCTTAAGCCGCGGTTGCGCGCTGGGGCATGGGTCGTTCGTCCCGATTTGCATTCTGGTTGCAGCAACTCTGCCCCGGTGCAGCGTGAGCGAATGGGTTGACCGCGATTGTTCTTCATCTTCCTGCGAGCAGCTGCTTCAACCGCTCCGCCAGCGGCGGCGCGGCCTCGGTAACCGTCGTCCACTGTATGTCGTGATCGATGTCGAAATAGGCGTGCACCAACCGAATGATCGAATTCCACGGCAGGTCCGACATCTCCTCACGCGTTTCTGCGGAAATCCTGCTGGCCGCTTCACCAGCGATCTCGATTGCCCGGATCAGTGCGAACAGCAGCATTTCGTCGGTGTCGAGATCGCTGCGCTGCCGGCCTTCGACGAAGCGGATTGCCGAATTCAGGGAATCCACGATGTGCTGCAACCGAACGAGATCATCCGGCGTCATATTGCACTTCTGCCTCGCGCAGGACCTCGTCGCGAAAATACCGGCTCAGCTCCGGCGGGGTACGCAGATCCACCCGCCTGCCGACAAGCATGCCGGACAACTCGTGCTCGATGTCGGCAAGGTCGAGATAGCTCGGCCTAGCGCTCGGCTCGAACTCGACCAATAGGTCGATATCGCTGTCGGGCCGGTCGGTGCCCTTCAATACCGAGCCGAACAGCGACATCCGGCGGATGCCGCGGCGCCGGCACAGTTGCGCCAGGGTCTGTTGATCGAGCGGCAGTCGCCTCACCAGGTCGCCTCCTCGCAAAACTGCACCGGCAACAGATAGCGCGCCGCCTACACCTTCGCCAGCACCCGCTCCTTAAAGGCGCGCATCTCGGCGATGACGGCGCCTTCCTCGGGGCGCTCGAAATCGAAATCGATCGCGCTGACGCCGAGATCGCGCAAGGTGCGGATATCGCCGATGATCTGCGCGTCGCTGCCGGAAAAGAGGCGGCGCTCGCCATCCGAGGCCAGGGCCGGCAATGCATCGCCGGTGCGCTTTACGCGGTAGGTCAGCGCCACCGCGTCGCGCTTTCGCCCGGCCGCCTCGGTCATGCCGCGCAGCCGTTCGATTCCGGCCCGGTAGCGCTTCAGGCTGTCGAGCAGATGGGCGTTGTTGCTGCCGATCGGATACCAGGCGTCGCCGAGGCGCGCGGCGCGGCGCAAGGACGGGCCGCTCTCGCCGCCGACCCAGATCGGCGGATACGGCTTCTGCAGCGGCTTCGGCTCGAGGAGGAGCCCGTCGTAATGAACGTAATGCCCGGCGAGCTTCGGCTTCGTCTCGGTCCACAGCGTGCGGAAGGCGGCGACATACTCGTCGGTGACCGCGCCGCGCTCGGCGAACGGCGTGGTGACGACCGCATCGAACTCGGCCTTGAGCCAGCCGGCGCCGATCCCCACGGTCAGCCGCCCGCCCGACAAGACGTCGATCGTCGCGAGCTGCTTGGCGGCGAGCACGGCCGGCCGGTGCGGCACGACCAGGACCGCCAGCACCAGGCGCACCCTGCTGGTGACCGAAGCGAGCCAGGCCGCGAGGGTCAGCATTTCGTGGCGGTGCGCGCTGTCGGTCGAGTAGAACGCGCCGCTCTCCGAATAGGGATAGCCGGGTTCGGCCATGTCGGGCAGCACGACATGATCGGTGACGGTCAGATAGTCATAGCCGAGCGTCTCGCCTTCGCGGGCGATCCGGCTCATGATTTCGGGCGTGGCGAGCGCGCCGCTGTTCGGCAGGTTGAAACCGAATTGCATGTTGCCCCTCCTCGATCGCCTACAGCACGCGCTCTTCGCGGCCAGTTTGCGCCCGCGACCCGAGGGCCGCGAGGCCAAATTAGCGAACGCTGGCGGCCGGCGATACGCGCAACCCGCATGCCTGCGCACCGGCAGCGCCGTTCCAGACATTCCACCGCTCCTGTCGGCCGCAATTCGCTATAGTCGGGCCTGAGCGGAGATTGCCGCGTGACCAAGGGAGGAAATCGATGAGTCTTACACTGGAAGAAGCCAATCGCATCGTCGGCGGCGCCGTGGCGAAGGCGCGCGAGCTCAACATCAAGGTCAGCGCCGCGGTATGCGATGCCGGCGGGCGCCTCGTCGCGCTGCAGCGCATGGACAACGCGATCTGGGCCAGCGCCTATGGCAGCCAAGGGAAGGCGGTCGCCTCGGCGGCATTCGGCCGGGCCAGCGGCGAACTGGCGCCGCGGGCCGACCAGCCGACCCCGCGCGGCATCGCCGCCGCCTCGGGCGGCGAGATGATCATGGGGCAAGGCGCGGTGCCGATCATCCGCAACGGCGTCGTCGAGGGCGCCTGCGGGGTCGGCGGCGGGACCTCGCAGGAGGACGAGGACTGCGCCCGCGCCGGCGTCGCGCTGTTGTAGGGCCTTCCAATTCCCCTCTCCCGCACCGCGATAGCGACGGCCGGGTGAGGGTATCTGCGGGCGATCGATGGCGCCCCCTCACCCTGCCCTCTCCCCCAATGGGGGAGAGGGGGATTTATGGTCGCGCCTTCGCCAGCTCGTCGAGGCGTTGCGCCAGGCGGGCGAGGTCCCAGTCCCGCGCCAGTGCGGCGGCGTTGCCCCAGCGGGGCGTCTGGTCGTCGAGGGCGGGAAGCGGCGCCGCGGCGTCCATCGTCGCGATCCGGCGGTAGATCCGCAATTGCTCGGCCTGCGATGCGAGATGGCCGCCGGCGAAGGCGTCCTCCAGGGTCGGGTATTTGTGCAGCAACGCGGCTGCCCCCTTCGGGCCGATTCCGCGGGCGCCGGGCAGCTTGTCCGACGGGTCGCCGCGCAATGCGATGAAATCGGGCACCTGGCGCGGCTCGACCCCATAGCGCGCGCGAACTTCGGCCGGGTCGATGCGGACCAGTTCGCCTGCCTTGACCGGGTAGAGGATCGTCGTCAGATCGGAGGCGAGCTGAAAGGCGTCGCGATCACCGCTGGCGACGAGCGCGCACCCGCCCCGCCGCTCCTCGGCGGCGACCGCCGCCGCCAGGAAATCGTCGGCCTCGTAGCCCGCCGTCTTGGCGTTGGCGAAGCCGCACGCCGCGACGAACTGCGGCAGCGCTTCGAGCTGCTCGACCAGCTCGTCATCGAATTGCCTTCCACCCTGATAGGCGGGAAACAGAAGCTGCCGATAGGTCGGCGCGCCGAGCGTGTCCCAGCCGACGAGAACGAACCGCGGCCGCTCGGTTTCGTAGAGCAGCAGCAGGAAGTTGGCAAAGCCTACGATCGCCCCGGCGCCGCGATTGCCCCGGCGCCGGAGCGATTTCGGCAAGGCATGGTAGGCGCGATGCGCGAACGAGTCGCCGTCGACGACGAGCAGCGGCCGGTTCACGATACCCTCGCGGTTGAGAACGCTTTCTGCATCTTCATTCGCCCTCTCGGGTATTATGAACGCAATCGCCCGCATTTGGGCAGGGGAGCGCAGCATGAACGACGCATCGATCGGGCCGGGCGCCATCGAACGGCCGGCGTTGGCCAATGAGCCAGGCGATTACTGGGGCAGCGACACCGTCGCGCTGATGCTGCGCGAGCTGGACCTGCCGTATGTCGCGCTCAACCCCGGCGCCTCCTATCGCGGGCTGCACGACAGCCTGGTCAATCTGCTCGGTAACCGCGACCCGCAGATGCTGCTCTGCCTGCATGAAGAGCATGCGGTCGCGATGGCGCATGGCTACGCTAAGGTGACCGGCCGCCCGATGGGGGCGATCGTGCACAGCAATGTCGGGCTGATGCACGCGACGATGGCGATCTTCAATGCCTGGTGCGACCGCGTGCCGGTCTTCGTGCTTGGCGCCACCGGGCCGGTCGACGCGGCCAAGCGGCGGCCGTGGATCGACTGGATCCACACCGCCCAGGACCAGGGCGCGCTGATCCGCAATTTCTCCAAATGGGACGATCAGCCGGCCTCGGTCGCGGCGGCGGCCGAATCGCTGCTGCGCGCCTATCGGATGGCGATGACGCCGCCGCGCGGCCCGGTTTATATCTGCCTCGATGCCGCGTTGCAGGAGAGCCGGATCGGCGCCCTGCCCGCCTTGCCGAGCGCCGCGCGCTTTCGCCCGCCGGCCGCCGTCGCGCCCGACCCGGCGGCCGCCGCAGCAGCTGCCGCTATGTTGAGTGCCGCTGAGCGGCCGCTGATCCTGGTCGGCCGCACCTCGCGAGGCGAAGCCGAGTGGCAGCGCCGCGTCCAGCTGGCCGAGGCGCTCGGCGCCATCGTCCTGACCGACGCCAAGACCGGCGCCGGCTTCCCGTCGCGACATAAGCTGCACGGCCCGCCGGCCGGCAGCAACCCGAGCGAGGCGGCCGCGGCGCTGATCCGCCAGGCCGATGTGGTGCTGAGTCTCGATTGGGTCGATCTCGCCGGCGCCTTGAAGGCGGGCTGGGGCGCCGAGCCGGTCGGCAGCAAAATCATTCTCGCCTCGATCGATCACCTTTCGCACAACGGCTGGAGCATGGATTACCAGGCCCTGCCGCCGACCGACCTCCACCTCGCCGTCGAACCCGACATCGCCGTCGCGTCGTTGCTGCCGCTGCTGAAGCCGCGCCAACCGGGGTGGCGGGACCGGCCGGTCGCGACGCTGCAGCCGCCCGACCTCGGCAGCGGCGACTCGATCACCCCGCTGCTGCTCGCCGCGAATTTGCGCGAGGCGGTCGGCTCGCGGCCGACCTGCCTCATTCGCAGCCCGCTCGCCTGGGCCAACAACACCTGGGACGTCGCCCACCCGCTCGATGCGCTCGGCGGCGATGGCGGCGGCGGCATCGGCGGCGGCCCGGGCATGGCGGTCGGCGCCGCGCTGGCCCTTCGCGGCAGCGCCCAGGGAGCTGGCAGGCTGCCGGTCGCGGTGCTCGGCGACGGCGACTTTCTGATGGGCGCGACCGCGCTGTGGACCGCGGTGCATTACCGCATCCCGCTCCTGGTCGTGGTATCCAACAACAACTCGTTCTTCAATGACGAGCTGCATCAGGACCGCATGGCCCGTCAGCGCGGCCGGCCGGTCGCCAATCGCTGGATCGGCCAGCGCATCGCCGACCCCGAGCCCGATCTTGGCATGCTGGCGCGCGCCCAGGGCGGCGAAGGTTTCGGCCCGATCCGCCGACCGGACGAATTGCCGCGCGCCTTGCGGGCGGCGATCGACTGCGTCGAGGCGGGCGGGGTGGCGGTCGTCGATGTCCGGGTCGACCCGGGTTACGCGCCGGTCAACAGCGCGGCGATCAGCAGGAGCGGGACCGATTGATGGACGGCGACATCCAGCGTCTGCCGCGCGGCACCGACCTCGTCGAGTGGTATTTCGCGCAGGGCTGGACCGACGGGTTGCCGGTCGTGCCGCCGACGCGGGGAGCGGTCGATACGGCGGTTGCCGCGCTCGGCGGCGAGCCTGATTTCGTCGAGTGCCGGGTGCCGCCGCGTCATGGCAGCCTGACGCGCGAGGTGCTGGCGATCAACCTGGTGATGGCCGGCTGCAAGGCGGAGTACGCTGATGTGGTGCGCGCCGCGCTGTTGGCGTTGACCGCCCCCGCTTTCAACCTCAATGGCGTGCAGGCAACGACGCATATGGCGGCGCCGCTGCTCGTGGTGAACGGGCCCAAGGCGCGCGAGATCGGCATGAACGGCGGCGCCAACGCCTTCGGCTCGGGCAATCGCGCCAACGCCACGATCGGCCGCGCCATCCGCCTGGTCCTCCTCAATGTCGGCGGCGGCTGGCCGGGCGATCTCGACAAATCGACCCTGGGGCATCCCGGCAAATACACCTATGCCGTCGCCGAGAACGAGGCGGAGAGCCCCTGGGCGCCCTATCATGTCGAGAAGGGCTTCGCGGCCGAGGATTCGAGCGTCTTCGTCATCGCCGCCGAGCCGCCGCACAGCGTCACCAACCATGTCGCCGACGATCCCGAAGGCATCCTCGACAGCATCACTTCGGCGATGAGCACTATCGCCCACAACAACGCGGTCTCCTCAGGCCATTGCGCCGTCGTGATCGGGCCCGAGCATGCCCGCACCATCGCGGCCAAGGGCTGGAGCCGGCACGACGTAAAGAGCTATCTGCACATGAACGCATACAATCTCTTCCGCGAGCTGGCGTTCGATCACCGCTATGGCCGGATCTACAACCGCAATCTGCCGCGCTGGTATCGGCGCGAGCCGGACTCGCCGATCCCGATCGTGCCCAGCCCCGACCACATCCACCTGTTCGTGATCGGCGGCGCGGCCGGGCGGTTTTCCGCCTTCATCCCGGGCTGGGGGCATATGTCCTCGCCGGTCTTGCGCGGCATCGAGGGCAGCGGCGGCGCGGAGGGCGCGCCGGTCTGCGTCGACGGCACCTGCTATTTGTAACGAAAAGAATGGGACCGCGGGCCTCTGGCCCGCACACGGGCGGGACGCCCGCGCTCCATCAGCGCAAGACGGAGGCAACGCGAATGAGTGATGAAGGGTTTGACCTCGTCTTCGATCCGCGCGGCCGGGTTGATGTCCAGCAGGTCGCGCCGGCGCCGCGGGTCGCAGGGCTCACCGGGTTGCGGCTGGGTATCCTCGACAACACCAAATGGAATGCCGGACGCCTGTTGCGCAAGACCGCTTCGCGGCTGGGCGACCGGTACGGCTTTGCCGCGGTCAACTACTACCGCAAGGAAAGCTTCGCAAAAGCCGCCGACCCCGCTCTGATCGCCGTGATCGCCGCCGACAACGACATCGTCCTGACCGCGATCGGCGATTGAGGGTCGTGCACCTCGTGCTGTACGCATGATGGCATCGCACTCGAAGCGCTCGGGCGGCCGACCGCGGTCATTGTGACCAGCGAGTTCCTGCATGAAGCCGAGGTTCAGCGCGCCGCGCTCGGCATGCCGGATCTGCTGCCGGTCGTCATCGATCACCCGCTCAGCACGATCTCGGATTCCGAGATCGACGCCCGCGCCGCGCAGGCGGCGGAGCAGGCGGTTGCAATCTGGCATGGGTAACGCCATCGTGTTATGGGAATGTCAAACTTTGACATACGTCGGGATTCGATCGTCATGAGCACCAATGTGAATCTCACGCCCGAACTAGAGCGCTTTGCTCGCGAGTGCGTCGCCGAGGGTCGGTACAACAACGTGAGCGAGGTGGTCAGATCGGGCTTGCGCCTGCTGCAGGAGTTGGAGGAGCAGCGCCGCCAGTTCACCGCTATGCTGGACGAAGCCGTAGAGGAGGCCGATCGCGAAGGGGCTTTCACGGTGGAGGAGGTCCTTGCCGAACTGGATGGGATCATCGACGCCCACGAAAGATGACCGCTGCGGTCATCGCGCCACGCGCCCGGCGTGATCTGGTAGCCGCGGCACAGTGGATTCGCAGGGATAACCCGGCGGCGGCTCGGGCGCTGCGCGACGCGGTAGGCAGGGCGGCCGACCGTATTGCAACATATCCTCGGATCGGCGTTGTTCGTCGAGATCTGACGAGCGGGCCGTACCGGTTCGTGGCGTTGACCGGGTTTCCTTATTTGATCGTCTATGCCGAAAACCACGACCCGCCGCTGATCGTCCGCATTCTTCACGGCGCGCGGGATCTGCCCCGGCTCTTGCGGGATCTACCATTGCAATGACTGAGGAATTCGACCGGCGAACGCACCGCTTTCCAGAGAGCCGGTATTTCGAGGACCTCGCGGTCGGCGAGCGCTTCTACATCCCGAGCCGGACCGTCACCGAGGCCAATTTCGCGGCGTTCCAGACGGTTTCGGCCGACAATCACCCGATCCATTACGATGTCGAGTATTGCCGCGAGCGCGGCCATCCCGGCCCCTTGGCGCATGGCTTTCAGGTGCTGTGCTTCACCGCCGCCGGCGCCGGCACCTTCGCCCATGTCATCAGCGACTCGCTGATCGCCTTCATCGAGCAATCATCGCGCTTCCTGAAGCCGGTCTACCCCGGCGACACGCTCTACCCGAGCCTCCAGGTCGCCGCGCTGACGGCGCAGCGCGCTACGGGGGTCGTGACAATCGCGGTCACCGTGCACAACCAAAAGAACAAACTGGTGCTGACCGGCGAGCAGAAATACCTGCTGCGGAAGCGCAATCCGGACACATCGATCACCCCCGCTCGATAACCGCGGCGAGCAGGTCGGCCGCGCGACGGCAGGATTCGGCGCTGACATCGCGGTGGGTCACCGCGCGCACGGTGCGCGGACCGAGCGCCGAGACGAGCACTCCCGCTTCCCTTGCCCGCCCGGCAATCGCCGCGGCATCGGGCATGCCGGCGGCGAGGTGGAAGACGATGATGTTGGTCTCGACCGTGGCGAGATCGAGCGCGATGCCGGAGAGGCCGGCGAGCCGTTCCGCGAGGACCCGCGCATTGGCGTGATCCTCGCCAAGCCGCGCGACATGATGGTCGAGCGCGTAAAGCCCGGCGGCGGCGAGGATGCCGGATTGCCGCATCGCGCCGCCGAACATGCGACGAGCGCGCACCGCGCCGGCGATCTCCGCCGCGCTGCCGGCAAGAACGCTGCCGACCGGGCAGCCGAGGCCCTTCGACAACGCGACCGAGACCAGGTCGAAGGGCCGCGCCAGCTCGGCCAGGCTGATGCCCGATGCTACCGATGCGTTGAACAGGCGGGCGCCGTCGAGATATGAGGCGACCCCCGCTTCGCGGGCGACGGCGCAGATTTCGACCGCGTCCTTCTGTGGGAACACGACGCCGCCGCCGAGATTATGCGTGTTCTCGATCGCGACCAGCCCGGTCGGCGGCAGGACGATATGACCCCGGGTCTTCGAGGCGGCGCGGTAATCCTCGGCGGTGAAGACCCCGCCTCGCCCAATCGCGGTGAACTGGACCCCCGAATTGGCGGCTCCGGCACCCGATTCGTGCCACATCATATGGGCCTCTTTGCCAACCAGCACCTCGTCGCCCGGCCGGGTCAGCAATTTGAGCGCGATCTGGTTCGCCATCGTGCCGCTCGGCACAAACAGCGCGGCCTCCTTGCCGATCAGTTCGGCGATACGCTCCTGCAGCCGATTGACCGAGGGGTCCTCGCCATACTGGTCGTCGCCGACCGGCGCGTCGGCCATTGCCCGCCGCATGCCAGCCGAGGGTCGGGTCACCGTGTCCGAGCGCAGATCGATCGGTTCGTTGGGTTGGGTCATCCTGCCTCCTGGTACCGCCGATCCCGAGCCTAATCGCCATAGAAAGACAACGACAGCCGGGTTGCAATCGGTGGTCAAGCATGGTGTCATCGCCCATGGCTGTCTCACCATGTGAGACGAGGGTTGTGTGGCATCGCTGGCGCGGCCTCGTCTGCGCCAGTTTGCTTTTTGTGGCCGGGCTTTACGCGATGGGGCTTTGCCCGGCGGCGCTGGCCCAGGAGCCGGGGTTTTTCCGCATCGGCACGGCGGCGACCGGGGGCAGCTTTTTCGAGATCGGCGGCCTCGTCGCCGGTGCGGTCTCGAGCCCGACCGATGGGCCGCCCTGTGATCGCGGGGGAAGCTGCGGCGTGCGCGGGCTCGTCGCGGTCGCCCAGGCGACCCCCGGCTCGATCGAGAACCTGCGTCTGATCAATAGCGGGCAGATCGAATCCGGCTTCGCTCAGGCCGATCTGGCCGGCTGGGCCTATAACGGGGTCAATGTGTTCGCCGAAACGGGCTCATTGCGCCGCCTGCGGGCGATCGCCAGCCTGTTTCCCGAAGCCGCTCACCTCATCGTCCGGGCGGAGAGCCCGATTAACTCGCTGGCCGACCTCGCGGGCAAAAGCGTCTCGGTCGGCGCGATGGGCTCCGGCAGCGCCGCCGATGCTACGGTTGTGTTCGCGGCAGCGGGCCTTGGCGAGACGGATCTCACCCGCAAACACCTGCGGCCGGGGCCGGCTGCCGAGGAGCTAAAGGCGGGAACGCTCGATGCCCTGTTCCTGGTAGGCGGCTATCCCGTTCCGGCGATTCGCGATCTGGCGGCTACCGTACCAATCCGGCTCGTTCCGATCGAGGGCAAGATCGTCGACCTGCTGAAAAAGGATTTCGGCTTCTACAGGCTCACCGAGATCCCGGCCGGCCTCTATCCCGGAATCGATGTCGACACGCCCTCTCTCGGCTTTTCCGCTTTGTGGCTGGTCAACGCCGATATTGATGACGATCTGGTTTATGCGATAACCCAGTCGTTGTGGCATCCGGCGACGGCACGGTTGTTTGCCGCCGCCAACCCGATCGGCAAGGGCATCCGGCGCGACCGGGCGCTCGACGGGTTATCGGTTCCGCTTCATCCCGGCGCCGCGCGCTTCTATCGTGAGGCGGGCATGCCGGTCGACAGCGCACCCGAGGCGAACGCACCGGTCGAGGGAAAGCGGCCATGAGTGGCGCCCGCCGTCGTCGATGCGACGGGCGCGCCGTGCTTCCCCGGCGGCTACAAGGTTTACATCGCGCTGCATGAGCGCGCGCCCGGCATCGGTCCGCTCGCCGGCTGGCGCGGCGAGGGCCGCGCAGGGCACTCGCATAATTCGAACCTATCAAGGACGTCTCAACTGGCAGTGCTTTAACCGGATAGGGAAGTTGCCTAGTGGGCGCCCTGTCGGCTATCGTGATGCTCTAAACTAGAACTCGTCAGGGCAGAATTCGGCCAATGTTCACCAGCAATCCGTTCGCAGTACTTTCGGCGTCCATACCGCCCATCATCATGCAGACGTATGTCGTCGTCATGGTTTTCCTGGTCGTGAGTGGCACGCTTTTCGATATCATGCATAAAAAGAGTGCCAGGTACTTCTTTGACAACTGGCGGAATTCCAACAATAAAGCGAAACGGCAGGTCGGCGGCGGAGAGATGGTGTCGATAGCGGCCCAGACCGCCGTGGTCGATGTCATGACTTCAGGTGAATTCTGCAACATGCCGCGCAGAATTGCCCATCTCCTGACGATGTACGGCTTCGTGATTTACGTCGTCACCACCGCCATCATGGTGTTCGCGTACCCGACGCCCGCCAGTCATGCGCCCGTCAGTCTACCGGCATTGTGGTACATCGGGGCGTTGATGGTGTGCCTCGGCGGCTACTGGTTCTGGTTTTTCATCCGGGTCGACGTTGCCGCAGAGGGCAATGCACCGTTGCGTTTTGTGCGCGCTGACTTGTTCATCGTCGCGCTTGTCTTGAGCGTGACCTTTGGCTTGGTGTGGGCTATCGTGCAGACGACGGGCAACACCGCCGGGACATACGTGTTTCTGGCTCTGTATCTCATCGCCACGACGGTGCTGTTTGGATCGATTCCTTGGTCCAAGTTCTCTCATATGTTCTTCAAACCTGCTGCGGCCCTGGAGAAAAGAGTAGCCGAGGCAAACGGCACGAGCAACCTGCCGGCTCCCGCCGACGCCCGGCAAATATATGGAAGCGTTCCCCGGAATTCCCGGCATTACTGAATCGGCCTCCATCGGTCTTCGATACAGGAAATAAAGGAACACCATGCCGACCTTTGTCTATATGACGCGTTGCGACGGCTGCGGGTACTGCGTGGATATCTGCCCGTCCGACATCATGCACATCGATACCACCTACCGCCGGGCCTACAACATCGAGCCCAATATGTGCTGGGAGTGCTACGCCTGCGTGAAGGCTTGTCCGCAGTTTGCGATCGACGTCCGCGGCTACGCCGACTTCGCCCCCTTGGGGCACAGTGTCCGGGTGCGCCGGGAAGAGGAGAAGGCGACCATTTCCTGGAAAGTAAAGTTCCGGGACGGCCGCGAAAAAGACTTCGTTTCCCCAATCAGAACCACGCCATGGGGATCGATCAAATCACCGGCCGATTACGAAGCACCCACGGCGGAGGCGATGAAATCCCAGCAACTCGCGCATGAACCCGAGGCACTCAAGATCGATGCGCTGCCGGCGCTCACGCCGGATCAATTCAAGCAAGGATTAGTGTGATGCGCCGTCGCAAGACCGTGTTCGTGGATTCAGATATCCTCGTTGTCGGTGGCGGCATGGGGGGGTGCGGGGCGACTTACGAATCGAGGTATTGGGGCCGCGATCTGAAGGTTGTCTGCGTCGAGAAGGCGAACATCGAGCGCAGCGGCGCGGTCGCACAAGGCCTGTACGCGATCAACTGCTACATGGGCATGCAGTGGAACGAGAACCGGCCCGAGGACTATGTCCGCTACGCACGCAACGACCTGATGGGTCTGGTGCGCGAGGATCTGGCCTACGATATCGGCCGGCATGTCGATTCGACGGTACACAAGTTCGAGGAATGGGGTCTCCCGATCATGAGGGACCCGGAAACCGGGAGATACCTGCGCGAAGGCCAATGGCAGATCATGATCCACGGCGAGAGCTACAAGCCGATCGTCGCCGAGGCCGCACGCAAGGCCGCCACCGAAGTCTACAACCGGATCATGGTCACTCACCTGCTGATGGACAAGCAGCGGCCGAACAGGGTCGCCGGGGCTGTCGGCTTTAACGTCCGCACCGGGGATTTCTACGTCTTCCGCGCCAAGGCGGTAATCGTGGCTGCCGGTGGCGCATCGCACATCTTCAAGCCCCGCGCGGTCGGGGAAGGCATGGGGCGAACCTGGTATGCCCCGTGGAGCAGCGCCTCGGCCTACGCGCTGCCGATCCTGGTCGGCGCCAAGATGACGCAGATGGAGAACCGGATCGTCCTCACCCGCTTCAAGGATGGCTATGGGCCGGTCGGTGCCTACTTCCTGCATCTCAAGACCTACACAGAAAACGCTTATGGACAGAATTACGAGGCCTTCTGGCGCGATTCGACCGAGCAGCTGGTCGGCGATTACGTCAATCACCACCCGGTGCCGACCTGCCTGCGGAACCACGCCTTCCTCGAGGAAGTGAAAGCTGGCCGGGGGCCCATCCGCATGGTGACGAAGGAAGCCTTCCAAGACCCGCATAAGGAGACCATCGGGTGGGAGAACTTCCTCGGCATGACGGTTGGACAGGCGGTCGTCTGGGCGTCGCAGAACATCGATCCCAAGGAAACCAACCCAGAGCTGACCACCTCGGAGCCTTACGTCATGGGCTCCCACGCGACGTGTTCAGGCGCCTGGGCGAGCGGTCCGGAGGACTATGCACCCGCGGAATACCAGTGGGGATATAACCGAATGATGACCGTCGAGGGGCTCTTCGGCGCCGGCGACGCCATCGGCGGCAGCCCCCACAAGTTCTCGTCGGGGTCCTTCACCGAAGGCCGCATCGCCGGCAAGGCAGCGGTCAAGTATGTGAATGATTTGGACAAAGAGCAGCCTCAGGTCAGCGAGGCGGAGTACGAAAGCCTCAAGAAGATCGTCTACCAGCCGATGGAGAACTTCGAGATCGGACGCAACGAAATCGTGGCCGGGACCGTCTCGCCGAGCTATCTCCTGCCGATTCATGGCCTGCAGCGTCTCGAAAAGATCATGGACGAATATGTCGGTGGGATTAGCTCCTTCTACACGACCAACGAACCGCTCCTCACCCGCGGGCTCGAGCTGCTCGGCATGCTGAAGGAAGATCTCGCCCATCTTGGCGCCGAAGACCTTCACCAGCTTCAGCGCGCCTGGGAGCTTCAACACCGGGTCTTGGCCTCGGAATGCGTCACGCAGCACACGCTGTTCCGGACGGAAACGCGGTGGCCGGGGTATTACTACCGGGCTGATCATGCGAAAGTGGACGACAAGGATTGGCATTGCTTCACCCTATCCCGCTACGAACGCGAGTCCGGGAAGTGGGAGATGGAGAAGGCTCCAGTGTATCACATCGTAGACTGATCACCGGCTGCTCAGGACGCTGCGTCTCCTCCATGCCGCGTGCTCTGGCGCATTTCTTCAATGAGCGCCAGGCCCCGCCACTCAGTGCACTCTGCGAAGGTCATCCTGTCCGAGACAGTTTGATTTCAGGAAGAATTGTAATGCCCCAACTCGTCCCGCCGCACAATTCGGAGCAGGTCAAGCCATTGTTGCTGCCGCAGACGGAGCGGGCCGAGGAACGCAAGCGGGCGGAAAAACTCCGGAAAATTCCTCTCGACTCACGCATGGTCTCCGACGTTCTGATGCTGGCAATGGGGGCCTATACGCCGCTCGATGGGTTTATGGGGCATGACGACTGGCGCGGTTCGTGCCTGGATATGAAACTGACCAGCGGCATCTTCTGGCCGATCCCGATCACACTTTCCGTAAGCAAAGACCTTGCCGATAGCATCCATGCCGAAGAGGAGGTCACGCTCATCGACGCGGAGACCGGCGAGATACTCGCCGTCATGGGGGTTCACGAGAAATATTCGATCGACAAGCAACTCGAGGCCGAGCACGTCTATCGCACCGCCGATCCGAAGCATCCAGGCGTAGCGAAAGTCCTGCATCAGGGGGATGTCAACCTGGGCGGGCACGTCTTGGTGCTGAGCGAAGGCGAATATCCTGCCAAATACCCCGACCTCTATATCCGTCCTGCCCAGTCGCGGGCCATGTTTCTTGAGCGGGGCTGGTCGAAGGTCGCCGCCTTCCAAACGCGAAATCCCATGCACCGTAGCCACGAACACCTGGTGAAAATCGCGGTGGAGGTATCAGACGGCGTTTTCATCCATCAGGTGCTTGGGAAATTGAAAGCAGGCGACATTCCAGCCGATGTTCGCACCCGAGCAATCCAGGCGATGATCGACAATTATTTCCGCCCGGGAACGGTCATTCAGGCGGGCTATCCGATCGAGATGCGCTATGCCGGTCCGCGCGAGGCGCTCCTTCATGCCCTCATTCGCCAGAACTTCGGCTGCTCGCACCTTATCGTCGGGCGTGACCATGCCGGCGTCGCCGACTACTACGGCCCCTTCGATGCGCATCACATCTTCGATCAGCTATGGCCCGGCGCACTTCACACCGAGCCCTTGAAGATCGACATCACTTTTTACTGCCGGAGGTGCTACGGAATGGCGACGGGGAAAACCTGTCCCCACGATCCGCAGCATCACATTTCGATCTCCGGCACGCAGCAGCGTGAAATGCTCTCGACCGACGCGGACATACCGCCCGAGTTCAGCCGGCCGGAGGTGGTGACGATCCTCAAGGAGTACTACGCCAGTTTGCGATCGGCAGGTTTGAGCCCGGCATCATGATCATCGCGCAAATTTCCGATACCCATATAGCCCTGGATACACCCGACGCCGATCAAAGAATACGCGATCTCGCGCTCACGATCGCGGACATAAACGCACTCGATCCGGCCCCCGACGCGATCGTTCACACCGGGGATATCGTTCATAACGGGCGGCAAGACGAATACGCTCAGGCAGTGGCCACTCTCGCGAAGGCGCGTGCACCGTTATATGTCCTGGCCGGCAATAAGGATAACAGGGCGAATTTGTGCGCGGCCTTTTCAGCACGCGGATATCTTGCGCCGGACTCCGACTTTATCGACTATGCGATTGACGACTACCCGGTAAGACTGATTGCGCTGGATACCTTGAATTCAGGCAGCAACAAGGGTGATTTTTGCCCCGAGCGGGTCAGACGTTTGATTGACCTGATCGATGCTGAGACCACCAAGCCTATTGTGGTTTTCACGCACCATCCGCCCTTTGAGGTTATGGTGGGGCCGGACCGGCTCCATTTCGAAACACCGGAGAAAATGTCGCGGCTGCGCCGGGCTTTGCAGCGCTCCGGGCGGGTCGTCGCCGTTTTCAGCGGCCACGTTCATCGTGCCGCTGCGGGTCATGTCGGGAGCATCCCGGCGTCAGTGATGCCGTGCATCGCGACCACACTGCGTTTTGGCGAATATCCGCCGCAAATGAAGATGCGCCCGGTCTATCAGGTCCACCGGTTTGATCCCGATTGGGGCTTTGCCACAGAAACACGGATTGTCGGAGCAGGGCTATCGGCGGCGTCGACATACGATTCCATCCTACCTCGGCGAGAACGGCGTCCCTAACCTTTCTTGCTCCTGTCTGTGAGCACTTCCTCGATGACGCGCCGGCGCCTAGCGGTAGCGAGCGCGGCCCTCGGCCTCGTCGTCGAGCGCTGGCTGTTCTTCGCCGAGGCCAAGCACACGGTGATGCTTTACTACGGCGCCGCCGCGGTTTGACCCCTCCAGCCAGTGGTGCGGACGGCGGGAGTCGAACCCGCACTCCCGTGAGGGAACCGGATTTTAAGACTGGATAAAGGCGAGGAGTAGCAATAACTTAGGCCGCTATGTCTCGCCTGTGTCTCGGGAACATGTGGCGTTGCGCGGATGTTCAAGCCTACGCCGCGGGGTGGATATGTGCGGAGCGAATGCCTCGAAGGGGCGGGCGCCAAATGATCCGCATACAGCGTTAGAATTTCTTTGGCTCCGGCCGCGGCAACTCGTGGTCGGTTCCCCAGGACGCCAGCCATTCCATAACTTCCTCGTGCGGGACGCCGGGCGCGCCGGAATTTGCCTCGTCGAGGCCCTCCCTGATCTGTCGCACCTGCCAGGCATTTGCCTCGATATAGGCTTCGATCGCCATACGCACGACCTCCGAAGAATCGCGCCCCATGTCGCGGGCTAAGCCCGCCAGTCTTTCCTTCAGTGCCGGGGTAAGCGGGAGGGTGAGCGTGTCGCTGGTCATGGCTCTATTTCGTCGAGGTCGTCGACCGGCGGCAAGTCCCCTCCCCGCTCGATGTACCAGCGGAGCGCTCTTTCCACGGCATCGGGGCGGCTCACGCCCTGATCCCGGCACACGCGGTCGAGCTCGGCCAGGTCTTCCGGCGGTAAGGTGGCGGTGATGGCTTGTTCCATCACCCCAGTATACCCCAGCCGCGCCCTCGGGCTGGCATGGTCGTGTAGGTCGCTGAGATGCCCTACGGAACGCGTTATATTAGGCGCCGTTTGCCAGTAGAAGGGGCGAGGCGGCTGGATTTGGGGCTCATTCAGGCTTTTTAAAAGCCGGGCTGATACTGAGTCTTTTTATCTGAGTATTATTCTCTGAGTCTTATTAGTGTCAAAAATCTGTACTTCTAGACGCCTGATTTTTGGACATCTTGATGTCAAAAATTTTGACATCAAGCCGCCGGGCGCCGCTTCGGCTTGCTCTTGAGAAGGAGCCGGTAGAGGTTGGGCCTCCCCTGCCCCCGGCGCGTCACCTGGATGAACTCCTCGCGCCGCAACTCCTGAATGTAGGTGTTTGCGCTCTGGCGCGTGACGCCCATGTCGGCCGCGAGGCGGTCCTGGCCGGGGAAACAGTAGTCGTTCTGCCACATGTATTTGAGCAACATAGCGAACGCGAGCTTGGCGCCCGGCGAAAGCTGATCGCTGACGAGGATGTGGTTGGGCACCTGCGTATAACCCTTCACCGTCAGCACGTCGCCCCCGACGGCTTCGATGTTACGTTCGATGTAATCCCCGACCGACATCATCCTTCCCACTCGGCGTTCCATGCCTAAAACTCTAGCATTTGAGCGCCTCAGCCCAGCGCGGCGTGGGGATAACAACCCTCTCCCTCCCTACCGGAACAGCCCGCCAAAAATCGACCGCCGCGGTTTAACCACTTCCGGCTCCGGCTCCGGCTCGGGCGCTGGCGGGGGTTCTGGTAGCACGATCGCTTCAGTAGGCTCCGCGTCGCGCTCTGTCGCGCTCTGTCGCGATGCGTCGTCGTGGACCTTTGGCGGCTCCAATTGCGCGACGCGCGTCTCCGCGGCGCCGAGGCGATAGCTCATATCGTGAAGATGCTGGTCCTTCTCCCTCACCTGCGCCGTTAGGAAATTGATGGCCTGCTCCTTGCCTCGATTGTCGATGCGGAGGTTCAGGTTCTCGTCCCGGAGCTGCTCAATGACCGCGGCGCTTGGGTCTTGCTCCGCCACGGCGACGGGTGCCGGTTCAACGACAACTTCCGGCACCGTGTCGCGCTGTAGCGCGCTATTGCGCGCTACAGCGCGCTGCGGTGCGTCATGGCGCGGTTCGGCAGCAATTGACGCCACAGCGTCAATTTGGCGTAGTTCCTCGGCGTACCGCTCAACCGATTCGCGATTGATGAAAAACTGATCGCCGCGAGCGCCCTTGATGCTCACGCAATCAAGATGTCCCTGTTTGCAAAATCGCTGTACTGATCGCTTGGAACGGGGGACGCCAAGCTCGGCGAACAGGTCAACGGCCTGAAATATAGTTAAAGGGTGACGCGCTCTGTCGTAGTTGGGTGGCGCGCTTTGGCGCGCTACCTCGCCATTGGCGAAATCCGGGTCCATATTCTTCTTTAGAATAGCACGCCCGCTTGTGAAGATGCCCAGCCGTGGAAAATCTGGCGGCTGCCGCAGTAGGGTAGGGGAGTGGTTCGGGAAGCTGATGGGCATTGCCCATTCCTTGTACATTCACGGACTTGCTATACTATATCTGGCATGAAAACGAAGGAGCCAAGAATGCCGAAGGTTCATCTTCATGGCAATCAGCTTACGCTACCTGACGAGTTGCGCGACGCTCTAACCACCGCGGAGGATGAGTCGCTCGACGCTGAAGAGGTGGTCGAGGGCATCCTGCTGAAGCGGTCGGCGTCGGCTCGCCGTAAGGCGGGGCTTGCAAACCTCCGCGATGCGCAATCCGGCGTCGGCTATGCCGGGCCTGAGCCGCGGCCAAACGCTGCGGAGGAAGAGCGGTGGATTGCTGATACCATCTACGCTGAGAAGCACGGGCAGCCAACGAAGCGCGAGCAACCATGAGGAGGGTGGTGCTCGACACCACCGTTCTCGTCAGCGCGTTCCTACGGCCCGGCGGGCTTGCGGACGAACTGCTCACTGTAGCCGCTGAGGGTCAATTCGATCTCGTATTGTCGTCCGCCATCATCATTGAGACGTGGCGGACGCTTATTTCAAGCGAGCATATCCGATCGCGGTATCCGTTCAGCGACGAGCGCGTGCAACTCTTTTGCCTCAGCTTGCAGCAGATAGCGGTCGATGTATTGCGCACGACGCTGCCATTGACACGTATCGTGCGCGACCCGGAGGACGACATGATCGTCGCGTGCGCGGTTACAGGCCAAGCCGACACGATTGTCAGTCGCGACAAAGACCTTCTTTCACTCGGTTTATACCGAGACATCGCGGTGATCACGCCGGAAGATTTCCGGCAGGAGCTTCGTAGCGCGGTCTGAAAACCGTCCGGTTTTCCACTTCCTCGCATCTGCCCGTAGAGCATCATAAAGGACGTTATGATACACTAAGTATATGAGAATACGTACTAATGTTGAGGGCAACTTAGAGCCAGACGAAAACGAAATCAACAACGGGCTCGGAGAAAGAAATCTCCCGGCGATTGTCGGCGAGTTCGCGGTCGTGCCCGCGTTTATCGCGGACGGCGGCGAGCGAGCCGGTTACGCATTCATCGATTTCTTCACGGCGCAGATCAGGAACCGCAACACGCGCGCCGCCTACGCCATCGCCGTCCGTTCGTTTTGCGCCTGGTGCGACGCGCAGCGCCTTACCTTGAAGACGCTCCGCACTCACCACGTCGCGGCCTATGTCGAGTTCCTCGGCCGGCGCTACAGCCCGCCCTCGGTCAAGCAGCACCTGGCCGCCATCCGCATGCTGTTCGATTGGCTCGTCGTGCGCCAGGTCGTCGAGGTCAACCCGGCCGCGGCGGTGCGCGGGCCGAAGCACGTCGTCAAGAAAGGTAAGACGCCGGTGCTCGAAGCTGACGAGGCGCGCCAACTCCTCGAAAGCATCGATGTGTCGACTTCGGTTGGCCTGCGCGACCGCGCGCTGATCGCGCTCTTGATCTATACCTTCGCCCGCGTCTCCGCGGCGATCGGCATGACCGTTGCCGACTACTACGTGCAAGGGCGCCGCTCGTGGGTCCGCCTCCACGAGAAAGGCGGCAAGCGCCACGACATGCCGGCCCACCACCTGCTCGAAACCTACATGGACGCATATCTCGCCGACACCGGCCTCGCTGCGGACAAGACCGCCCACCTCTTCCCCACCGCGGCGGGCCGCACCGGGCAGCTTACCGACCGGCGCATGACCCGCACCGACGCGCTACGCATGATCTGGCGGCGGGCCGCCGCCGCCGGCATCGCGACCGAGATCGGCTGCCACTCCTTCCGCGCGACCGGCATCACGGTCTATCTCAAAAACGGCGGGCTCCTCGAACATGCCCAACAAATGGCCGCGCACGAAAGCGCGCGGACGACGAAGCTCTACGATCGCCGCAGCGACAAGATCACACTCGATGAGGTCGAGAAAATCATGCTGTAGGCATGTTCCGGGGTTATCACCCTTACGCAGCGGCTTTGGCGCCGCCGCGACGGCGCGGAAGGAGCGTGCGCGGGAAGAACTCGCAATACTCCTCCTCGTCGAACCACGCGCATTTGATGTCAAACAGCCGGAGGCCCGCGAGCTTGGTGAGCGCCAGCGCGTAGATCATGAGCTGCGCGATCGGCTTGTCGGCACGGGCGCCGGGTTTGTAATCCAGGATGTGGACGGCGCCGTTCCGAACTTGCAAGAAGTCGATGTGGCCGGTGATGCTCGCGGCGCCGCTATCCGACGGCAATAAGCTGACGCCGTGCTCGGCCTCAAGCGCGGCGATGTCCGCGGGGGCGAGCCAAATCGGCACCTCGATCGCGAGCGTGGTGCTGTCGTTAGCGAGCATGAACCGCTGGAGCGCCTCGTGCCGCAGGCGGTTGTCCCCCACTGTCGGAATGACGAGCCCGGCCATGCCCGTCGCTGCGTTTTCCTTCTCGACGACGATGAGGCGGGAGGTGTCGAGAAAGCTCGCAGCCTTCTGCGAAGCCCGCGCGCTATCGCGGAAAAGTTCGTGCGGACACTCGATCGGCACCCGTTCGAGAAAGTCCGCGATGCCCGAGAACCGGGCGTGTTCCCTTCCCTGCCGCAGCATGGCGAGCTTCGGGCGGTGATAGGCGTACTTGTAGATCTGGCGGTGATAGAGCTTGATCGAGCGGATGGCTTGGGTGGGCGGATAGAGGCGCCGGCCTTCGGAGCGTAGGCGCGTGTAGGTGATGAGCGCACGGTGCTCGGCGAGCCAGGCCGCAATCGTCGAGCGGCCTGCCCGGCGGCCGAAGCGCGACCGGATCTTCTCGGCGGTTTGCTCCAGCGAATAGCCGAGGTCGTACAGCGTAATCGCGTCGAGCACGACGTGAAGCGGGTACGTCCGATTGCGTAGCGCCGCGGGCGAGGGCGTGAAGACGCGCTTGCACGATGCGCAGCGCCAGAGCTGGACGACTTCGATCTTCTTCCTGCGCGTGCCCTTCTTCGCGACGTGGGTGCTGCGGCAGTACGGGCAGCGCTCCGGGCGCTTCTCGGTGTGCGGGACTCGGAATGTTCTGGTGGGGGCACGGGCCATAGAGGTGCCAGTGCCGCGAGCGTAGCACGGTCAACGGGTCACGGAAAATGGACGGCGAGGTTACGGATTTGGGACAGCGGCGTCACGGAAACCAGACATCGAGCAGGTCACGGATGCTGGACGGCTGGCGGGGCCTTCGCGAGGTGGCGGCTTGGCCGCGCGGGGCTTGGTTAGGGGGTTGCGGGGTCGGCGGGTTACGGACACCTGACCTATGTTATTGACGGTGAAGAGCGTGGGCGCGACATTGCCAAGGGAGCCCACGTTCGGCCGAGGAGCGCGTGCACAACGATCGAAATCCCCGTCGGCCTCAGCGGCGAGGCTTTGATGACGACAACTCCTCGCCACCGGAACGTTTCGGATTTGCGCCACGCGAAAGCGGCCCCAGGTTCGAAGCATCACCGGCCGGCCCGCCAGTTCAGGCTATGGTCAAGTGGTACAATCCTGACAAAGGGTTTGGCTTCGTAGGACTTGCCAGCGGCGGTGATGCCTTCCTCCATGTGAGCGTGGTCGAGCGCAGCGGCAACAGCACCGTGCCGCCGGGCGCTACGCTTGAGGTCCGGATCGAGTTGGGCCAGAAGGGCGTGCAGGTCACCGAGATCCTGAGCGTCGACACCAGCACCGCGGCGCAAGAACCCGCTCGGCGTCCCCGGCCCGAGCGCCCGCAGGCACCGCCTGATCAGCCCTCCGTCGAAGAGATCGGCACGGTGAAGTTCTACGCCGCCGAGAAAGGGTTCGGGTTCATCGTACGGGACCGCGGCGGCAAGGACATCTTCGTGCACGCCTCGGCGCTGAACCGAGCTGGTATCAGCGAATTGGCGGAAGGTCAGCGCGTAGCGGTTGATATGGTCGAGGGCGGCAAGGGACCGGAGGCGGTGAGCATTCGCCTCATCTGATTTGGACCCGTCTCCTCCATCCACGCCATCGTTACCCGCGGATTACTACCGCAAGCACGCGGCCCGCGTGCGAGAGCTGGCTGCTGATGCGACGACGCTCGCGCTCAAAGAGCACCTCCACGAGGTTGCTCGTCAGTATGACGGGCTCGCGGAAAGGGCTGACGATGCCGCACGCATCGGAGCGCGCTCCGCTTAATTGGACGCGGAAATGCCGCGGAGGGGTCAAGAGACCGGCAGAGGCACTGGCATACGACAGGGCCGCCGATCACTCGGCGACCCTGTACGTCGATTTCCTCTCCGTCCGCTCCCGGATATGCTGAAGGCAAGAAGACGAAAGAACCGGAGGGGCTGGGAACCGGTCGTTGCCTGGCGCTTCACCAGCAGTCGTTCGATCTGTTCGAACCGGAGACGCGCCTCGCGCGCTCGGTGGTCGTATTCGACCCTGGGCACGCTCTTGTTCAGCAGGATTGCTTTCAGCATGGTGCCCTCCACAACGCGGGTGCTTTGGATACAGCCCGAAGGCAGTGCATCCACTACCTCGCCGTAGTCCCGAAGATGTGTGAGTTGCTTCACATGCCCAGCATTTTATTTAAATGCGATTGAGGAAAAAATCCCGGAAGCCGGCACGCGGCTGGATGCTCGTCACGGAAAATGGACGGGTGTGCTGCCGGTGGTGGTGGAAGGGTCGCCGGTGCCCTTGTCGGTGCCGAAGGATGCGGCAAGGGGTTTAGTCGAGCTACGTATGCTGGCCTGGAGCATCTCGCGTAAGCTTCGGAGTACTACGTACCGTTTCGAATATAGAACTGGTATGTATAAGACGCGTCTGCTGGGCCGTTCCAGTTACCTACCTGAGTACAGCCGCTTGAGGCTTTGGATTCAAGAGCTGCTCCAAGCAGATATGTTTGTCCGTTACTCCAATAAGCGTAGAATTGTGCGCCGCCACAACCGGACCCGACATATGTATTCACACCTGGGTCATACGGAACCGCAGAAATATCCTTGTCGGTTATGAGCGCTGCAAGCGGGTTGCAGCCAAGATCGCTCGTTTGTTGCTGCACCCAGCACGCGCGGTCGCTTCCAGCTGCTCCGACGGGATACGAATTGCGGTTCAGATAGTAAAGTTCGAGCGCAGTCTGGATGGATTGGAGATCTGATTCACGCCTTGCATCCCGGCCCTTCGATCGGGCCGTATTGAGGGAGGCCAGTACGATAGAAGAGAGGAGCCCGATGATTGCAATGACGACGAGAAGTTCGATGAGGGTGAACCCTCTCTCTTCGCTGCGCGATGCCGTCTTATTTCCCGCCCTCATACTGCGCGTTTAATTGGTAGGCGGCGTTATTGGTGTTCTGCGGCGCGTAGTACGGAGGCGAGTCAAAAAGAATATACATCACAGCGCCAGATATGAATGCGGCAACGGCGATGGTAAGGAGCACGTATTTCGCGCTCTGTTCATCGTTGGCGAGTCCGGTGGCAACGACCCAGCGGGTCATTGCCGGCATGGGCTTTGGGACCATTCTCCGGCCGTACTCGCTCCCCTCCCCTTCGAATTGAATCTGGTCGGGCATGGGGCAAGGATAGCCCGCCGCGGACGCCTGTATCCGCGCGGCCTGTGGACAGGGCTCAGAGCCAGGGTCCAGGCGCGGAGGCGGAGGTCACGAAGACGGGATGGTGTGGTTGCGGATTTCGGGCGGCCAGTAGGTCACGGATACTGGACGATTTGAGGTGCCTGTGCGAGGTGGAGCCTTGGCGGATTGGGGTTTGGTTAGGGGGCGGTGTTCCGGGCTCAGGGCAAAGCGCTTGGCGGCCGTTGGTTAGGGGTGGTGGTGGTGGTGCAGGGGTGAGCGCGGGTTAGTGGCCGAGGTTATAGAGCTGGGTGATTTCGGCTTGCGAGAGAGCGCGGTTGTAGACCCGCACGTCGTCGATGGTGCCGTTAAAGTTAAAGCCATTATGCCCTATGTGAAAATCGTAAGCATTCGTAATAGTGTTACCTGCGTCGGCGGTTGAACTAACCAGCACGTCGTTGACGTAGAGCTTCCCAGTATTGCCAGAGTCTCGCACGGCTACTATATGAGCCCATTTGCCCGTCTGGTTGTTCCCGTCGGATATCTCGTAGGCGCCCACAGCGGGAAATACCCGAAAAGAGTACGTCCCGTTTCGATTGAGGATGTCGTAGTCATTGGCGCCGGGGCCGCTAAGAGAGGTTTTGCCGATAACGGTCTGGAGTGAGGAGCTTGTTTGCAGGTATGCCCAGATTGAGATGGAGAAGCTATTGGTGGTAAAGGTCAGGCTGCTAGTATTGCCGACATTCACATACTGCGTCGTCCCATTGAACTTGAGTGCTTGGCCGAGGGGGCCGGGAGTTACTTGCGAACTGGTCGCGGCCGCGACCATGTAGCCGGTGTTGCCCTGCCCGCTTGAGTCGCGGACATTGCCTATCATGTCCTTGCCGTCGAAGGTCCAGTGGCCCACCAGCCCGGAGGCGAGGTTGGGCGGGGTGAGGGTGACGTTTTGGTGGGTACCAGTGCCTTGAACGTAGAGCTGGGTCACCTCCGCCGCCGAGAGCGCGCGGTTGTAGATGCGTGGGTCGTCGAGATTATGGGTGACCGAAGAAGCACCATCCTCCGAGCCAAGAAGCGTATTTACTGTAGGAGTATTTAAATTTGCTCGGGGAGCTGAGGTGAAAACTAATACTCCGTCTTTATATAGTTGCCAAACATTACTGGAATTGAGACTCCCCACAATGTGATGCCATTTACCCTGTGTCCAGCCAATGCTGGTGTTTTGCCAATAAACCGACTGCGCAAGAAAATGGAATGTTGTCGTATTTCCCCCGTCCGAAGAGCCAGCAAAAAAGCCATAACCATTCGAGCCGCTCCCATTGAAAAATATCCCCCCTCGAGTATCAGACGTGACATCGACCTTCAACCAAAATGCGAAGGTAAAATTATTTATCTGTGAGCTAACTAATGGTATTTTCACATACTGCGTCGTTCCATTGAACTTGAGCGCCTGGTTGATCTTGCCCATGACGACAGAGGGGCCAGCCACCAGCGTGCCTGTGTTGCCGCTGCCGGAGTTGTCGATGACGGTGCTGCCCTTGATGGTGGGCGAGTCGAAGGTCCAGTAGCCGATGAGGCCCGAGCCGACCGGGTTGTGGTTTTGGTGGGAGCCTGTGCCTTGGTTGTAGAGCTGCTTTATCTCCGCCGCCGAGAGAGCGCGATTGTACAGACGGACGTCGTCGATGGAGCCGTTCCAATACGGGTCTGGATACGAAGAATTAAATGACCCTATTCGTATCAATCCAACGGCGCCAGATTGAGTAGGATTTCCTGCTGTTGCGGCAAGAGCACCATCTATGTATAAGTTGACTCCATTGCCAGTCTGCACATAACTTATAAGGTGCCAAACATTTACTGCGGGCGCAGTTGCTGAAACAATAGTGCCCCCACCCCATTGAATGGCCCCAATCTTTGTACTGTCAGCAAAGGTGAGTTCAATATCAACAGAGTTGCCATCACCAGAGCCATCACCTAGGGGTAGAGCGAGGGCAATCCTCCTACTAGCGGTAGACGCATATTTCACCCAAAGTGAGAGGGTCATCACCCCACCAATATCGGGCATACCTGATGGTGAAGTATTTACCACATACTGACTCGTCCCATTGAACTTGAGCGCTTGGCCGAGGGGGCCGGGAGTGACCTGCGAGCTTGTGGCTGCGGCGACCATGTAGCCGGTGTTGCCCTGCCCGCTCGTGTCGGCGACGTTGCGGAGCATGTCTTTGCCGTCGAAGGTCCAGTGGCCGACGAGGCCGAGAGAGTTGTTGGGCATCGTGAGGGTGGTGCCCTGGGTAACGGCGGCCATTGCCTGCGGCGCGGATAGGAACCCCGTAAAGCCGCTGTGCGAAGGGGGTGCAAATGACGCGAGCGGGGTAAGCGGTGCGAGCGATAGGGTGAAGAGGATGAGGGCTGTTAATACGCCCTTCCTGACTGACTTGCTGGGCTTGACAAAGCGGGAAAATGACGCGCGATGCATACCTACTTCGTGAAGGTCCAGCTCGCGAGGACGCCGCGGGCGAGGGCGGCGTGCGGGGTGTAGCTGCTGAGCTGGAAGAGCTGCCCGCCGCGGATGAACCACGCCTGGAAGCTGTCCCCGAAGGTTCGCTCGGTCGTGTAGAAGGCAAGCCCTTTGCCGGCACCGTGGATGTGCAGGGTCTCGGGCGCGCGGGTCTTGACGCGGGGCATATCGCGAGCGATGCGCGCGGGTGTGATGGCCGTGTCCGTGCCAGCAATGGGACTGATGACGATCTGGAAGCCGATGGTTCTGGCCGCGTTCCTCGCGCGAACGGTCGTGACGGCGCCCTCCTGCCAGGCCTCCACGCGCAGATAAGGCGGATAGCTGAAAGCGAAGTGGAAGGCTGTGTTTGTATAGGTCTCGGTGAAGCCGCTCGGGATGTTAGCGGCCTTGCGCGGCGAAAATAGGCGACGCAGGTACTGGGCTAGTTTTCCGAATACTGACAGCCGTTTGCCGGATCCTCTATTGGTTTGCTCTGATGACTTCTCGTTTCTTTGGCGCATTTGCCGATAGTATAGCGCACCGGGTATTGTGCCCTGGGCCACCTCCCTTTGGGGATTGTGGGGCCTCCCTCCGCCCTGTGAGCCGGCGCCGGAAATTGCTCTGGCGTCGGTAGCGGGACGGAGGTTTTGATGGATGATCTTTCTGTTGCTGCCACGCGGCAGCTCTCTCCCAACGGGTTAGGGGAAATTGAAGGGTGCGGTGATCTGCGCGCGGCTCGCGATGTTGCTGTGGGCGAGCGCTGGGCGTTCGTCGAGCATCGCTCCATGGCGGAGGTTATCGGCGCGGAGCGGTTGCCATGAGCCCCAAGATGCGGCGCGCCAAGCTCGCGAAGCTCGTCGATATCGAGGGTTTTGCGGACGAAAACTACCTCTTCGCTGCCGCGATGACCGACAGCGTATGCCCGGCCATCTGCTGCAATCCGGACAATCCGGACTGCGACTACACGGCCGAGATGGAGCCGGACCAGGATCGTGGGTGGTGCGAGGTGTGCGAGCGCGGGACGCTCGTGTCCGGTCTCGTGCTTGGGGGGCTCATCTGATGAGTGCAGAACGGCCAGGGTGGAATCCGGCCGATCCCGTCGCGACCTGGCTGGCGATCGGCGAGGCGAACCGCTGGATACGGCGGGCGTGCGATCCGCCGTTTACCCGCGCGTCATTCGTCGAGTGTGGCGATGCCGCGGAACTCGCGGCGCGGCTCGTGCACGGCAATTGGTGCCTGGGTCAGGCGTTCTTTCTCGGCGATCTCTGCTTCATCCAACAGGTTGGCGGAGGCGACGAGTGGCTCGTCATCAAAAAGAACGTCGCGTTCGAAAGCGCCTCCTGCGGGCACATGATCGCGGGCGGCACGTTCGATGATTTTCTCTCGCGCATCGGCGCTGCCACCCTCGAAGCGTGTGCGTCGCTCGCGTACTGACGGCTGTTCCCTGCCCCGCCTGGCTGATGCTGGGCGGGGCTTTCTCTCGACCATGGTATACTTCTGAGCGATGCTTACCGACGCTGATCTCGCCCGCATAGTCGCAGTTGTTGCGACCAAGGAGGACGTTGTCACACTGAGCAAACGCATAGACGGGCTCGATACGCGCATCTCAGGTGTCGAACTCGGCCTCATTCACGTGCAGGGTCAGCTTGCCGAGACGAATGAACGCATCACAGGGCTCGACGAAAAGCTCGAACGGCATCTCGTTCTGCTTGATAAGCTCGTCGGGAAAGTAGACGCGATGATTCTCGAATATTCCGCGGTGTCGGTCCAACTATCACGCCACGAAGAGTGGATCAAAAGGCTCGCGGAGAAAACCGGCGTGACGCTGAAATACTAGACGGCGCGCCACTCCCCGGTTTTGCAATCCCCTGCCCCGACCGAGTGGCGGGGGTTTCGTTTGGTAGGATTCAACATGGTCACACTGTTCTTTGGAGGCGGACCATGTATCGCGTCTATCTGCTCCCCGAATGGCGGGAGTTCGGCATCGACTATCCGAGCCGGACGGCGGCGCAGTGCGCCGCCGGTCGCTACCGAGCCTCGTTTCCCCACCGTCGCTATGCGGTGCGGCCATGCGCTTCGTAGAAATCGACGGGAAGCGGTATGCGTGGAGAGACATTCTCCAAAAGCGCCGCGAGCAACTCACGCAATCCCGCCAGCCGCAGCCGACCCTCTTTGAACTGCGAGACGACGCCCGCCCGCCGTCGGCGCGCACCGCGGCCGGGCGGTATTCTGAGCCGACGCTCTTTGATCGAGACCCCCGATGAGCGCCGCGAAAATCCGCGAGCTGAACGACCGCTTCCGCACCACGATGACCGGCGGTCGGGTGATGATGACCGCGGGCGTCGATGCCCTGCCGTCGGACGTGAAGGCGATGGTGATCCGGCGGGTGGCGACGTTTTCGGACTTCACGCCCGACAATGACCCCCACAAGGAGCACGATTTCGGAAGCTTCACGCTCTCCGGCCGGAAGTTCTTTTGGAAAATCGACGCATATGACGCCGACATGCGGTACGGCTCGGAGGACCCGGCCGACCCGTCGAAAACGACGCGCGCGCTGACCATCATGCTCGCGAGCGAGTACTGATGGCGACCACCGGGTACTTCATCCGGGGTCGCGCCGAAGGCGCGTGGGCGCTCATGGCCGTCGACCACCACTACAGGGACGAAATCGTCGTCGACGGTCTCTCCTATGAGGATGCCGTCGCCCTGTACTGGCGAAGGCTCGAAGAACTGGTACTCGAGAAAATGCCGCGAGGCGTCGTGACGGCCGGTGAGCTGCCGCTCGACGGCAATATTGCACCACGGCGCCGGTCGCAGCAATTGACGCTCAAGTTCTGACTTCCCTACCCCGCCCTGGCTGATGCCGGGCGGGGTTTTCTGCTCGCGGGTGCTAAGACCGGCTACGGGAGATCACCTTTCTCCCGCTCACCCTCAACTCTCCTGTAGGAGAGACATGCCGGTAAAGCGTCTGGCTGCTTATCCCGAGTTCGTCGCACAAATCCGCGACTATCGTGCCCTTCTTGCCCATAGTGGCCTGCGCGAGGCGCAGCTTTGCCGGCGTCATCTTTGGCTTCCGGCCACCGTGCCGGCCTCTGGCGCGTGCTGCGGCAAGGCCCGCGATCGTCCGCTCGCGAATCAGTTCTCGCTCGAACTCAGCCAGGGCGGCGAAGATCCCGAACACCAACTTGCCGGCGGCGGTCGTTGTGTCGATAGCCGCTCCCTGGCCGGTTAACACCCGGAGACCGATGTCGCGCTCGGTGAGGTCATGCACGACATTGACCAGGTGGCGCAAGTTGCGGCCAAGGCGGTCGAGTTTCCAGACAACGAGCGTGTCGCCGGGCCGCAGGGCCTTCAGGCAGCTCTCCAACCCGGGGCGATTGTCGAGCTTGCCACTCGCGGTATCGCTGTAGAGGTTGCGTTCGGCGAGTCCGGCGGCAATGAGCGCGTCGCGCTGCAAGTCGAGGACCTGGGAGCCGTCGGCTTTCGACACACGCATGTAGCCGACAAGGGAGGAGAAAGGGGCGCTCCGCAAACGGTCGTTTTTGGACCGATCTCTGCTGGGCCTCTTTTTGTACGAATTCACTGCACTAAACAAATCACTTTTTCTGTGCTCCGTAAACGGTACTGGTGTGTACAACCGACTAGAAGGGCGGCTTCCGGCAAGATTGCACTCTGGTCGTCGCAAAGCTACCCGCGACAGTGGCAGTTAATCGTAGCGGTGCGTTATTCCGGATCGCAAATGAAAGAATGTGTGAACTACCAAATATGGCGTAGTCGATGAGCAAGCGGGGTCCCAAGTCATCGCCACCCAACCCGCTGGCCATCGAGCTGGCCAGAGCCCGGCGGGACAACACCCGACTCAGCAGCGCTTGGACCGCGCCGAGGCCATTATCGAACTTCAAAAAAAGAGTTGCGGAGTCTCCCAGTGGCAAGCGATGTAGAGCCGCAATGGAGGCCGTCGTTGCCCTGGCGCCGGCGAGCGGCCTCAATACCGCCGCAGGGGAATCGTCTCAATGAATCAGACCCCGAGTGCATCCCTAACGAAGTCTTTGTGTAACCGAGCCGGGGAGGGATCTTCGGTATGAAGTATCTCGCCGTCCGGATCTCCACATCTAACTCGGCTAACTTGATCACGTTATCTCGAATACCTGCCGTTATGCTCCTAATCTGGGTGCTGTGGGTCGGGACCGAGATCGCGCTCTACGGGGCGTTTTTGCTCACAATCATGATTGCCATGTCAGACTTTATCGACGGTTGGGTAGCACGTTCCACGAGCTGGGGACAGGCGACAACGCTTGGATCAGGACTGGATCCCATGACGGACGATTTCACTACCATTGCTGCTTTTCTTCCGTTGATGACAATGGGTATGATCCCAATTTGGTTTGTTCTGCTAGCGTTATTGATGCGATTCCTGCTTGCGTCCACCCGGTTAGCAGCGCTACTTGAGAAGCAACCCTACCCGCGGCCCCGGCGGACTACCAAATCGGCGACCGCCACACATTACCTAGGAATCGTGGTGCTGGTGGGCCTCGTGGCGCTCGTGGGTCATCCCCACGGAGAGTGGGTGGCCTGCGTCAGCACAATAACGGTGACGTCCATGGCTCTGGTAACTGGTGTCGGCATTGTCGACTTCGGCGTTGCCAACCGGCGGATCTTGACCCTGTATTTCCGGTAGAAATGGCACGGCGGTGAGGATATGAATCGGCATTTTGCCAAGCCATGGAAATCTTTTACGCCCCTGAGGGGGCACGCCGAAGGCGTCGGGCGTTGGATATATCGACTTGTCGTTCACATGTTGCGCCACTTTCGCAGGAGAACCACAACGTCCTGTTCCTTGTTCCTGGGTAGGAGTTCACGATTCAGTGCAGTGCGACAGGTGGTGCGTAGTGAAGTACTTGTATCTCACCAGTGATTTCTTGGGCTCTTGGGCGCTGGCCTCTGCTCTGCTATATCAGGCAACGCGCCACCATATGACGGCGATGGTCGTCTCCACAGCGCCTCGTGGCTGGAGGGATGTTGTAAAACTCGTACGTCGGTCTGGGCTAGAATACACTGCGCGTGGGGCACTAATCAGTCGCGGGTACAAAATCATTCAGGCGCCCGGTGCTTTCTGGTTCGGTGGAGTGCACGCGCGCGATTCTTTGCTGTCCCTAGATAGGGTGGCTGCGGCTCACCAAATCCCAATTCTTCGCATACGCAGCATCAACGCGCCGGAATCGGTAGCACTCATCAACAGTTACCATCCAGATGTTATTGTTTCCGTATTTTTCAACCAACGTCTTCATAGAGACGTGTTGAATCTGCCGAGACTGGGCTGCATCAACTTGCACAATTCACTTCTGCCGAAATATGCAGGCATCGATCCATCATTTCACGCCGTCGCTGATGGCGAGACGGTAGTTGGCTCATCGGTCCACTTCATGGAAGAAAGGCTCGACTCCGGTCCCGTAATCGGGCAGTATCAGCACACACGACATCCGGACGAAACGGTTTTGCACTTGGACTATACGGTCATGAAAGAAGGGATCAAGATAGTCGGAGTGGCCCTAGACGAGTGCGAGACTGGCATGGTTCGGACGGCGGCTCAGAATCCATCCTTCCGAACCTATTACTCATTTGCTGACCGGAAGGAAGTCAAACAGTTCAAGAGGGCCGGGGGGCGGTATTTTCACTGGCGTGAAGTGGTCGCCTTGTGTTTTGAGGGGGAAGCGCGAGACCACATGTCCGCCTGAGTGCGGGGCGACCCGGCCCACAGTATGCAGGTGACGAGGATTGCGCCGGATTGGCCGGCGCCGTGCCTCATGAATAAGACGGGCTAGGTAAGCCAGATCGCCGTATCTGATGGCGCAACCTTGGCTCGGTGATCACGGTCTTCGATAGCGAGCGCTCAGGTCGCTGCTGGTGGGGTGAGCTTGCCGATGCGCTCAGTGAACGAATCCTTGAATCCGGCCTCTCGGAATAGTCCCGGTTCTGGTCGAGGAACTCGATCGCCCTGCGGTAGCAGTCGGCGGCTTGCGCCGACCGCAAGACTTGGCACTGGAGAGGCCTTATGATCACTCGCTCCCACAGCACACCTTGGCAACTCTGGCCAACCCGCCGGATCTATGCTCCGTTGTTGCCCCGAATACTTTGGCTAATGGTCCGTTACCGCGTATCTCCGTTCTCCCTATTCCGTATAAATCCCAAACTTCGGTTTGCCGGTACCGGCCTAGACTCTAAGTTCGATCGCTATCAGCTCTTTGCCGGATGTGAGTACGCAATTCCCACTGCGAAGGTTGCGCGCGCTGTGGACCTCACCGGCGCCGCCCTCGACGAGATCCTTACAACACATCAAATCGAGTACCCGGTTATCGCGAAACCGGATTGTGGGCTTTTCTCAGTGGGGGTTCGGCTCTTTACCAACACCCCAACGCTCTTGGGCTTCCTGCACGAACAGGAAGACGATTACCTGCTGCAGCCGTACATCGAGGGCGGTCGAGAGTTCTCGATCTACTACTTCCGTCACAATGGGTGTGCATCGGGCCACATACTCGATCTCACTGAGCGCATTCTTCCCTCGGTTGTTGGAGACGGCACTAGCTCAATCGAGGGCCTCATAGAGGCAAGACAAGAATGGGAGGCCATAAGTAGTAGGGTAAAAGCAGCCTATGGTGGTGATCTTCTTGCAGTTCCGCAATGTGGCGAAACGATTAATTTAGCGATAGCAGCGAGCGGCAGTGGAGGGGCATTATTCCACGACAGTCGACACCTAATCACTAGGGCGCTTTCGGAGGCGATCGATAGAATCGCTGTTCCTAGTGAGTTTCACCTCGGTAAGTTTGATATCAAGGTATTTTCTTTAGACGATTTGAAGGATAGCCCGAATATTAAGCTATTGGAGATCAATGGTCCGTTAGCGGAACTGAATTGGATATGGGATAGGCGGTATGACTATGATACAGCGGCCAAAGCCATTGCAGCCCAGGCGGAGCTTGTTGTTCGCTTGGCCAGCGGTGCTCGTGTACACGGAGGGGAGCGGAGAGGGCTCCTTGAAATTCTAAAACGAGCCCGGCATCGGAGGCAGCGTGTAGCTGCCATTCGGCTTAACGAAGCTAGACTATCCAAGCAAAACGACCTCCGCTAATCCAGGAATCATGGGGTCAGAAATGAAGGAGGCCCAGGCATGGATGCATTTTCGGTGGCATACTGGTGGAGAGTTCACTACATTCGCCTATGGGACGAACATGAGTTCTGCGCGCTTGCGGCGGTTAGGTGTCCAACCACTCCGATCATTCCGGGCTGAACTTACGAACTACAGAATGTCGTTTGATGGATGTCTGACACGACAAAGACTTCGTCACGGAAGTGCCACAATTATGGCAGATTACCCTGCCACCGTGCATGGTGTCTTGCATGTGCTACCCAACCGGGCGCGTTGCGTGTTGGATCTCCTGGAAATGGTCCCTCTAGGCTGTTATAGGCGCATTGACGTGAGCGTGCGATTGGATTCCGGAGAATATGAGCGAGCGCAGGCATACATATCGAACACGGTTGCGCCTGGAGGTATGCCGAGTCGAAGATACTTGAAACAGATTCTTACAGGAGCGAAAGAGTTTGATCTGCCATACACATGGGTAAGGTGGTTGGAGAGTTACAAGTCCGCGCGGTGTTAGCTGTCTACTTGGTGATCAGGGGAGTAGTATTACCGAGATGGAGCCGAAACTCACCAGCAACTCGACGCCTGTTACCCAGAAAGAGCAACCCGGATTGCGCACACTCGGTCTCACACCGGCGCATTTCGTCCTGGGACTCTTAGGTCTTTGCACCATAATCCTTATCACATACGCCACAACTCAGTGGATCGGGCAAGAGCCGATTGCAGAATTTGTTAGAAAGGCGGGCGTCTTCGGCCCGCTGGCTATAATTCTGCTGAAAAGCATTACTGTCGTCTGGATACCGTTTAGTGGTGCTCCTCTCTATCCACTTGTGAGTGTATTATATGGAAACGTTGTTGGCACATTTTATATAGTAATGGCGGATTTACTGGGTGCCTGCATCGCCTTCTGGCTTGCGAGGAGGTTCGGCACCCGCTTGATTGCGAAGCTTTTTGGCGAGAAGACCACAGAGCGTATTAGAACCCTCGCACAGGGTGGCGACTGGCGCACCTTTCTGTTGATGCGCGTTCTCCTCCCGCCTTTGATACAGGAAGCCATTAACTATGCGGGGGGTTTGCTACGAATTTCGTTTTGGCAGTTCCTTGTCATATCCGCCATATCATTCATCCCGTATACGTTCGTTTTTGTTGCTTTCGGCACAATATTAGGTGCCTCAGCGTTGGGGCAGATACTCTACGGAGCCGGCGTTGCACTGTACGTCGTGATTATATTGGTCGCGTTATATCGCTACTGGAGATGAAGGCAGTGAGAGGCCGGAGGGGTCCGGGCGCCCTTCCCCGCCACGGACAGGTATGCGCGCGCCAATGCGGAAACCCGCCCTCCAAGAGGGCGGGTCGTGTTCAGTTGATCCGCTCGCACACCCCGTCGATGACGGTATGCAGCCGGCGGGTGATACCCGGATTCTCTGCGATCCGTCCATTCAAGGCGAAGGTCGTGGCGTTGAAGAGCCGCCAGGCGTTGCGCTGATCGAACTCCTCGAAGGTGGGCTCATCCCATTCTTTCACCACCTCGGCGATCCGCTGGACGTTGATCACGCCCTCCCGATAGAGGCTGAGAATGGCGTGGTCGGCCTGCTGGTCGGTCAGGAGGGTTCCCCGGTACCGCTCGAAGGTGCGGGCCTGGTGCTCGCGTTGCAGGGCGAGAGGTTCGATCAGCTCGCCAACGAGCCCCGGCAGGTCACGCTTGGCGTTGGCGGTGTGCCGGCGCTTGATGACGTGATCGGCGATGAACGCGGTGTTGTCGCAGACGAAGACGCGGCTGCCGAAGGCGATGCCTACGGGGAAGGATTTATCGTGGCTGTTGCGAAGGCCCACCGTGTCCTCGTACCCCGTGTAGGTGCTGCGGAGCGACAAGAGCCCGAAGTAGCGCGCGCCGTCCGGCGTGACGCCGTGGTGCTCGTCCGTCACCTCGTGGCCGTACATGCCGAGCGTCGACTTTACGAGGTCAACGACGCGGAAGTGTTCGACCGGGACGTGGGTTGGCGTGGCCGGCGGAGTTTCGAGTGCCCGAAGGCCGGCGTAATCGATCTCATTGGCTCCGGCGTGAAGCATGAGCGTCATGGCTGTCTCCAAATAACGTGAGTCCTCTGTAATTAAAGCACATAAAGAAAGCCCCGCCGGAGCGGGGCTGAATGGATAGTCGATCTCAGTGAACAGTAGGAGGTCGGTAGATAGCAACGAGCGAGGGGAACGGGGCAGATTGTTTACCATCACCGAACTTTAAGCGGCCCTTCACGAAGCGCAATTCCGCTTTGCCGTATACCCATTCATGAAACCAGCGCGTGTCGGTTCTTGAATGCGCGAGCAATACGACCGTCGCTCCTTTCTGAGATGCTTCATAGCATTTCCGTGCCCAACCCCGCATCGCTTTACCGTAAGGGGGGTTGCAAAACACCCGATGGGCACCCTAGTCTTGCTTGAGCCCGTCATCCTTTTGGGTGAAGTAGGCGACGCATTTTGTGTTGGCAGGAGAAGCGCACGGATCAAGGGTGAAATCGAACTCCGTGTTGAGTTGGTCGAAGAAGGATTGCGGCGTGGGCCAGTCGTCGGTACGGCTTGAATAAAGCGTGGGCGAAATCATGGCCGGATGTCCTCGTCGTCGTGAGGACAGGGGTTCTATACACGAATTTCATCACCGTAATCGTTCGCTATCTGTTGCAATGGTCGTCATGACGCGGTTTGGTTCTCTGTGTGTAGATTGGATTATTTTGCATGGCAGGTATAAAAAGCCCCGCATACGCGCGGGGCAGGTTGGGTGTCAGTTTCTACGGCGCGCTCTCGGGCACGGTGAGGGCTACAGCGAGCCGCCCTCGATCTGGTGTTCGTCCATGAAGGACGCGAGCATTTCCAATTGCTGGGCGCTGATGAGCGGGGTCGCAAACGCAATCACGCTGTCGATCGGCGCCCCGTTCTCGACGGCCAGGACCGCCTCCAGCGGCGAGCGGCAGATGAAGAGGTCGCCGCCATTGGCGATGCGATGGGCGTTGAACAGGATCGCGGCCGGCTCGACGCTCTCCGGGAATTTGAGCCTGGGTGACTGTTCGGGAGACAGGGCAATACCGACGAACCCGACCAGCGTACCGCCGGGATCGCGGAGGGCGATGCCGTAGCGGCCCCGAAGGATGCCGGCCTTGTCGTACCCGCTCTCGAAGTCGGTGGCCGTCTGGGGGCTAATGCCGAGCTTCTGGATCGCCTCGTGCTCGGGCTGGAGCCGTTCGAGGATCTGCTGGAGCTGGGAACGGTTCCCTTCGGGAACGGGTGCACGGTGTACGGTTGCACCGTGCACGGTTCCGAAATGCTCTTGAATAGCAAGCGCGGCAGCCCGCACCTCAATCTGGCGCACGGTCGCAACGAGCTTGATGATGTCGCCGCCGTTCTTGCAGTGGTGGCAGTACCAGCCCTTCCCTTCCGTGACGACGAAATGCCGGTCGGTCGCGTCACCTCCGCATATAGGACAGGGGCCTCGGAGCACCCCGCCTGATTTGCGAAGGCTCGTGATGTTGAGCATGGAAAGAACGTCGGTGATGGAAACGCGGCTCTTCAAGTCCGCGAAGTCTACGGTCGCCATGGGGCGGACTCCAATAGTGGTCTGCCCCTATTGTATCATGCCGTATCTATGGCAACCTGCCGCCCGTCTGCTGTTATCCACGGCTCGTTGAACAGGTCATACATGATCGGGGGGATTTCCCAATTGGCTCCGAAGTGCGATTTCGACTTGAACAAAAAATGTCCTGCAAGCTGTGGTTCGTTGAGTGTGCGGAAATAGTCGAGCATGTGCTGAAGGTGTATGGGGTTCGTCGTAACCGTGAGGACGGCGAGGCCGGGTATGCCCCAGTGTTTGTGGTAGGTGCGGTTCTTGATGGCCTCGATATAGCCTTGGAGCTTCCGCCCGAAGGCTGTCTTGGCGGTTTCGGAGTTGATGCTCTCCGTCTTGCGGTCGATCTCTACCGCGAAGAAGCGAGGCTTGGGTCCGGGGTATTGAATAACGAACAGGTCGTCGGGCACGAGAAACTTGCTTCCCATGAAAGACCAGATCGGTAGGGCAAGCGGGTTACGCGCGTACTTCGTGTCCTGCGGACATTTTGGGTGTTGAAAGATGTCCTCTTTGCTGCCGTGTCGAGAACCGTGCTTGTCCGCGGCAAGCCTGATCGAGGCACTGACGCAGGCGCCCATGAACCGGTGAAGGAAGGGGTCGGTGCGGGGCTGTCGCGCCAGATTGCCGCGCTCGGCGAGGACGGCGAACGCGGGGGCTGCCAGGTCGTAGATGATCGGCTGGCAGCGAGCGTTGTACGAAGCGAACTGCTGTTGCGGCCGGGCGAGGTATGCGGTCCCGTTCTCCGTGCCGTTGGTGAGTTTCGTGAGGCGGTGCTGGAAGCTGGAAAGGTGCTTCCCGAGGTGCCGGGTGAACTCGTAGAGGTAGTGGGTCGGCAGCGGCCCGTGGCGATGCAGGGCCTCGAATATGAGGAGATCGCGTTCGTTGAGGTCAATCCGCTTGCCCCGCGGCTGAGGCGGAGCGAAGCGAAGCCGGCGGCCTAGGGTGTCGGTTTTCATGCATCGGTAGATGCCATAAGCAATCGACGCTTTCGCCGGGCCGCATGTGCTGCGATGGTCAATGATGGCGCGCGCGGATGTCTATGTGCACCTTTGAAATTTTAGCATGGCAGCCTCCATTCCTCTGCCGTCTCTGGCTCGGGTGAGGGTCCGGGTTCAGGCGGCTGCGAAGTCGGCCGGAACTGGTGCCGGCGCGGCTCTGGCGCTTCCGGCGGGGGCGCTGCCTCTCGTTTATCTTGTCGCTGACCCGACAGGCTGACGCGCTCGCGGTTGCGCCGTCTCAATTGCTCATAGGCACCGGTGGATAGGCGGGGCTGCTCCTCCAGCTTCCCGACCGATACGGGAATGGAGACGGCCTGCGGGGTCACGTTCCGGATATGGCAGGCGAAATGGAGTCGCGGCTGGGAAAGGACGAAATCCGCCGTCGTCCGCATGTCGGGCGCCAGGGCTCGGGCGTCGGACATGGAGACGCCGCTTGCCATCTTGATCGCGGTGTTGGCGGCGAGCGAAGCGCGCAGGGACGGGGTGCATTGGTCCAGGAATTGATGCGCGAAGACGCAGCCGAGTTTGTACTTGCGGGTCTCGGTCAATAGGTCGTCGATGTTGCTGTCGAAATAGTCCGCGGCCTCGTCGACGATCAGGAAGGCGGGCCTGCGTTTTTCCTCGGGTATCACGGCGCGTTCGAGCACGGCCTGGAGCACGAGCGAGATGAAGATGCGGCCGAAATGCGAGGATGCGCCTTTGAGAAAGTCCTTGGCGGTGTCGACGAGAATGATCGAGCCTCGGTTCAGCTCGGTGAAGAGGTCGATCTTGGTCTCTTCGGAGGTGAAGAGCCGGGCAAGGGTCGGGTTCTCGATGATGGCCTGGAGCCGATAGCGGATCTGGTCCTTGGTCTGGTCGAACTGGCTTCTCTTGCCCGGCTTGCTCGCGAAATCACGCACGAAGAAGCTGCGCGGGATGTCCGGTAGCGAGTGGATGGCTTGCTGATAGGGTTCGGCGTCGTCCATCAGCGCCATCATGTCGAGGATGGTGGCGTTCCGGCCCAACGCCTCGGGAAGGGCAAGCATCAGGCGGGCGATGTAGCGGAAGAGGACGCCCTGCTTGGCGGTAAGGTCGGCACCGATAAGTCCGGTGAAGAGATAATCGAAGGTCTCGATGACGCCGGCGACCACCTGCTCCTGTTCGAGAGCGCCGTAGCTGCCGAGGCGGGCGCGGTTCACGTCGAAGATATTGAGGGCCGGCGGGTGCTCGATGTCCTTCGGGGTGATCAGGATGAGCCGGTCGGCTAACGGGCCGTCTTCGTCGAACAGCGCGAGGTGCGATAGCTTGTCGATGAGGTCGCCCTGGCTATCGACGATGACCATGCCGGGCGGGTCGTCTGACTGAAGGTCGTGAAGGATAAGATTTTGGAGGAGCTGGGTCTTCCCTGCCCCGCTGCCGCCGACGATCTCCATGTGGCTGAAGCGCTCCTCGTGGGTGAGCCTCAGCGGCACGGGCGCATTGAAGAGGGAGCAGAACGGCGTGTCGTGCAGATAGGTTTCGACTACCTCGCTCAAGGGCGCGTCGCTTTTGGACGCGGGTTTGAACGGCCGCTTGGGATCGTGGGGATTTTGGATGTCGGAGGCGACGCAAAGGTTGAAATACATCTGCCGGGCGATTTCGACGAACAGCCCGGCATCGACGTATTTCTGGTTCCAAAGGGTGGCGTAGAGGTTGTCGATCAGCTTCTTCGGTTCGGGCAGGGCGTAGATCAGCGGGATCGTGAACGGGGACGGGTCGAGGACCTGCGGCAGCAATGCGGCGATGTACTCAAGCATGGAAGTGACGCAATCGCCCATGAGCCCGAGAATGCGGTCTTCGTTCGTATGGAAATGCTGCTTGCGGCGCAGCGCGTCGCGCAGCTCCACCATTTCCTTGAGGGAGAGCGACGGCTCGAAGGCCGGCAGCTCGAATATCGTCGTCTCGAACCGCAGGAAGACGGCGACCGTGGCATAGAATGAGGAGCGCAGCGGCTCGGGGACGCGCTCCTCGAACCGGGCGAACAGCTCGAACCTGAACGCGCGGGCCGCCTCCTCGTCGGCGTATTTGAACCGGGCGTGGAGGCGGCTGACGCGCTGGTATAGCTCCTCTGTCTCCTGAAGCTCGGCCGTCTTCTGATTGGTGAACCGGCTGAAGAACGGCGTGAAGACGCTAGGCTGCCATCTGCTCATCCAGGTCCACGACGATCTCCCGCCCGTCGAACGTCGCGGCGGCTTCTAGGTAACCCTTGAGGTTCTTGCATGCGTTCATGATCGCCTCCTCGCATTCGAGGAGTTCGCCGAGGTCCTTGCATTCGATGTGCTGGCCCTGCTGCAAGCTCGCGATCGTGACGTTGAGGTTCATCTTGGCGAGGACGAGCGAGCCGAGCCCCTTGAGGAGGCCCTTGCCGCTGCCGTCGACCTGGCGCTGCATGCGGTCCAGATGCTCGGCGGCGGCGCGGCTGTTGTAAATGACCTCGCCACCGAGGGCGTACTTGTTGATGTTGGCGCGCTCGTCGTCAGTGTATTCGGCCCGGATGTCCGCGCAGAAAAGTACGCTCTTGCTGATCAGGCCCGTGGTGCTTTGCGAGCGTTTGACCTTGAGCTGCATGTGCTTCCCTCCCCTACACCATGTTGTGCGCACGCTTATGGCGCTTCCAATAGATCCTCCCACCGATGGTGATGGCCGCCAGCGCGAGCCATATCGGCCAGAAGGCGAGGCCGATTGCCACGATCGACCCGAGGACTGCGATCACGATCGCGAACAGGACGATGCCCTTGACGATACCGGCAATGTCGTCCATGTGCTTCCCCAATATGTTGTACGTGGGACCAATCGCACACGCTATCGGTTGGCGCGTCAAGGCCGGA
>CAYMRQ010000011.1:0-5134 GCA_964392845.1 uncultured Rhizobium sp.
GGCGGCGCTGATCGAGGCGCTCGATCTGGTGATCAGCGTTGACACCTCGGTCGTGCACCTCGCCGGCGCGCTCGGCAAGCCGGTTTGGATATTGAGCCGGTTTGACGGGTGCTGGCGCTGGCTGTCCGGCCGGGATGATTCGCCCTGGTACCCGACCGTCCGGCTGTTCCGACAACGCAAGTCCGGCGACTGGGACGAGGTATTGCAGCGCGTCGCGGCGGAACTGACCCAGGCGATCTCCGGGGCGCGGGAAAGGCGGTTGCCTAACGGCTGGAAGGAGCCGGTCGGCAATGCGCTCGATCTGGCACGCGCTGCTTTCGAGCGCGGCTTCGCCCTGCACCGCGACGGCTTGCTCGACGCGGCCGCCGCGGCCTACGGCGAGGTGACTGCGCTCGACCCGAACCACGCCGAAGCCTGTTCGAACCTCGGCGTCATTCGGCACGGCAGCGGCCGGATCGACGAGGCGATAGCGCTGTATCGCCGCGCCGTCGCGATCAAGCCCGATCACGTCGCCGCCCTTGGCAATCTGGCGGTCGCATTGACCGCCAAAGGCGATGTCGAGGGGGCGGTTGCCGCCTTGCGGCAATCGGTTGCCGCCAAGCCGGAAGATGCCGAGAGCCATCTCCGGCTCGGGGATCTGCTCCAGCGCAATGGCGACACGGATGGCGCCGTCGATGCCTACCGGCAGGCAGCGGTGCTCAGGCCCGACGACCCCAAGGTACAGTTCGGCCTTGCCCTGAGCCTGCAAACAAAGGGCGAGCTCGACGCGGCGATCGGGGGCTATCGGCGGGCAGTCGCGCTCGATCCAGGGCTGGCGCAGGCGCATGCCAATCTCGGCGTCGCCCTGAGCGATGCGGACCGCGTCGAGGAGGGGGTCGCCGAGTGCCGGCAGGCGCTCGCCCTGCAGCCGGACAACCCGCAATACCATTCAAATCTGGGTCTGGCGCTGAGCAAGGCGGACGATCTCGACGGCGCGCTGGCGCATTACCGGCGCGCGGTCGAGATCGATCCCGGCTATGCCGCGGGCCATGCCAACCTCGCCCTCGCCCTGATGGACAAGGGTCTGGTCGAGGAGGCGATTGCGTGCGAACGCACGGCCATCCTGCTGAAACCCGATTATGCCGAGGCGCATTTCAACCTATCGCTTGCCTTGCTGCTGAACGGGGAGTTCGGCTTTGGCTGGCAGGAATACGAATGGCGCTATAAGGGCGGCGTCAAGGACCTGAAAGCCCCAAAACTCGTGCAGCCGCTGTGGCGGGGCGAGGACCTCGCCGGCAAGACGCTGCTGCTTACCGCCGAGCAGGGGCTCGGCGACACGCTGCAATTCGCGCGCTTTGCCGCGGTACTGGCCGCGCGCGGCGCCCGGATCATTCTCGCCGTGCCGCGAGGCCTCGTCACGCTGCTGCGCTCGACACCGGGTGTCGAGGCCGTTGTCGGCAACGGCGACAAGCTCCCGCGCTTCGATTTTCATCTGCCGCTGATGAGCGTGCCGGCGGTGCTGGGCACGACCGAGACGACGATCCCGGCAAATGTTCCCTACCTCGCTGCCGATCCGGAGCGGGTCGCTCTGTGGCGCGCGCGCCTGCCGGCGGACGGGTTCAAGGTCGGGATCGTCTGGCAAGGCCGCCCGGACGTGAAGATCGACAAGGGCCGTTCCGTGCCGCTGCGCGCGTTCGCGCCGATCGCCGCGGTGCCGGGGGTGCGGCTGATCAGCCTGCAAAAAAGCCACGGTCTCGACCAGCTCGACGGATTGCCCGAAGGCATGCAGGTCGAAACGCTTGGCGCCGATTTCGACGCGGGGCCGGATGCCTTCCGCGATACCGCCGCGGTCATGGCGAGCCTTGATCTCGTCATTACCTCCGATACGTCGGCCGCGCATCTGGCGGGCGCGCTCGGCCGACCGGTCTGGGTCGTGCTGAAATTCAACCCGGATTGGCGCTGGCTGATCGGCCGCGAGGATTCTCCCTGGTACCCGACCGCGCGGCTGTTCCGCCAGCGCCAGCCCGGGGATTGGGGCGAGGTGTTCGAGCGGGTCGCGAAAGAGCTGGCGCGGATTATCTCGGGAGAGCGCGAAGCGGGTGTGCCGGCAAACCTCGAACCCACGCCGACGGACGAGCCGATGCTCGTTCCCGTGGCGGTTGGCGAATTGGCCGACAAGATTACGATCCTCGAAATCAAGACAGAGCGCATTGCCGATGCGGCGAAGCTGCGCAACGTGCGTTCCGAGCTGGATCAGCTGCGCGCCGTTTGGGATCGGCCGGGTGTCGGCCCCGCCGCCCTGGCGGCGTTGACCCGGGAGCTCAAGAAGACCAATGAAAGCCTGTGGGAGATCGAGGACGCGATACGGGATTGCGAACGACGGGGGGATTTCGGCCGGCAATTCGTCGAGCTGGCGCGCGCCGTTTACCGGACCAATGACCGCCGCGCCGAGATCAAACGCGCAATCAATCTGGCGGCGGGCTCCGCCATCATCGAAGAAAAATCGTACCGGAACCATTCATCTGAGGCGGCCGGGCCTCCCGATGCGGCCCGCAGAAGGAGGGCGCCGAATGCAGGGGCCTGAGCCGAAATGCCGGTAGAAGACCCGGGCGCCCCGGATCAGGGTCTGGCGGCCCTGGTGGCGCTGCTGCGCTTTCACGGCATCGGGGCCGACCCCGAGCAGATCCGTCACCGTTTCGGCGCGAAGACGATCGGCGTCGCCGAGATGCTGCGCTGCGCCAAGGAGCTGGGGGTCAAGGCGCGGGCGGTGACGACGCGCTGGGAGCGGCTGGCGACGACGCCGTTGCCGGCGATCGCGGCATTGCAGGACGGAAGGTTCCTGATCCTCGGCAAGGTCGCCGACGACAAGGCGCTGGTCCAGTCGCCGATCTCGCCGCGCCCCTCGATGATGAGCCGCGACGAGTTCGAGGCGGTGTGGGACGGGCGGCTCGTCTTGATGACGCGCCGCGCCGGGCTCTCCGATCTCGGGCGCCGGTTCGATATCACCTGGTTCCTCGGCGCGATCCACAAATACCGCCACCTCCTGGGCGAGGTGCTGGTTGCCTCGTTCTTCCTGCAGCTTTTCGCGCTGGTTTCGCCGCTGTTTTTCCAGGTCGTCATCGACAAGGTGCTGGTGCACCGCACGCTGTCGACGCTCGACGTCTTGGTCATCGCATTGATTGCGATCGGGATTTTCGAGGCGATCCTCGGCGGCCTGCGCACTTATCTCTTTGCGCACAGCACCAACCGTATCGATGTCGAGCTCGGCGCCCGCCTCTTCCGTCACCTGGTGGCGTTGCCGATCGCCTATTTCGAGGCGCGCCGCACCGGCGACTCGGTGGCGCGGGTGCGCGAACTGGAAAACATCCGCCAATTCCTGACCAGCTCGGCGCTGACCCTGGTCATCGACCTGTTCTTCTGCTTCGTGTTCCTGGCGGTGATGTTTTATTACGCGCCGATGCTGACCTGGATCGTGCTCGGCGCCTTTCCGTTCTACATCGCGATCTCGGCCGGGGCGACGCCGTTCTTCCGCCGCCGGCTCGACGAGAAATTCCGCCGCGGCGCCGAGAACCAGGCGTTTCTCGTCGAGAGCGTCAACGGGATCGAGACCTTGAAGGCGATGGCGGTCGAGCCGCAGATGCAGCGGCGCTGGGAGGAGCAGCTCGCCGGCTATGTGAGCGCGAGCTTCCGCGTCATCAGCCTCGGCAACAGTGCGAGCCAGGCGGTGCAGCTGATCAGCAAGCTGGTCACTGCGCTGACCCTCTATTACGGCGCCGTGCTGGTGATCGACGGCAGCCTGACGGTCGGCGAGCTGGTCGCTTTCAACATGCTCGCCGGACGGGTGACGATGCCGGTGCTGCGGTTGGCGCAAATGTGGCAGGATTTCCATCAGGCGCGCCTGTCGGTGGCGCGGCTTGGCGATATCCTCAACACCACGCCGGAGCCGAGCTTCAACCCGGCGCGCGCGGCGCTGCCGGCGATCCGCGGTGATGTCGCCTTTGAGCACGTCACCTTCCGTTACCGCATCGACGGGCCGGAGGTGTTGCAGGATGTCACTTTCCAGGTGCCGGCCGGGCAGATCGTCGGCATCGTCGGCGCCTCGGGCTCGGGCAAGAGCACGCTCGCCAAGCTGATCCAACGCCTCTACATCCCGGAAAGCGGCCGCGTCTTTGTCGATGGGGTCGATCTCGCGATGGTCGACATCGCCTGGCTGCGCCGCCAGGTCGGGATCGTGCTGCAAGAGAATGTGCTGTTCAACCGCTCGGTGCGCGACAACATCGCGCTGGCCGACCCGGCGATGCCGATCGAGCGGGTCATCGCCGCGGCCCAGCTCGCCGGGGCGCATGAATTCATCCTCGAAATGCCGGAGGCCTACGACACGATCATCGGCGAGCGCGGCTGCAGCCTGTCGGGCGGGCAGCGCCAGCGGATCGCGATCGCCCGCGCCCTGGTGATGGACCCGCGCATCCTGATTTTCGACGAGGCGACGAGCGCCCTCGACTATGCCAGCGAACGGGTGATCCAGGCCAACATGCAGCAGATCGCCCACGGGCGGACGGTGTTCATCATCGCCCACCGCCTGTCGACGGTGCGCCACACCCACCGCATCCTGACGATCGAGCGCGGCCGGCTGGTCGAGGACGGCACGCATGACGAGCTGGTGCGCACCGGTGGGCGCTACGCGATGCTGCACCGCCTGCAAGCCGGCATCCAGGAGATTGCCGATTAGGATTAGGATAACCACGGAGGCACGAAGGGCACGGAGAAAAGAAAAGCTTAACGCGGAGGACGCGAAGGATCCGCGGAGGACGCAAAGGCGGGGAGTGGTAGGATGGGTTGAGCGCAGCGAAACCCATCAGAAACCACAATGAGACTGTGAGGCAATGAGGTTCGGCCGCGCGGCGCTCTCATCGGCTCGCCGCCTCATTGTGAACCAACTAAATGATGGGTTTCGCGTTGCTCAAGCCATCCTACGAGATGTACTCAGATCTCCTCCGCGTCCTTTGCGTATCCTCTGCGTCCTTTGCGCTAAGATGTTATTTTTTTCCTCGTGTCTTCGTGGTGGAGTTATCGTTGGTTCAAATGCATGAAATCGTCTAACGCCGTTGTCGCCTTTCCCGAGAGCCGGGCGCTGCGCCGCCGCCGCGAGCGTGAG
>CAYMRQ010000011.1:5144-17188 GCA_964392845.1 uncultured Rhizobium sp.
GGCGGCGCTCGAAATCGTCGAGACCCCGCCATCGCCAATCGGGCGGGCGATCGGCGCCACGATCATTGCCGTATTTGTGCTGGCGGTGGCCTGGGCCTGCCTCGGCACCGTCGACATCGTCGCCACCGCGCCGGGCAAGATCATCCCGAGCGGGCGGACGAAGGTCATCCAGCCCTTCGAGATCGGCGTCGTCCGCGCGATCCACGTGCATGACGGCGACACCGTCAAGGCGGGCGAGGTGTTGATCGAGCTCGACCCGACGATGAACGCGGCCGAGCGCGAGCATCTGCAAAGCGACCTCATCGCGGCCCAGCTCGACGTGGCGCGGCTGCGCGCGGCCTTGGCCGACGGCCCCGACCCGCTCGCCGATTTCAATCCGCCGGCCGGGGCGAGCCCGGTGCTCGTCGCCACCCAGCGCCAATACCTGACGACGCAGACCGCCGAGCGTCGCGCCAAGATCGCCGCGCTCGACCGTCAGCTGGCGCAAAAGGAGGCCGAGCGCAGCACCTCCGCGGCGATGATCGGCAAGATCGAGGCGGTGATCCCGCTGTTGCAGCAGCAGGTCGATATGCGCCGGACCCTGTTCGCGCACGAGACCGGGTCGAAGCTCGTCTATCTCCAGACCTTGCAGCAGCTGGTCGAGCAGCAGAAGGAGCGTGCCGTCCAGCAGAGCAGATACCAGGAGGCCGAAGCCGCTGTTGCCGCTATCAGGGAGACGCGCGCCCAGGCCGACGCCGAATACCGGCGCATGCTGTTCGAGGATCTCGGCAAGGTCGAGCCGAAGGCGGCGGGGCTCGCCCAGGATTTGATCAAGGCCGGCCAGCGCACCAAATTCCAGGCGCTGACCGCGCCGGTCGATGGCGTCGTGCAGCAACTCGCCGTCCACACGGTCGGTGGCGTGGTAACCCCGGCGCAGCCGCTCCTCGTGGTGGTGCCGCTCGACAGCCATCTCGAAATCGAGGCGATGGTGTCAAACCGCGACGTCGGCTTTGTCACGCCCGGCCAGGAGGCCGAAATCAAGGTCGCGACCTTCAACTTCACCCGCTACGGGCTGTTGCACGGGCAGGTGCTGAGCGTTTCGCCGGACGCCGTCGGGCGCGACGACCCGCAGGACCAGACGAAGGACAAGTCGCAGCAGGGAACGCAGGGTACCAAGCCGCCGATCGACGACCAGGGTCCGGTCTATGCCGCGCGGATCTCGCTCGACCGCACCCAGATGCAGATCGAGGACAAGCTGGTCAACCTCTCGCCCGGCATGACCGTGACCGCCGAGATCAGGACCGGCGAGCGCCGCATCATCACCTATCTCCTCTCGCCGTTGCGCAAGTACCGGCAGGACAGTTTGCGCGAGCGCTAAAGCGCAGATTCGGGGAATGACATGACCGCTGCGTGCGACGAGCGCGCCGGAGGCGGCCGAGATCACCCGAGCCGATGATATTCCTTGTACCATTGCACGAAGCTGGCAAGCCCGGCCTCGATTGTGGCCGTCGGTTCGAAGCCGAGATCACGGCGCGCCGGTTCGATGTCGGCATAGCTTTCCTCGATATCGCCGGGTTGCATCGGCAACAATTGCTGTCTTGCGGTCCGGCCGAGTATCCGCTCGATCACCGCGATGAAGTCGAGCAGTCGCTCCGGGCGATGATTCCCCAAATTGTAGATCCGGTGTAGGCCGGGATCCGGCGGCCGATCATGGGCGGCAATCGTGCCTCGGACGATATCGTCGATATAGGTGAAATCGCGTGCCATCCGGCCTTCATTGAAGACCTTGATCGGCTCTCCGGCGAGGATTGCCCGGGTGAACAGGTAGTACGCCATGTCTGGCCGGCCCCACGGGCCGTAGACGGTGAAGAACCGCAACCCGGTCGCCGGCACGCCAAAGAGCCGGCTATAGGCTTCGGCGATCAGCTCGCAGCTGCGCTTTGTCGCGCCATAGAGCGATACCGGCTGATCCACACGATCCTCGACGCTGAACGGCTGCTTCGTATTGGCGCCGTAGACCGAGGAGGACGAGGCGTAAACGATCCCGCGCAGGTGATTTATCCGCCGCGCCGTTTCCAGCATGACCAGCGTGCCCATCACATTGGCGTCAATATAGGTGTAGGGGTCGCGCAGCGAATGCCGCACCCCGGCCTGAGCCGCGAGATGAATGATGCTCGACAGATCCGCGTGGCCGTCAACAAGGCGGAAAATACCGTGGCGGTCGGCGATGTCGAGCTTTGCAAATGTGAAACTGGAACAAGCATGGAGCTGGGCGAGACGCGCCTCCTTCAACTTGACGTCATAGTAATCGTTCAGATTGTCAATTCCGACGACCCGCTCGCCGCGATCCAGCAGCGCCTTGGCGACATGAAAGCCGATGAACCCGGCGGCACCCGTGAGAAGAATCGACATCCGCTTTCCGATGATCAGCGACCGTTCTGAGGTGAGTGGGTTGCACCCCTCCGGCAAGCCCGGCGCCCGACCACCCCCTATCGTTTTGCCGTTACGCCAGCAACATCTTTTTGCGTCGCCGCGGAGCGATAAGAGCGCCTTCGACAGCGCGCTTCACGCCGCGGGCGAAATCCTCGAGCCGAAACGCAACGCGTGGCTGCTGGATGATCTGCCACAGCATCGGCTCGCAACGGGTCGAAAAACTCTCTTTCAGCCGGTTGCGGCCCGCCATGAAATCATAGACAGCGGCGCCGGAACGGTATGCCTCGCCGATCGCCATCGCGTGGGCGACCGCACCGGGACGGGCAGCCCGCTCGTCGTAGGCGAATCCGCTCTGGTAGGCGTAGACGTGGTTGCCCAGCCGAAAATTATAGAGGTAGCCGATTACGCGAGCGCCGGCGGTGGCTCTGAGAAGCTCTATTGCGCCGGCGGCAAAACTGCGCTCAATCAGGCGCTGATGAAACGGTTCGAAAAACCCGCCGGTGAACGCGTGGGGCTTGCTCCGTCGCTCCCATGCGGCCGAGTGCAATGTCTTCAAGGCGGCAAAGAACTCGCCCGCTTCGGTAACCGTCGCTGCCTGCCTCAGCTGTAGAGGACCGGAGCGCTCGAAATAGCGGATCGCGCGCCGGAGTTGCTGACCGGCATTGGCGCTGAGAACCAGGAAAAGCTCGCCGCCGCTCGGCGATAGGCGGCAGAGTTCGACGCAATAGGAGGGTACCGCGACCTCGCGCCGCCGGAGCCCGCGTGCCTCGATGGCCGTCTGCGAAAAATGCAGCAGCGAGCCGCTGAGGTAAAGCTCGTCGGCATCCGCGCCGTTCTCGGCGAACCACGCGATCAGAGCATCGAGCGCGGAACTTTCGTGCGCAACGGCGACCAGCAGGCCGTTATGCTCGATTGTCAGCGAATCGAAAGTTGGGTCGCCAGTTTCATTGAGATAGAGAGCCCGCGAACGGATCAAACTGTGGCGATGCCGCACCAGCCGCGCGCCGAGCAGGGCGAGGGCAACCGTCTGGCCGCAGATCAAACCGCGCAACAGGCTTGGCCGGCTCGCCTCCGGCAGGACGGCAAGCAGCGTCCCGATCCAATACCACGAGGTGAAGAAGGACGGGTGAGCGGCAGCCTCGAGGCTTCGCCATTGGGTTTCGAGAACGGCGAGCGGTGGAAGCGCCTCCCTTCGGAACTCGATCGGGCTAGCCAACTCGGATCGAAGGTCTGGCATATTTCGCCGCAAAGAGGGCTTGTCGCATAGGAACGGACGGCAGCCTACATCCCATCAGCGCGGACATGAAAAGCGCAACGAGTTTGGTCAATCCGGATACGTCACGTTCTCGATCACTCGCTGCGGTCACAGACTGGATACGCCAACCTCACCCTTCACAGACGAGGCTGCTGGCTTCGGCGGTCAGGCGGTGGCCAGACTTAGTCGCGCCGTCTGCGCAATGGGGGTCGATCGATCAACCTCCGGTCGACGCCGTCAAGCGGTCGGGCGCACTGGCCCTGGTCTGACGAGGCCTCATGGCTTCGATGGTTTGCGCCAGGCCCTGCTCCAGCGAGGTTTCTGCACTGAATTCTAGTACTTCGCGCGCCTTTCGCGGGTCGCCTACCGACACCCGCAAGTCACCGGCGCGCCCCGGCGCATGCCGCTGCGAAAACAGGGTGCCTCGCATTCGCCCGATTATTGTGCCGAGCTGACAAATATTCGTTTCTACACCCGTGCAGACATTATAGACCTGTGGAGTAAAGCTAGCCGCAGCGATGGCCCGGCGCAGCGCGTTCACCGCATCCCTTACATAAACAAAATCGCGAACCTGGTTGCCGTCGCCATGGATCTCGATCGGCGCACCTTGCAAAATTCGCTGACAAAAGACTGAGATGACTCCCGAATAAGGCGAATGAGGGTCTTGTCTCGGGCCATAGACATTGAAGAACCGCAGCCCGACGGTTTGCAGCTTGTGGACGCTGCTGGCCACCGCGGCGTGCAGTTCGCAGGCGAGTTTGTCGACGCCATAGGCGTTGACCGGCCGCGTCGGCGCGCCCTCCGAGATCGGGATTTCGCTGGTGTTGCCGTAGACGGCAGCGGATGAGGCGTAGACGACCGGAAGCGGCCGCCCGAGCGCTTTCTGCGCGCGGCACGCCTCCTCGAACACGGTTATCGTTCCGGCGAGATTGACCTTGTGGCTGCGCAGCCATTCATGCCGACAGCGCTCGACGGACGCGATCGCGGCCAGATGGAAGCAACCATCGACGTCGCCCAGGGCACGACGCACGGCTCGTTGCTCGGTAACGTCGGCCGTTACGAGCTCGACTCCACGAGGGACGTTCTCAATCCGTCCACTCGACAAATCATCCAGCACTCGTACGAGATGACCGTCGGCGATCAATACTTCTACGAGGTGGGACCCAATGAACCCGGCGCCGCCGGTTACCAGATAGCGAGCCATGTTCTAGGACTCTGGGGTGGTGGGCGATCGATATTTCGTACGTCTCGAAAGACCAACAAAACTGCTATCCATGTATATATCCCTAGCGGCCATGGGCGTCAGACAACGCGATCCCGCATGTGATGGTGATGGCAAGCTCACCCGGAGGCTCAACGTTGAGGGACATTTATAGCGACTTTGAGTTAACGTGACATTAAATCGCCGAGCGTCGGTCAAGCACGCCGGGTAGTGGGTCGGTTTATGACACCTACCGCACACCGTGATCGCGGAAAACGCCGCCCCAATCTGTTCGGTCGCGCGACCGGCCCCACCCGTCGCCGCGCTACGCCTTGGGTGCGCCACTGACTCCAGGTTCGACCGCGTGCGTCGGCCAGGCCCCGGCTCCCGGCGTTCTCCGGGCTGCCAGAACCGCGATCGGAAAAGCTTAAGAGTTAGTAACAATTGGTGAGACCGTTCGAAGAAGGAACTGGTGAACGCCTGGGATATCCGCCGCGTTCCCACGATTGGCGTGCAACGCCTCCATCGCGACAAAGAAGGCAAGCGCCTCTGTCGCGGTTGTCGCCTCGACCAGCTACCTGAGTTCCTATCGCGCTGCCTCGCGCCGGCTTTGCCGCAGGCGCCGGTAAAGCGCGCTGATGCGGCCGGCGTTGTCGGCCCAGGTATAGCCCCGCTCGAGGAGCGTACGTCGCGCGCCCGCCCCCAGGCATTCGCGCAATGGCGCCTCCCGCGCGAGACCGAGGACCGCTTCTCCGAAAGCGGCATCATCGCCGGAAGTGAAGAGCCGTGCGCTTTGGCGGTCGACCAGGATCTCTCTTATGTTGGCTTGGTCCGGTGCCACAATCGCCTTACCGGCAGCCATATACTCGAAGATCTTGAGCGGCGATGCATAATCAACCGCCTTGGGCTGAAGCGCGATATCGAACGCGGCAATGTGCCGAGCCAGCCCATCTCGGTCGACAAGCCCAGTGAAGGTAACCCGCGGCAACAGCCCGAGACGTTGTGCGCGGGATTTGAGCCCTGGCAGGGCCGGACCGTCGCCGATCACGAGCAAATGCAGATCGGGCGGGCAGCGCGGATCCCCGAGGAGATCGAGGACGCTATCGAGGCCGTGCCAGTCGCGAACAAATCCGATAAAGCCGAGCACCGTCTTCCCTTGCAATCCTAGATCTCTCTTTGCGTCGGTGCTGTCGGGGGATCGAAAATACTCTTCGTCGATGCCATTCGGGATCACGACAATTCGCTCGGGTGGAACGCCGGCCTGCCGAACGATTTCCGCCAGTACCTCGCTGACCGGCAGCACCAGATCGGCAGCCCGCCAAGTACACCGCTCCAGCCATGCCGCCATACGAGCGAAGGCGAGACCACCGAAAGCCGCTCGCTCCCGGGCGAGCGGAGCATTGACTTCGAGAAAGATCGGGGTGCGGTGGAGGCGGGCAAACAGGACGCCCGCTATCATAAAGAGATTGTACCGCTCGTAGATCAGATCTGGGCGGAATCGCCGGCGCGTGCGCTCCAGGCGCCAAAGTACCGGCAAATTGTAACAGATCTCCAGCAGCTCGTACCCGGCGCGCGGAAGCAGCCGCTTCAGCTGTGCAAGCGAGCGCGACTGACTGCCGAAATCGATCTTGGCGAACGCGGGAGGCGACACGACGCACAATTCGTGGCCCGCACGCTTGAGCGCGGCAATCAATGACTCGATGTGGACGGCCTGCCCATCCTTCGAACCAATTCGATGGTGGTAGAGTATTCTTAAAGCAGCGTCCCTGGGTAGACGCTCGACCTCATCATAATGCATCGTGCGCTATTGGCTAACTGCCGGCCTGTTGATTAATTCGTTCACCATCGCGGTCGCACGCGGCAAACGCTGGATTACGAGCGCAGATGCGTTGAAACAGCTCGATCTGGCCGGCGGTGGTGCTCTGCCAGTCGAACCCCTCGGCGTAGCGGCGGGTGGCATCGCGCGCTGGAGGCGCCGCGAGGAGGTCGCGTATGGTCCCGGCGAGGCAGCGCGGTGTTGCCTCGGCCAAGATCCGGCCGGCTTCCGGCGCAGCGACGATATCGTCGATCCCGTCAAAATTGGCGACGACGACTGCGATGCCGCAGGCCATGCTTTCGAGCAGCACATTGGGCCAACCCTCGCGCAGCGACGGGTGGACGAGGAGATCCGCCGCGCCGTAGATAGGGGGCAGGCTCTCCTGCGGCTGGCGGCCGAGGAAACGGACCCGATCGCTGACGCGGAGCTTGCGCACCAGCGCCTCGATGCGCGGACGCTCGGGTCCCTCGCCGACGATCGCAAGATCGACGCCCTCCAGCTGGGCCAGCGCCTCGATGATCAGGAGGTGCCGTTTCTTCGGCACGAGGTTGCCCACCACAAGGAGCGTCGGTCGGCTGAAGCCGAGGACGCGCCGCGCCGCGTCCCGGTCGCCGGGCCGAAAAACCGCGAGATCGACGCCGTTACGCAGCATGCGCACGCGATGCGGAGCGGTTCCCAGCGCCTCCAGCCGCCGCTTCAGCCCGTTCGAAACGGTAATCAGCCCGGCCGCTCGCCTGGCCGCCCATTGGGTCCATCGGCGCGGGATGGCGTAGGTCGATATCAGATCGAGGTCGTCGCCGCGCGCCGTGATGACCACCGGGCGGCCGAGCGCCCGGCCGAGCAGCACGGCGGCGACCCCATCCGGATAGAAATAGTGCGCATCGATCAGGTCGAAGTCCTGGCCTTCGCGGATTTGCCGCCGCAGCAGCGGCAGGACGGCGGCAAACAAAAGAAGCGGCGCCGAACTCATGCCAACCTTGGGCAACAGCGGATAGCGGGGATGCTGGATGTCGATCCCGTGGCGCGTCTCCCGCCGCGGGATCCGGGCAAAAACCGAATGGTCGCCGAATCTTGCCGACGCGAACGGAAACCAGGGGCACGGGGCCACGACACGGGCGCTGACAGCACCGCTCATGACTAGCTTTCGCAGCCGTGTTTCGACGAAAATCCCGTGTGTCGGTCGTGCCGCGCTCGGGTATAATGTAGTGAATGTCAGAATTCGCACGCTGAGGCCGCAAGATCGCAAGCGGGAAGATTAGCACTGACCGATGCCGCTCTACAAGAATCCCGATTTTCGCCGGCTGCCATCCGGGCTCGCGACGATATTCGACAGGTCCTGCCCAGCGAGTTTCTTCGCGCTGCCGCAATGGTACGATTTGCTGGCGCGGTTCGGCGTGCCGCAGGGAACCGAGATTCGCGCCTACACCGACGAGCGGTCCGGCTCAACGGCAGCGGTCCTCCTCCAGGCAACCATTGAGGAGGGACGCCGATGTCTGACCAGCCTTGCCAATTTCTACAGCGTCGAGCATGGCCTGATCACCGCGCCCGACGCCGACCTCGACCGTGGACTCGCTGAAATCCTGTCGGAGATACGGGCCGACCGGCCGCGTTGGGATTGTCTGAGGCTTGCCGAGCTCGATCCGGGCGATGCGGGCTATGGCGCGCTGCTGCGCACGCTGCGGCGTGCCGGTCTCTTCGTCGAATGTACGGCGGGTGCCGCGACATGGTTTGAGACGACGGACCAGCTGACCTTCGCCGATTACCTCGCTCGGCGTCCGTCGCAGCTGCGCGGCACCTGGCGCCGCAAGCATCGCAGCATCGCGGCGGCCGGCCGCCTCAGCGCGGCGTTCTTTACCGACGCGGCGCGGATCGATGCGGCGATTGCCGATTACCAGACGATCTACGCGGCGAGCTGGAAACCGCCGGAAGCCTTTCCGCAGTTCATCCCCGCGCTGATTCGGCTGGCGGCTGAGCTTGGCGCGTTGCGGTTGGGAATCTACTACATCGACGGGGTTCCGGCCGCGGCGCAGTTCTGGATCGTCTGGCACAGACGCGCCGTCATCTACAAGCTCGCCCACGATCGGCGGTTCGACAGTCTTTCCCTCGGCACCCTGCTGACGATGGAGATGATCGAGCGGGCGCTGGAGCTGGAGCGGGATGGCCCGGGCGAGATCAACTTCGGCCGCGGCGACGATCCCTACAAGCGGCTGTGGCTGCCAAAGCGGCGCGAGCGATGGGGCATCACGGCCGCCAATCCGCGAACCATCCGTGGCCTGCGGCTCGGTCTCGAGCGCGGGGCGGCCAAGCTCTACCATCGAGTGCACGGCGAGCCGGTCGTGCCGCCCGCCGCACCGGGTTTGCCGCCAGCACCCGGTCGGGATCGTCGACCGTCAGGCGAACTCAATCACATCCCCAGGAATATCCATTGAACCCACGCCGACAGGACGCAGGCGCTGGATGCGGAAGCAAATTCTTCGGCAAATCCTGATAGGATCACGCTGCGGTCTGTCATCAAACCGATGAGCCCTTCTTTTCGATACAGGCGACGATAAATGCGATCCTGGCAGATCATCGTTGCAAGCGCGGCCGCGGCGACCATCGCCGACGCCCTGCTGTTCCAGCCCGGCGGGTTGCCGTCGCGGCCAGAGCTGGCGGCGCTCCTCCTAGCGCGCTGGCCGGCGATCGCTGTCGCCTGGCTCGGCCTTTACGGCGTCAGCGCGCTGGTGCTGACCACGCTCGCGGCATTCCTCGAGGTCGGCAGCCTCACTCCCCGCCGGGTCTGGGACGATGGGGCGCGGCGTTATTTAGTTCAGCTCGCGGTAACGCAATATTTCACGTCTGTCGTGGCGCTGCTCGGTCTCGGGTTGTCGGACGTCCCGGTCGAGACGGCGCCGTTCCTGTTTCTTCCGAGCCCTATTGGCGGTTCGCCGGCGCTTGCCGCCTGCGGCGCGGTTGTCGTTGTCGGGCTGCTCGGCGGGCTCTTCCTGACGGCCGTGCTGGCAACGGCCGAAAGTCCCGAACTGCGACCGCGCGCGCCAGGAATGCGAGCGGGGCGTTTGCTCCCCGAAATCAGCGAGCCGCCGCGCGCTTCGGCGGCGGCCCCGGCAAATGCGGCGGCCGATGTCGTGCAGCTCGCCGAGGCGCCGGCCCCGGCGAACGCGACGGCCGATGTCGTGCAGCTCGCCGAGTTGATCGAGCGGGAGCAACGTCCGGTATTGGAGGCGGTCAGAGACCTGGCAACCGCGGTCAATCGGCTCCGCCGCGATGTCCGGCAGGGCCTTATTGAAATCAAGGTCGCGTTGCAAGACCGAGGATCGGGGCGGGCGACCGAGTCGGGTTCTGCCTCGCCGTCCGCTGTAGAGGACGCGGCGACCGAGCTGCGTGCCGCGGTGATGGCGGTGGATGCCTCGGTCGCCAGGCTCGGGGACATGGCTTCGTTGTTGTCGGCGAACGAGTCGCCGGCGGTCGCGGGTCGTGATGCGCTGATATCGGCCGGCTCGCGCTCGCAGCTGTCAACCGAGCTGCAGGCATTGCTGCGGGACATGACACCGGCCGCCGGTCGCGGCGATCAGCCCGGCTGACCGCCACGCATTGGAAATTCTTACAGCTGGCGCTAAGCGGCCGAACCCGCTGTGCCGCGCGAGCGCTTCCGGAACGACCAGCCCAACCCGGCGAGGGCGGTGCCAAGCAGCGCGAGCGAGGATGGCTCGGGGATCGGCGGTGGGTTTGGGTTTCCCGTGCTGGCCAGGAAGACCTGCTCGTTGCCGTTGTCGAGGCCCGAGAACCGGAAATCCGCCTGAAACGTGTCGTAGGCGCCGCCGGTGCAGGCGACGTCGACGCAGCCATCGTTCATTATTATGTCGGCCAGTTCCTTGTTATAGACAGCGAAGGCGGCCTGATTTTGCCCCAAATTGTTGTTGATACTTTGCGCTCCCGCCCCCTCTCCCACTGCCCCTGTGCACGCGCCGAAATGAGCCAGTGTGCCGTCGGATTTGATGCAGAAGGTTCCGCTCACATAGGTCCAGCGGCTATCCGCGTTGGTCGCGTAGTTGGTGCCGTTAGGGGTCTTTGTGATGCATCCCGCATTGCCGCTGTAGGGAGTTACCGGGTTAACATCACAGGTCCCTAGCGATGGATCGGGTCCGGTGCCTTGGGCAAGGGGGGTGTTGACATCGGCAGTGTTCGGAAGCCCCTGGTTGGTCAGATAGTAGGTTTTAGCCGGCAACACATTCGCAGTGTCATAGAGCGTAACCGAGGCCCAAGACAGCAAGTCGATGCCGGAAAGAAGATCAACGCCGCCCGTCTCGTTCATGTTGAAGTAAATTACCATAGGCTTGTCGGCGAGCTTGGTGTTCAGATCGGAAATGGTCGCATCCCACGTGACTGCCGTATCGTTCGGGAATTGGTTGACGCCGCCTGGGTCGGGAAAGGTGTTGCATTTGGTTGTGCACCCCGCCCCTCCCGTAGCGTCCAGGCCGGTTTGAAAATAATAATTCTTATCTGCGGCTCCATCTGCCGCGGTATAGGGGGAATCGATATTTGACCCGTTATTGCTGTTGTTGATGAGGCCGCCAGCGCCTGTATAGACAACGACATAATTTGCAATCTGGCCGGGCGCCGACTGAACCTCGTACTTGTTGCCGCCGAATATAGTGTCGGCCCATTGTAGAGCATAGGTGTCGAAGTTGCCTTGTGTGATTTTGAACTGCGCCAAAAAGGGGTCATTCGGATCGATCAGGTCGGCAAACGCCGGAGCCGGACCCCACAGCGCCGCAATCGCCGCCGCGGACACCACTAGGGCCTTAACCTTCTTGCTGACCATCGCGCATCTCATCCTAAACGGAGCTAAAATCTGTAGACCAACACGCAACAACCATGCCAAAAAAAATTCTTATGCAAATCAACGCTTTTTGGTCCGGCGATCTGTTCACTCTGTAAAGCCAGCCGACATCGCTGTAAGGGTAGGTGACATAGCCCGGCACGGTAGGTTCCGTCCTCAAGCGAGGCCGTTATCAGGCGTCGACCCCAAGCCCGTGCTGCCGCATCAGGTCGTAGAGGGTGGGGCGGCTGATGCCGAGAAGTTTGGCGGCTTGCGACACGTTCGATCCGGTTTGCGAGAGCGCCTGTCGCAGGACCTGCGCTTCGGCACGCAGGCGCGCCTCACGCAGATCGAGCGCAGCCTTTGGCTCGGACGCCCCGTCCAGTTCGAGATCTTCGGCGCCGATGACCGAACTTGACGCCATGATGGTGGCCCGTTTGACCCGGTTCTCAAGCTCCCGCACATTGCCCCGCCACGGATGGGTCTCGATGGCGAGCAGCGCACCCGGCGTGAAGGCGCGCACGGGGCGGTTGAATTCGGC
>CAYMRQ010000011.1:17198-27994 GCA_964392845.1 uncultured Rhizobium sp.
TCCGGCGAGCGAGCAGGATTCGTGGGATATACCCTCCATCAGGCAGCCGTCGCCGACGAACACATAGGTATGGTGATCGACGACGTCAAATCCGGGGCGGTTGAATTCGGCGGCGAAGCGCCTGAGGAAATAGTTTGCCAGCAGAGGCGCATCGCCGACCCGATCGCGCAGCGGCGGAACCTGAACCCCAACCTCATTGATCCGATAGAACAGATCCTCGCGAAAGCGGCCGTCGGCGATCAGATGGGTCAGGTTCTGGTGGGTCGCGCAGACGATTCTGACATCGACCTGGATGGAATGCCGGCCGCCGATCCGCTCGATGACCTGGTTTTGCAGGAACCGCAACAGCTTGACCTGTATTGGTTGAGGGATGTCGCCAATCTCGTCCAGGAACAGGGTCCCGCCATCGGCACACTCGATCTTGCCAAGCGTCTGCTTGATTGCGCCGGTGAACGCGCCTCGCTCGTGCCCGAATAGCTCGCTCTCGAACAGAGTTTCGGGGATTGCCGCGCAGCTGAGCGGAATGAAAGGTCCCTTGGCGCGTCGGCTCAGCGCGTGAATGGCGTGGGCCAACAGCTCCTTGCCGGTGCCGCTTGCACCCAACAGCAGGACCGACACGTCGGTCGGCGCAATTTTCTCGATCGTGCGCAGCACCGAGACCATCTGGGGGCTGCTCCCGATGATACCCTCGATCGGCGAGGCGGCGCGGGCTGCTGCGAGGCGAGAATTTTCGGCTTCGAGATCGAACAGCCTGCGGGCACGGTCCACGATCAGGCAAAGAACCTCCGGCTCCACCGGCTTCTGATAGAAGTCATAGGCGCCAAGCTCGATGGCCTTCAACGCATGCTCGCGCGATTCCTGGCCGGTAGCGATGATGACCTTGGTCGCCGGCGACAATTCGCGGATCGAGGCGAGCGTCGCGAGGCCCTCCGTCGCATCATCGGGGTAGGGCGGCAGCCCCAAATCCACGATCGCAACCGAGATTGGCTGCCGGCGGATGATGGCGATGGCCTCCTCTCGCGACCCCGCAAGGTTGAGCCGCAACTCGGGGAAGACCCATCGATACTGCCGGCGGAGCCCTTCATCGTCTTCGACGATCAGCAGGCTGTCCGACGCGGCGGATGTCTCGGTCATGCTGCCGAAGGGGTCAACTGTGCGGCAACGCGCATCGGAAATGTCATACGCATAATGGTGCCGGCCCCCTTTTCGGAGATGACCTCGAGTTCTCCCCCGGCCGTTCGCAGCATTTCTCGGGTTTGGTAGACACCGATGCCCAATCCGCCGGACTTGGTAGAGCGGAATGGCCGGAACAGCTCGTTGCGGATGAATTCATCGTCCATGCCGGGACCAGTATCGACGACATCGATCGTGATCCTATCCTCTGTGCTGCGCGAGGCAACGACGACCGCCGCTGCCGGTTGGGCAGCCTCTCGCGCATTGTTGATCAGGTGAGACAAGACCGCACGGAATTGATCGCCGTTAATAGACACCCTGCAGTCCCGAGCCCCCAGCCGGGTCTCGATGGGTGTTCCTGCCGTCGACAGCTCCTGGGCCAAGTTGGCGATAATCACGTCCGGCTCGATCACTTGCAGCGGAGTATGATGGCCGCCCGCGTGCAGCTGTGCGACCAGCCGGTTCATTCTCGCGACCGAGTCGGTAAGAGTATGCAGCATATCGTCGCGGAACTCCGGATCCTCGATGTAGCGACGGGCGTTGGAGACGACGAGCCCCAGCTGACTGGCAAGATTCTTGATGTCGTGAACCACGAAGGCAAAGCGTTTGCTGTAGTCATTGAGCAGGCGGGAATCCAGCAAGGCTCGGGTGGACCGCTCCTCGGCGAGATAGCTTGCGGCCTGCCGTCCTGCCGCGCGAAGCAGGTCGAAACTCTCCCAATCGAGCGAATAGGAGTGCGGCGGAGGCGCCAGCACCACAAAGGCGATTAGCGCGTTGCCGTGCGCGAGGGGGATCGCCAGCCATGCGCGGGCCGGGTCGAGCGGCCAACCTGAGCCTGCCCCGGTGGATCGCTCCTGAATCCATGTGCCGTCCCGAAAACCGGTAACGAACGGGTCCCCGATCGACAGTTTTTGGCCGCGCTCGGTAGGCACGTTCCAGCCGACCTCCGGGACATACCCGCTTTCCTCTCGCAGGCACCAGAGCGTGCCCGCCGGGCTATCGACAATTTGAGCCAATGCCCTGACGACCCGCACCGGAAGACCGTCTTCGCCGGTACCCGGCTGGGAAACCGTGTCAACGAACCGGAGCCACTCCGTCCGATAATCGAAGCGATGGCTGAAAAAGTGCCGAGCGATGATCTGCTTGAGGTGGACGCGGATATCGCGTGATTGCAGGACCGAGGCTAGAACAATGGCGCTTCCGAGCAGAGTTAGAAGCTGCAGAGGCGGGCCCCAGCCGCCACCCAACTCGCGGACGAGAACACCGATCGCCGCGAGGGCGATGAAAAATACGCCGCTGGCAACCAGTGCGGCGGTATGCAGCACGACCGTGCGCGACACATGAATATCGACCCGCCACTCGCGGTTGCGCGCCATCGCCAGCGCCAGCAGCGGTACCGCAAAGAGGCCGACCAATCCGCGTCCCCCGGCGACGATCCGACCAGAACCCGGTATCATCAAATGATCGGCGTAGAGGAACAGCTCGAACGCGAACGTGGCGCCGAGCGCAAGGCACAGCGGCCACAGGTCGCGCCGCCGTGCATCGCCGGCATTGCGCAACAGATTTTCCGCCGCGAGGAGACCGGCCACGGCGAGGCCGATGCGGAGGAAGTCGTGCAGGCGTCCCGTCGCGTCGGCGGTTGCGGAATCGACGGCCAGGATCGCCGCTTCGTAGCCGACGACCACCACGCAGAAGCCGATCGTCAGCAGGACCGGCAAGGACGCCGATCCGTGGCGTCGGTGATCGCGCAACCCGATCAGCGTCACCATCAGGACCAACCAGGCCGACAGCCGCAAGCTATCGAGAACCGCGCTCGTGGCACGGGACAGGAACTCGGGCATCGCCAGATCTGCCGCCCAGGCGGCGGTCAGCGCGCAGGCGCCGATGATGGCGCCGCCCGGGCCGCTGATGCGGCCCCGCAGGAGCATGAGGGCGATCAGGGCGAGAAACGCGGCGCTACACGATGCGTAGATGGCTTCGCCGAGGCCCATTGTCACGAACTCAACTATCGTGAGCCATCAGCCCACAGGATCACCCGAATTGTCTGCAAGATGATGATCACGTCCAGGAATAGCCCATGATTCTTCACGTAATATAGATCATAAGATAATTTATTGCGAGCATCCTCCAGCGAAGCGCCATAGGGGTAATTGGTTTGAGCCCAGCCGGTGATGCCGGGCTTGACGCAATGGCGTTCCGCGTAGAACGGAATCTGCCGGCAAAATTCGCCGACGAAAGCAGGGCGTTCCGGTCGCGGTCCGACCAGGCTCATATCGCCCCGCAGGACGTTCCAGAGTTGCGGCAACTCGTCGATCCGCAGCCTTCGGATGAATCTGCCCACCCTGGTCACCCGAGGGTCCCCGGTCAGGGCCCACCGGGGGGCCCCATCCTGCTCCGCATCGGCACACATGCTGCGCAACTTCAGCAGGACAAACGGGCGTCCGGCCAAACCCACCCGCTGCTGGCGGTAAAGTACCGGGCCCGGGCTCTCGATCATGATCAGCAGGCAGGCCAGCAGCATCAGCGGCAGCGTGAACAGCAGGAGAGCCAAGCTCGACACGATGTCCAAACTGCGTTTGCAGGCCTTTGCCAGCACCGAGCCCCGAAAGCCATCGGAAAAAATCAGCCAGCTGGGCTGCAGCGCGCTGAGGTCAACGGTCTCCGTCTCTCGCTCGATAAAGTCGAGATAATCGATGACCCGTATCCCCGCGACGCGACATTGCAACAGTTGGCTCACCGGCAAGCCCCGCCGATCGTCGGTGGCGACGACGATTTCCGTGGCCCGGAACTCACGCGCGCACCGGGCAATCACACCTGGGTCTCCTTCGTCGACATCGATCTCCGCTCGCACCAATCCTGGGTCACTGCCGCAGCGCAGATAGGCCACCGGGGCGAAGTGCCGAATGCTCTGCGCCGTTGCGAGCGCCGCGATGCGCGACGCCTTCCTGCCTGTCCCCAGCACCAGAACGCGCTTTTTGAACACGTTCAGATCCGCGAACATCAGGAACACGGTGCGGGTGAGTAGGATACACAGCAACCAACTGAATAACGCTCTTCGGTCAAGTGTCCAAAGAGAACTTGCCGCATCAAATCCGTCGTCTGCATGGTAAAAGCCCCACGCAAACGCGATTGGGCACAAAAATATGAAGGTGATGGCGATCTGAATTGCCATCACACGGTAATCCGAAAAAACCTTTGTGTGATAAAGCCCGCTGAGAACCATCACAGCGCCAGCCAACAACGCCAAGTGGAGTGATGGCGATTGCACCACATCATATGCGCGGATGATCGAAAACGGTTTATCCAAAAGATAGAAATGCCAAGCAAAAAAAATAAGAGAAATCTCGATAAATGCAAGCGAAACGATCGATGCTGGTACGAAATGTCGAAATATTCGTAGCATCATGAATGTTCTTCCAAGGCCGGTAGCGGCAGGTCGGGGGGGAGCGTCACACACGATAGTATACCGGATTATGCCCAGTTTTAAGACGAATGCAACAGTGCGGTTTGGTTAACAATGTTTACCAAGGTTAATTTCTATCCGCGCAGGGGAGCAATTCTCCGTCGAAAATGGTGACGCAGCGCGCAACCGAGAGTGCTGAATGCGCTACTACCGCCCGACTCGTGGGTGTGCGACGTAATATCGCGTCTGCCCTGTCTCGTTACTAACAAATGAACCCTTGTCGCCGGCCCGGCAGTGCGTCTGATCAGCCTTCTGCAAGCGCGCGGCCCGGCGGGAGCGCGCAACGCCGGGATCGAGGCGGCCTTCGGTGACATCGTGGCATTCCAGGATGCCGACGATGAATGGTTGGCGGGGCAAGCTCAGGCGACAGGTGCAACTGCCGTCGTCTGATACGGGCCTCGCCGTCGTTGCCTGCGGCGCATCGTTTGTCTCGCCAAAGCGGTGAGGAGCTGGGGCTGCTCTTTGGTGGACAGATACCAGCGTCCGGCCCGCGCGCCTGGCCGGGCCGGCTCGGGTGCAACACGATTGCGACGCCGACCGTCACCGCCTGGCGCACGTTTGCTTGCCGGGGGAGGGTTTGACGAGCGGCTGATCGTGGCCGAAGATCAGGACATGTGGGATCCGGCTCGCCATGCTCGGCCATCCTGGGCATCTCGACGCGCCGTTGGTGCGGGTGCATGCGACCCAAAAACAGTCTTTCTTTGGTCGGGTCCGGCGGCGGTTTTCGCCAGAAGGTCGAGTTCACCTTGCCAATGGTGGAGCGCCACGTTGCGGCAACGCGAAACGAGCTGTCCCACAACCAGATCCGCGGCATCTTTGGCGAGCGCTGGGGCCGGGTCGGGCGCGCTGCCTCCTCCTACCGCGTCGCCGCGATTACCGACGAGGCCGGCGCTTTCGCCCCGTCACGGCTGGCGACGTGGCTATTTTCATCGCCCGGTCGAGGCGCTCGCGGGATAAAATCGGTGCACCCGGAGCAGGAGGGATGACCAGCGCGCCGATCTGTAAGGAGCTGCTCCCTCCGTGTCGGCATAATTTACATAGGTCCGCAGGGGGACCTCCTATTATGTTGTTTGCATTAAATGTTCTTGATTTGTTAACTAGGCATGGATTTTGCTATTATGGTCCATGAAGCTGCGTCATCGTTGATAACGGTCGGGTGGCCGCGGAAGGAAGGAGCGTGGAGATACGCGATGGTTCGCAAGAAGGTTAAGGCGCTAATAGCTTCCGCGGCAACGATCGCGTCGGTCTGGGGTTACGCTCCGGCATTGGCCGACCTGGTGGACCCGAACGATCCTAACCTGGTGCCCTTCACAATCCAGCAAGGCGACTTCAGCACCGTTGCCCTGAACTGGGCCGACACCTTCTACGGCGGAAAAACGTACGAGGTTCAGTCGAGCCCCGGGCAGCTCCACCAAGCCGTGGTTCCCTACAGCGGCGCTAATGGCCTCGACCCTAACCCCGCCGGGACCGACTCACCGTATGATTCGGCCACCGGGGATGACGGATATTATTTCCAGACCGGGCTGGTCGCCAACCAAGCTGGCTATACCTGCGCACCCACCTGCATTACTTATCCGGATCCGGGCGGCGCAGGAGAATTCACCGGCGATTTGGCAACCTCGTGGGATGCGAGTATTCCCGCATTGAATGATAAGCTCGATAGTAAGCCCATGGTGATTTATTTCAACATGAACGAGACCGGCGACGTCGACAAGCTATCCGGCATCGACTTGCTGGCTTGGGCCAAACTTACCGTACATGACAATGATAATATTTTGGGGGATTTAACCTTCTATCTCACCGACCACACGCAAGCGCAGGGGACTGGACCCGATCCTTCGGTCGTCAGCCCCGACGTCGACCCAAACAATCCGTTCCCCCCTGCAAATTCAACCAGTACACTGGATACCAGGTGGACCTACGTGGGCGGGCGCTTCTGCGTCGATGGCAGCACGCTGGTTCATTATGGCAAGTGCACTACCGCGGACCAGGCGAACGGATACGAGGAAATCCAAAACAACTTGGGCGAGCAAAAGGCCGCCTTCGCCGCGTGGAACCTCCAGCTGGACAACATAATAGGCAACGATGGTTGCGTTGTAGGCGGCTGCTACGACGTGCTGCACGCAGATTTCCGTCTCTCGATGCTCGACAATGGTTTCGAGCAGGTCTTCATAGCCGGCAATGGAGCACGGATCCCGGAGCCATCTTCGTTCGCCCTGCTCGGCGCCGCCCTCGCCGGATTGTTCGGGTGGTCGTTCCGGAAGCGACGGCGCTCCGCCGGCATAGGTTGGGCATCACGCGCCGAAGGAAGGTGATCTGACACCGCGGAGTTGCGGAGCCGCGCCTGTCTGCCTCCCGCAGCCCGGCGGCAGGATCGTCACACTGGCGCCGTCAAGGTCAGAGTGCGAACCAATAGCGTAACGGCTAGGATGATGATGATACGGGCTTTGCCGCGCTGGCGTCCGCGCGCTTTAGTTGCGGCGCTCTCTCTTGGCGCGCTGCTGCTGTTCGTTACCGGCTGCAACGAGTCGGTCGAGCGGCTCGTCGCCGAGGCTGCGGCATTCCACGACGCGGGCAACTTCCCGGCGGCGGCCATCAAGCTCAAGGCCGCGCTTGCCAAGGACCCGAGGAACATCCCGGCGCGACTTCGCTTGGCGCAGATCTATATCGACCTCGCGCAGAGCGACGCCGCCTCGGGGCTCCTGATCCGTGCGCAGCAGGACGGCGCCGGCGAGCGGGAGATCGCCAAACCGCGCGCGGAAGCCGCACTCGTCGCGCGTCGCTACGAGGACGTGATCAAGGGCACCGATGCTCCGCCCGTCGGCCTGTCGAGCGCGGTCGAGGCAAGCCTGCTGGCGTACCGCGGCGCGGCGCTGGGCGCGCTCGGCCGCGAGGCTGAGTCTCGGAAGGCGCTCGAACAGGGCCTCGCCCTCGACCCGCACTCGCCGGATGTGCGCATCTTGCTGGCCCGGCGGGCGATCGACCGCGGCGACCTCGACGCGGCCCGTCGCGAGCTTGCCGACGCGATGCAAGAGGTGCCCAAGGACCGCAGGCTAACGCAGCTTCACGGGGCTATCGCCTATGCCGCCCGGGAATATCCCGTGGCAGAGCAGGCCTACCAGAAGATCGTCGAAGCGGAACCGTGGAACCAACTGGCGCACGCCGATCTCGCCCTGGTTCAGCTTGCCGGCGACAAGTTGTCCGAGGCGATCGCGAACCTCGATGCGGTCCTTGAGGCCCCAGAACTGGCGGCTGTTCCGAAAAGCCCGATGCTCTACTACCTCCGCGCCGTGGCGGCGTTGCGCCAGAAGGATTATGCCATCGCCCAATCCAATTCGGAGAGCGTCGTAAAGAAAGTCCCCCAGTTCGAGCCCGCGAGACTGATCGCCGGCGCCTCGAGCTATGGGCTGCGCCAATATGAGCGGGCCTACTACTATCTTTCCCTTTACGTTTCCCAGAATTCTGCGGATATCCGGGCACGCAAGCTGCTGGCGGCGACCCAGTTGCAGCTCGCCCGTCCCGGCGACGCCGCAAAGACCCTGTCACAGGTGCGTGACAACGCGACCGAGGACCCGGACCTACTAAGGCTGATCGGGGTGGCGGCCGCCCGAAGCGGCGATCTTGTGGCGGCTGGCGGGTATCTCAAGCTGGCGCTCAATCGCCGGCCAGATGATTGGTCGCTGCGCACCGAGCTTGGCCTCGCGGAGATCGCGGCCGGTGATGCCAAAGCCGGCATTGACAATCTCGAGCAGGTCGTCAAGGCCCATCCCGGCGCGTGGGGACCTCAAATTCCGCTGTTTGCCGCCCTCATGCAGACGAAGGAATACGACAAGGCGCTTGCGGTCGCCGAGCAGTTGATAAAGAGCGAGCCGAACAGTCCGACCGGTGAGCTCCTTGCGTCCAGAGTCTATCTGACCCAGGGGAATGTAAAAGCAGGGCGCGCGGCGCTGTTGAAGGCGCGCGAAATCCATCACGGAGACATCAACGCCAACCGCAATCTGGCGAAGCTTGCCCTTGCCGAGGGCAAGACGGATGAGGCACGTCAGTATTATCGGGACATCCTCGGCGCCAATCCGCAAAGCACGCAGACCTATGTCGCGCTCGCCGAACTCGACGCCCGAACCGGCCGTCCGCAGGAGGCCGAAGCCGTACTGCTCAAGGGAGTCCAGGCGAACCCGACCGACCCCGCGCTGAGTGTTGCGCTGCTGCGGCTCCAGTTGGCCCGGGGCAAGGCGCAGCAGGCGGCGGCGGGCGGGGAGCAGGCCCTGAAGAAATTTCCCCGGAACCCCGCGGTGCTTGATGTCGTCGGACGCGCCCAGCTCGCCGTCGGCCACCGCGATGCGGCGGTATCGACCTTCCGCGACCTCGTCAACATTGCTCCCGAGGCCGCGCGGGCGCACACCAATCTGGCCGAGGCCTATCTGGCCCAGTACACATCCGACAACCCGCAATGGGCCGCGATCAGCGAGGCGACGGAGGCGGTCAAGCTCGATCCGCGTGACCGGGTAGCAAAGCTGGTATTGGCGCGTGCCTTGATTACCCACGGCCGCTTCGAGGAAGCCCGCCAGGTGGTCGATGAGATCAAGAGAGTCGACCCCAAAAATCTCGAGGCGATCGAGTTCGAGGGTCTCATCGCACGCGGACAGGGGCAACTGGCCGCCGCCGCCGTCGCGTTCGCTCGTGCGGTGGCGCTCAAGGACAACGCGTTCGACCGTCGGCGCCTGGCGGATACCCAGATGCAACTCGGCCGCACGGATGACGCGGCAAACACATTGAAGACATGGCTTGACGCGCACCCCGAAGATACCCGAACCCGCCGGATGTGGGCCTACATCTGCGTCAAAGCCGGGCGGCTCGCCGAGGCGGGCGAGCAATATGCCGAGCTGGTCAGGCGCGAGCCCACGGACCCGGTCGCTCAGAACAATCTGGCATGGATATTGTCTCGACTGGGGCAGGCTGAAGAGGCGCTCGCCCATGCGCGCGCCGCCGTCGCGCTGGCGCCCGAGTCGGTCGATTTCCTCGAAACGCTCGGGGGGATCCTGCTGCGCAGCGGCAACCCGGCGGACGCCGTCGATCCGCTCGACAAGGCGTGGCAGAAGGATCCCGGTCGGCTGAATATCGGGTTCCATTTATCGCAAGCGCTCGCCGCTACGGGCCAAAAGAACGAAGCGCTCGCGCTATTGCGCCGATTGCTGGCGGGCAAGGACCCGTTTGCGGAACGCGCTGAGGCACAAGACCTGCTCCGCCAGATCGGCGGCTGAAAGCGCGCGGAGCATCAGATGTGCGGCATAGCCGGCGTGTGGGATCGGCACCGGCAAAGCGCTCCGGATGCACTCGCTGCGAGCGTAGCGGCGATGACAGAGACCCTTGTTCATCGCGGTCCGGATGCCGGCGATCTGTGGCTCGACCCGGAAGCAGGACTGGCGATCGGCCACCGGCGGCTGTCGATCGTCGATCTTTCGCCGGCGGGAGCGCAGCCGATGGTCTCGTCCTGCGGGCGATTTGTCATCTCGTATAACGGCGAGGTCTACAACGCCGACGATTTGAGGCCGGAGCTCGAGGCGGCGGGACGACGGTTCCGCGGCCACAGCGATACCGAGGTCATCGTCGAAGGCGCCGCGGTATGGGGGGTCGAGGCAACGGTCAAGCGCCTCATCGGCATGTTTGCAATGGCGCTATGGGACCGGCGCGAACGGGTGCTCTATCTGGTCCGCGATCGGCTCGGGATCAAGCCGGTCTATTGGGCCGATTTCGACGGCCGCCTGCTCTTCGGCTCGGAGCTGAAGGCGCTGCGCGCCGAACGCAGCTGGTCGCCCGCGCTCGATCGAGCCGCGCTCGCTGCATATTTACGCTTCGGCTATGTGCCGGCGCCGCACGCGATCTATCGCGGTGTCAGGAAATTGCCGCCTGGCACGATACTGACAATCCGCCCGGACCGCCCCCCCGCCATCGCCGCTTACTGGTCGCTCGACGAGGTCGCGCGCCAGGGCCAGAGCACACGGTTCGCAGGAGACGAAGAGGAAGCCGCCGAAGCGCTCGATCTGCTGCTGCGCGACGCGGTGCGACGGCGAATGGCTGCGGACGTACCGCTCGGCTCCTTTCTTTCCGGCGGGATCGATTCATCGACCGTGGTCGCACTGATGCAAGCGCAGAGCGCGCG
>CAYMRQ010000011.1:28004-43128 GCA_964392845.1 uncultured Rhizobium sp.
CCAGGACGAAGCGCCAGCGCGTCGGCGGCACATAGAGCGCGCGGCCGGTGCGCACCTTCTCGATCGGCTTCCACGAGCGCGGTTACGACGAGGGGCAGAACGCTGCCGCTGTGGCTCGGCATCTGGGGACCGAACATACCGAGCTGTATGCCTCGCCGCAGCATGCGCTCGACGTGATCCCGCTTCTCCCCGAGATGTATGACGAGCCCTTCGCCGACTCGTCGCAGGTCCCGACCTACCTTGTCTCAAAGATGACGCGCCAGTACGTCACGGTCGCGCTTTCCGGCGACGGCGGCGACGAGCTGTTTGCCGGATATACGCGCTACTTTCGCGGCGAGGCGCTGTGGCGGACGATTGACGCGGCCCCGCAGCCGCTGCGCGCCCTCGCCGCTTGCGGCGTGCGGGCGCTCTCTCCCGCCGCCTGGTCGGCGCTCGGCACAATCATTCCTGAGCAGCGCCGCCCGGCGCAATTCGGCGACAAGATGCACCAGCTGGCGGGCGTCCTCGCCGGCGAACCGGAGGCGAGCGCCTTCTATCGTCAGATCGTCAGCCTCTGGGTCGATCCCGCAAGTGTGTTGCTGGCGGGCACAGAGCCGTCGGGGCCGCTTGAGGACCCGCGGGTGCGGGCGCTCGTGCCCGATTTTGTCGAGCGCATGCAGTATCTCGATACACTCACCTACCTGCCGGACGACATCCTGACCAAGGTCGACCGCGCCTCGATGGCCGTCTCGCTCGAAGCGCGGGTACCGTTTCTCGATCATCGGCTTGTTGCCTTCAGCTGGTCGCTGCCGCCGGCGATGAAGGCCGGGAACGGCATTGGCAAGCGTCTCCTGCGGCGCATCCTCTACCGTTACGTGCCGCGAGAACTGGTCGATCGGCCGAAGATGGGTTTTACCATGCCGGTCGAATCCTGGCTCCGGCACGAGCTTCGCGACTGGGCCGAATGCCTCCTCGACGAGCGCCGCCTGGCGCGAGACGGCATATTCGAGCCGGCAGCGATCCGCAGCCGATGGCGCGAGCACCTTGACGGCAAGCGGAATTGGCAGTCCGCGCTCTGGGCCGTTCTGATGTTTCAAGCGTGGAAAGATCGATGGCTGGCTTGATCTTTCGCGGGTCGCAGGCCTTGCTAAGCGGCCGTGTTCGCTTTGCCTTTTTTGAGATGAGGCGGTTGACGCAAGCGGTGTTGCTGGCGGCGGTGTTGTCCGGGCTTGGCCCGGCCGCATTCGCGGCTCAGACTGCGGGACCGCGCCTTCCGGGCGCGCCGACGGCAGACCCCGTCGCTCTCGCCATGCGATATGAGAATGGCGAGTCGGTGCCGCGGGACTATCTGCGCGCGCGCGCGCTCTATTGCCAGGCGGCGCGGCGCGGCGACCCCAGAGCATTCTTCAATCTCGGCTGGATGTTTTTGAACTGGCGCGGCGTCGCGCGCGATGAGGCTGCCGCGGTCATGTGGTTCCGCAAGGCCGCAGAGCTCGGGGTGCCACAGGCGGTAAATCTGCTCGGCCTGCTTTCCGGAGCGCGGTCATCGGCGGCGCGCGGCTGCCCCGTCGGCGGCGCGATGATCGTGGCCTTGGCCCATGCCCCTCCGGCGATCCGGGCGCTGGTCGACGAGACGGCGCAGCATGTCGGCATCAGCGCCCGTCTTCTGCTGTCGGTGATGGCTGTGGAGTCGGGGTTCAATCCCCGCGCGGTATCCCCGAAGATGGCGGCCGGTTTGATGCAGTTGATGCCGGAGACGGCCGCACGTTTCGGCGTTCGCGATCGCTTCGATCCGCGCGAAAACGTCCGAGGCGGCGCGACCTACCTGCGTTCGCTGCTCGAGATGTTCAGGGGCAATTTGACGCTCGCGCTGGCCGCCTATAATGCCGGGGAAGCAACAGTCCTTACCCGAGGCGGCGTCCCGCCGTACCGGGAGACGATCGACTATGTCGCGGCCGTCAAACGCCTTTGCGCCTGCGGAGAATAGCGAGGTACTCCGACGTGGGCGGCCGGCAGGTCAGAACAATGCCCGCGCGGTCATCGCGATCATCAACCAAAGCAACAGGCTCATCGCAAAGATCCGCGGCAGCGCAGCTCCAACGGGGAGCGGTTCGGCATCGCGCGCAGATAGCTCGGGGATATCGAAATCGGCGAATTGGGAGGGGTATGGTGTCTTTGGGAGCATCGGTTGGCTCCGGTGGTGATACGTGCTGAGCTACATTAGCCGCTCAATGCTTAACAGCTGACTAACGCAACTCCGGCGATTGGTTCCGGCTCGCCGCAGCGGCCTGGCGCCTTGGCCGCTTGGCGCTCGACGGCAGCGCAGCCTCGCGGCGGCTACCCGCGCTTCAGCTCGTCGAGCAGCTTTTGTGCGTCTGCCTTGCTCGCGAAGGAGGCACCGGACTCGAGCAGCTTTTCGAGCACGGCGCGAGCATCGGCCGGCCGGCCGGCGCGCCCCAACGCAACGGCGACATGATACCGAATATCCGGGTTTCCCGGCGAAGCGGCGCTCGCCGCCTGAAGACGGGACAAGCCCTTCTCGATATCGCCCTGGGCCAGCATCACCCACCCCAGCGTGTCGGCGATTGCCCCGCTGGTGGGCGCGATCGCCGCCGCCTTCTCGGCGAATTCACGCGCCTTGGACAGATCGCCAACCTGCTGGTAAAGCCAGCCAAGATTGTTGAGCGCGGCGGCATCGTTCGGCCGTTCGGCAATGAGGCGGGATTCCTCGGCGATAGCCAGATCGAACTTTTTGGTGCTTATATAGAAATCGCCGAGGGCGGCGCGCAGCACAAGATCGTCCGGACGATCCTTCAGACGGCCCGTGAGCACCGCCTCGGCCTTGACCAAATCGCCGGCCCGGCTGTAAAGGCGTGAGAGTGCAACCGCAACATTAGCGTCGGACGGGCGCGCCGCAGCGGCCTTTTCGAGCAGAGCAACAGCCTCCGGACGCTTTCCGCCCCTCTCATACAGATCGGCGGACACCAGGTCGTAAAGCGTGCTACCCGGATCGTCTTTGGCAAAACTCCGCGCTTTGCCGAGACCCGCATCCAATCCGCCGATTTCTGCCTCGATCCGGATGAGCTGCGCCTTCACCTCGCGATTGCCGGGATCCTTGTCGAGGCTCGATTGCAAGACCGCCCGGTGCTCGGGAAACCGCTTCGCCGCAGCGAGCAACCCGAGATAACGGGTGAGGATTGGCGCGGAATTGGGGGCGATCTCGTAGGCGCGCCGATAGGCATCTATCGCACCGGCTTGGTCGCCGCTGGAAACCAGCATGCGCCCCTGGGCATCGAAGACATCGATGTTCGACGGAAATTGAGTAGTTAAATCGGATGCCAACGCCTTTGCCCGCGCCCAATCCTGGCGAAATGTGTAAAGGTTCAACAGCTTCAGCCCCGGTGCCGGATCGGCGGGCGCCGCCGCGCGAGCCTGATTGGCATAACCGATGGCCTCATCCCAGCCCTTGTCCCCCGCGGCCATATCGGCCAGGCCCAGCAGGGACGAGACATCGTTGGGCTTGCGCACCAGAAAATCCTGATAGACCTTCTTGGCATCCTCGTTACGCCTGGAGACCACATAGAGATGCGCCAGATTGGTTCGCGCCGGCGCAAAGTCGGGGTTTTTCTCGACAAGCGCCTTGAATATCGTCTCGGCGGCCGGATAGTTGTTCTGAGCCAAACGGGCCATACCGAGAAGATTTTGATAGAGCAGGCTCTCGCTGTTCGCCTTGACCAATTTCTCGGCGACCTCGGCGGCGTTATCGGCACGCCGGGCGCGTAGATGCGTCAGCACAAGCGTCGGTCCGGCGATGGTTACCCCGGCGTCGGTGGCAAATACCTTTTCGAGCTCGTCGAGACCTTTCCGACCGGCGCCGGCATCGATTTCCGAGACCGCGACCATCGTCTTGAGCGAAAGGTTTTCGGGGTCGAGCGCTGCCGCCCTTTCATATTGTTCGAGCGCCAGAGCCGGCTTTTTCAGCGCGATATAGGCGTTGCCCAGCAGGGTCAGCGTCGCCGGGTCGGCTGTCGATTTCGCGAGATAATTGGTGAGGTATTGGACCGCGACATCAGGTGCGCCGCGGCGCAGCGCAATCGTTGCTGCGAGGCGAGCGCCATACGGGTTCTGGGGAACGCGCGCCGCGTATTTCGCGATGGCATCGCCAGCCTGTCCGTATTGTCGGAGCCCGTATTTGGTCGCCGCCTGAACATACAGCCCTTCGGCCATAAAGGAGAAATTCGGGCTCAGCCGATCGAGGATCTTGTCGGCGGCGGCGAAATCCCGCTTCTTGAAGTTTTCCAATGCACGAAGGTAGTTCGCCCCAAAATTCTGCGGCGAAAGCTTGAGGACCGGGTCGAGGTCCTGGTCGACCGCGGCGTAATCGCCGCGGCTGAGGTTGACGTTGGCGCGGCTCAAATGGGCGGTGACGTTATTGGGGTCGATCGCCAGCGCCTCGCCAAAGCGCTGCATGGCACCGTCGACATCGCCTCGCATGGCCAATGTCTCGCCCTTGATGGCGATCGCGTCGGCCGCGCGCGGATCGGCCGCGACAACCGCGTCGACGATTTTTTCGGCCTCGCCGGCATTGGCGCCGAGCAGCAGCCGCGCCAGCGCAATCTTTGGGCCGGGGGCGCTCTCGTCGAGCGCAACGGCCTCGCGCGACAGCGCTTCCGCCTTGGCCCGGTCGTGCAGGCGGGCAGCAGCGATCGCGAGGATCATTCTGACCCTGCTTTCAAGCTCCGGCGGGCGGGTGCCCGGCTTGATCTGCACCGGGATGTCGGCGACCTTGCCCTGGCGCAGCATCGCCTCGGCCAGCGGCAAGAGGTAATCCGCTTCCGCGCCCTTCAGGTCGCGCGCCGCGCGAGCCTCCCGCTCCGCCAACCTAAAATCGCCGAGCTTCAGATAGACCTGGGCGAGAAGCGCGCGGATATGGGCATCCTGCGGCGCCTCCCGCGCCGCGTTGCGCAATTCGATCTCGGCGGCCTTGAGGTTGCCCTGCTTGGCGTAGGCTTGACCCTTATCGAGATAGGTCTGCGGGTCTTTCGCCTGCGCCGGCGAATGGACGGTGCCGGCAAGGGTAAGCGCCGCGATCGCGAACAGCGCGCCGCCGGCGAACCGGCCCTGTCGATGGTAATGCATCGGCTCTCGTCCTTCCGCTTTCCTTGCCGCCGGCCCCGCCTGCCCGGACCCGCTTTCAGCCGGCAACGCGCAACCCTTCGAGCTCGCGGCGCCATTATACGCCAGGTGCGGCAACGCAGGTTCGGATGTCGAGAATCTAACAGGCCGCATTGGGCTGCTCAATAGCGACGGGTATTGGTAGTGTATTGGTAGCCGCGAGGCCGAAGGACCGACCGGCCAGCAGAGATATCTGGAACGAAAAGGGGGGAGCCCACGGGCTCCCCCCTTAACGCATCGCGGGCCCGGTGGGGTCTATGCAGACATCCCCTTGCGCCGGCGGTGGATCGCGACGCCGAAGAAGGCCAGGGCTGCGCCGAGAAGACCGAGCGAGGCGGGTTCAGGGATCGAAGCCCACGCGTTTACTGGATCATCGACGCGCAGAAACCAGCCAATGTTCGATTGAGCTGTAAGGGCCGGATTTATATGGAAGCCACCCAGAATGTCGGCAAAGGTGCCACCAAAATCCGTCGCAAACCTTCCCGGCGAAAATTGCTGACAAAGCGGCAGCGACGGATCGGTGCAGTTTGCATAGAAGTTACCGTCACCCTTGAGGGTGCTGGGTTTGAAACTCTGATCCATCGTAACCGTGAGGTCAGAATCTACTCCTGGAACCATCACGTAGCTGGCAAACAGTGTGCTTCCACCGGTAACTCCCGTCGTTATGTGCGTAAAGCCGCTCTGCCCTACCCGGTCGGATGTTGCAACCCGCCTGAAAGCGTCGCAGCTCACGTCGTCGGTAAAACACGGTGTGCTCGACGAATCCATATAGTACAGGTCGAGATGGATGCTGCCGTCGAACTCCGTCCCTGCGGCCGCCGTGGCCCCGAGATTCTTGATATCCTGAGGGTCCGTACCAGTGACGCTCTTGTCAGCGACGCCCCACAGCACAAACGCAACAGCCACCCCTTGGTCGCCGGTGCTCCAGGTATTCAAGCCGCTAGAGAGATCGCCAACCGATGTGATGATACCCGCCCCATAGGTTGTCTCCAAGCAATTAGTCAAACCTGCATTGCACGATCCCCCATTTATGCCATCTCCGGTTCCAGCGGAGTCGGGATCGTTATTGAGGTTACTAAAATTCTCATTGGTGACCCCCACAATTTTGAGTTCGAGCTCATGGCCCGACCCATTACTCTCGAACGAAATAAAGTTCGGGACAGCTGTAGCGTTTGCGCTGAGCGGGATGAGCGCGGCGGCAGCAACCGCGGCAATCCCCAAATACCATTGTCTCACTGTCATCTCATCCCCTCCAGAAACCCGAACCAGCGATGTTGCGCAAGAGGACTGCACGTCGCGTGCCAACTGCAAAACCCCGCGGATTTCCTGGAGTTTGGGTTTGGCGGCCGGCCCGGAATGTAAGCTCTGCCGACAGCTTTCCGTCTGGCATTTACGATTCCTGCCCGACCATCCCAGGCACGGCCCCGCGGCCCGGAGTGCCGACGGTACGCGCGAGGATGGTAATCGTCACGGCGGCCGGCGCTCCGGACCCGTCCGACCGAGGCTGTGAAAAAATCGCCGGAGTGTTGGAAATCGTTGCTGCATGACGAAATATGCGTCCTTCGAGACGGCGCTTCGCGCCTCCTCAGGATGAGGGGAAATCTATGATGGCATTGAGAAAAACCCTCATCCTGAGGAGCCCGCGCAGCGGGCGTCTCGAAGGACGCGTCGCGCCAATCCAGCGGCATCGCCGATAAATTCACGAACTCTCCGGCCCGCATGCGCCCACGGATCAAGTCCGTGGGCTGAAGGCCCACGGGACGGAAGCGGTCCCAGGGTTGGCGTACAACCGAGGTGATCCGATAATTTTCCCACGGGGCCTCAGTCGAGCAGGTTGAGGCCCGGCGAGGTCAAGGTCGCGGGCATCTCGGCGATCAGCAATTCGGGCGCCTCGCGCACCGGCAGACCGGCCATCAGGCGATGCACCATGCTGCCGGCGAGCGCGGCGACCGCAAAGGCGCCGGGGGCCACCTGGGAGGCCGGGCAGGGCCGGCCATCCTCCATGACGGTCAACGCCCGCGCCACGACGGCAACGACCGTCGGGTCGAGATGCGCCGCCAGGCGCTGCATCACCCCGCCAAACGCGACGGTATAGGGGATATGGTCGATCGGTCCCGTTTCGGGCAGCCCGAACAGCCGCCGGAACGAGTAGGGCCCGCCCGGCGGAAAATAGATGCAGCCGCCGCCCCAGCCGATCGCCAGCGCCGTGATGACCGGCTTCTGCTGGCGGCTGCACTCGTCGTGCAGTCCGACGATCGCCGCCAAATCGAGAAAGTCGATCGTGTCGAAGACGAGATCGGCCTGGGACACCAAGGAGCCGGTGTTGTCCTTATCGAGATATTGATCGAATTCGGTGATCAGGGCGGCCGGATTGATGGCGCGCAGGCGGGCGGCGAGCGATTTGACCTTCGAGTTGCCGACATCGGTCGCGCTGAAAAACTGGCGGTTCAGATTGGTTTCGCCGACCGTATCCCCGTCGGCCAGGATGACATGCTCGATCCCCATCCGAACCGCGAGTTCGGCAAAGGAGCTGCCGATCCCACAGCCGGCGATCAGCACCCGCAGGCGGCGCAGACGATCCTGAACCTCCGGCGTGACGTACCCATCGTTGCGGGAAACCAGTGTGTCGTAGGGCAGCGGGAGTGGGGTCATCGAGGGTCCCCGGATCAGCTAATGGCGAATGACGACGTACAAGTCAGGGCGCGCAGCCGCCGCGCCCGGAGGCAAGCGCTGCATTGCGCGTCTCGGCAACGACAACGCCCGGCCCGGCACAAGGTTGATGGCGACAACTCGGCCGGGTCAGACGATGAGGGAGGCGGCTTGTCCGGCATCGAGCCCGTGGTGAAACTCCTCGTGCAGCTCGGGATAGTCGGCGGCAAGCCGCTCCTCCATCTTCGCGACGTCAAGAATGAACGGCGTAACCGGGCCGAAATAATCGCTCTCGGAGCCGATTTTCTCAAACGGAAAGTGGTACCTCTGCAGCAGGCGGAGCAGGGTCAACTCCATCGCCGAGAGCGCATGCGTCAGATGCAGGTGCCAGGCGGCATGATACATCGCCTTGAACAGGCTGACGGCAACCGAAAACTGGTCACGGCGCTCAGACTGCGCGGAGGACGACTGCGCGAAGGGCGAAGGTCGCGCGAGGTCGCCGGGGGCCTGAATCCCGTAGAACCCGTCCTGGGCTCGGCGCCGATAACGGCGGCTGACGACGAGGCGCGAGATCTCGACGAGGCGCGGGATCGTCTCAAGCTTCTTGTGCCATTCCGGGTCAATCACGCAGTGGCCGAACATCGGGAAGGTGAGCGGGCCGCGCAACACCAGGCGCGCGCTTCCCACCATCTCGCCCTCGGCATCGAATGAGCCGAAATGTAACGAATAATCGTCAAACTCGTCCTGTTCGATGCCGTCCGGATAATTTTCAATCGGCAAGAAACCGCGTTCCTCGCAGTAGACGCGACACCGGAGCGCATAACTCAGTCTGAGCTCATCGACCGAACGGAGCATCGAAACCCGCCAATAGCGCATCGCGGTCTCGGGCAACGCGCTGGGTACGCCGGCGGGTTGGCGCGTCCCGGTCGAGCCGACGGTGTCGAGGATTTTGGAATGTGCTTCTGTCATCGTCTTCCCGCATCGCGCGTGGTCAGCCGTGCATTGCTTGTCTTCGTTAGAATAGTTTTTCATTAGCTAAAATGCGATCGATTGTTTTCTTCTATTAATACTTTGTATCCAAATGGTTTACAGAAGGTTTACCGGCATGGTTACCAAATCATTACCCTTGGATCACAGGAACAAACGGCAACGGTCGGCAGTGTTGTCTCCCAGAGCTTGGCCTTGCGTTCGCTAAGAATAGCCAGCATTAAGGGTAGTCGCAATACACCTTTTGGTCAACCAGCGGGATAGTCAATCGGCTGAACCGATCCGTCCTCGGCCCGGCGGGCGGCTCAGCGCGTTTCCGGGACCCGACGTCAGACCGATGCTTTTTCGGGGTGATTCGCGGCCAAATTGCCGAATGCGGTGTCCTCGGTCAACCGCGCCGAAGGGGCCATCGCGCGAACGTCAGGCCCTGAGGGTAAGGCGTTCCGCCGATTTTTGCCGTCGCTCCTGCCATTCGGGACGGAACTCGGTTTGGCATGGACACCCGAAGATGCAACAATTGAACATATGAGGTCGGGATACGCTGCTTGATGCCGGTTCATTTCTCGTCTTCCGGGGGCTGCCCGATCGTCGGTGCGCTCTCGGCCCGTATCGGTCGGCTGCTCTCGACTCGGGCAACACGGATCGGTGGCATCTTGACAGTTCTTTATGCGATCGTGAAGCTGTCACGCGGCGCCATCATCGTCCTTGTGGGCTGCCTCCTCCTCGCCGCCGGGCAGGCAAGGGCGCGGGATTTGAGCACGGTCGACTTCTCGTTGCGATTGCCGGCGGCCCTGTCGAAATTTTCGCCCTACAGCGATGTTGCCGGGGTGGGCGGCGCATCGGCCGGCAGCCAGTATCAAACGAGCATCAATCCGGCTGCAACGGATTGGCAACCGGCCCAACCCTATACCGTCGGGATCAGCCCGCAATACCAGGCGCTCGTGTTTAGTCGGGGTCCGACCCTCCACGTCGCGTTCGAATCGCTGACCCTGAAGCTTCCCGAGTGGGGGAGCCTGCAACCCGCCGCAGTGCAGCTGCGCAGCGACGGTTCCACCGCGGGGCCGTTCACGCTCCTCGACGGCGATTACGGACAGTTGCAATGGGGCTACAAATTCACTGATCGCCTGGCGGTCGGCCTCAACGTAAATTATACCTCGCTGGGGACCCGGGCAGGGGCTGGCGGGGTGACTTACGCCACCGGCCACGGCGAGACGGTCAACGTTCGCGGCGGTCTGCTCGGCGCCGTGGCCGACCATCTGCTCCTCGGGTTGGTGCTGGACTATGCGACCACGCCGACGACCGCGAATTTGTTGGATCCCACCACTGGCGAGTGCTGCGTGCGGCTTACCGATACGACCCGGCAGGTGCTCGCGAGGGTCGGATCGTCATACGAGTATGCCGAAAAATCGTCGATTTATTTCGACTACCAGTACGCAGATTTCTGGAATTCGACCGGTCATTTCAGCACACATCGGCTATTTTCGGGGATCGAACATCAAATTTCTTCTTGGCTTTACGCGCGTGCGGGAGTCGCATATGACGCGCGGGGCGGGGTAAGTCCGACTGCCGGGCTTGGACTTTATCCAAGCGCCAATACGTCGATCGACATCGGCTTCCAAAGCAACATGTTCCGCGAACTCGCCCCAGAGTACGGCAGTTCCAAGCAGTTCGGCATATCGTTATCCGTGACGTTTTAGCCCAGGGAGCAAGCCACAGCCGGGGTGCGTTGTCGGCACGCAGCGATTGGGCTCGTCATAGGTTTCGCTGAGCCGGCGAGTGATGGCGATCTAGAGTTCAACGTGAGCAGAACACCCCACGTTTGCGAATTCCGCGGGAGTTTCGAAAAGAAGTTCCCGGCGGAATTGCTCAGGAGTATGATTCGCGGCAAAAACCTAATAATAATCTGCGGCTTGGTAAGACGATACTTCGCAAACCTCCAACGTAATCGCGCCCTGGTAAGCGGATCGAGGGTGAATGGGTACCCCGCAGTTGAATGAATGTCACTTACCCTTTCCGTTTGTTACATTTCGGTACGAAGTTTTCTGTGTACATTGCATTACGGAATTGATATGCCTCGCGCCCTCGCGAAGGGCCGCTGAGCCGGTTCTGGAGCGAGCCGCCGCCATCGGATCCGGGAGTGGCAAGTACATTTCAGCTTCCATGGCGACTAGCCCGGAGCTGCGGGGCAGCTACAGCGATGTCGCTACAACGCCGGCGGGGAGCGTCGCATCGGCACCATTCGACCATAGAGTTTGTTTCCATCTGCGGACGTTGGGGGACGCCTAGGATGACAATAGAAGCCTTTCTGGCTGCGGCTTGGCCACGCCAGACGATCGACGGATCTGCGGATCGATATACAGCCGTTCGCGGCAGCCGAAAGCTTTCTCACCGCAAAGCAATCCCGATACGACTCGCTTCAACAGCGGAAGAGCTTGAGAAAATTTATCAATTCCGGTTTCGGGTTTATGTTGATGAAATGAACCGGCGGCAATTTTATGCAGACCGTTCCGCCAGAAGAATTGAAGATCCGCTTGATCGTGGCGGTTATAATTTTGGCGCATTTACGGGAGATGAAGTGGTTGGTGTTGTGCGGGTAAACTTCCCGCGCACATCCAGTATTGCGTATTACGAGACCTTTTTGGACATGCGCTCGGCTGATGGCTTTCATCCCAGTGCCACGTCGGTGTGCACCCGCCTGATGGTCGCGCCGCGCTTGCGGCGAACCAGCTTGGCGATGCGGTTGGCTCAGGTGACTTACGAGTTTTGTTTGCGTAATCAAATCAGGTACAACTTTATGGATTGCGATGATCACTTAATTCGCTTCTTTACACGCCTTGGCTACATCATCCGTCGACGTGCCGAGCACCCTGAATATGGCATGGGGAATGTGATGCGGCTCGACCTACTTGATCGTGCACGCTTGGCGCAAACGCGGTCGCCCTTCCTGGCGATCCTCGATGAGGCGATGGGACGACGTAATGATGCGTCGGGAGGAATGCGCCCGATCCCCTCGCTTCGCCCGGCCGATCGATGTGATGCCGGTGAACTGGGTCGTCCAACCGCCAAGATGGCTAATGCGTAGCCGACCGAAGCTGAGGATGGGACGCGGCCGTTCGGCGGATGGGGGGCGACTTCAGAGAGACGCTCAAATCGGGGTTGTCGGCCGGAGGTGCGCGGCGAATCCTGGCGATCGATGGCGGCGATATAAAAGGGGTCTTTCCGGCCGCCTTGCTGAATGAGGTGCGGCCGGAGGCGAGGTGAAGTTTGTCGGCCTTGATCGGGTTCTCGGCCTGTCCGCGCACGCAGTAGACCTTCTCGTAGAGCGATTTGGGCAGGCCGTGCAGATTGCCGACGGCAGCGGCTGTCGGCGCCCTGGGGAGCGGATACAACCTTGCCACGTGGTGGGGCTCCGGCAGATCCCTCAAATACCTCAGAAAGCCACCGCTTGGGCAAACGCCCAGAGCCCGCCGCCACGCCCGCCGTCGCCGTCCTCAGGAAAACCGCCCTGAGGATCACGAAAGATCCCGCACTCGAGCACATTCTCACACACTCTCTTCATCCGATGGTGCTGATGATGCGCCGGAAGCTGCTTCTCAAGATCGACGTCGTTGAGTAAACTATCGCTATTCGCGCCGTCGCCCCGCCCCGGGGCGTCAGCGATGCGCGAAATTGGCAACCTTTCTCGACCGCCAGGTTGCTAGAAAATCGTGGACACACGGAGCTTTTTTTGCATGTCTCTGACTTTCGAAACACTGGGAAACGCCACAGTTCAGTTCATGGAGGATCGAAAGCCCATACTGGCTACCGATCCATGGCTTAAGGGAACTTGCTATTTCGGGAGTTGGGCGCTCGACCATTGCCTGACCGATCAGCAGCTCCGGAATGTCGAGCAGTCGCAGTACATTTGGATTTCACACGGTCATCCCGACCATCTTCACCGTGAGTCGCTGGAAATGATTCCGCGATCAGCGAAAATGCTGGTCCCCGACCACTATAGTAGAGAAATCTACAATTTTCTGGTTGAGTTGGGATTTCGCGTCGAAATCCTGCCGTATCGTGCCTGGGTTCGGTTGCATCCCGAACTTGAAGTGTTATGTATAGATAATGAAAACCAGGATTCGATACTTATTGCTCGTTTTGGCAATGCTCTGATTGTGAACCTCAACGATTCTCCTTTTTTTGGAGAACAGGCATTCTTACGAAAAATAGTTAACCAACATCCAAATGATCGCGTGTTTGTATTGCAGCTTTGCTCGATAGACGCGGACATGCGGAATTTCGTAGATGGAACGGGTCAACGCATTATTCCAGCACCAGAAGAACTCAAGCCCGGGGCGATCCGAGAAGTTGCCCGTAACGCCCGGAAACTGGGCGCAAAATTTTTCTGTTGCTCCTCGTCACAACATCTTTACGTTCGCTCCGATTCCGTGTGGGCCAACGCGTACCGGATCACGTTCGCTGATATGCAACGGCACTGGAACCAGCCAGAGGTCGAGTTGGTGCCGCCCTTCGTAACCGTCGAGCTTCTCGCAGGCGCCTGTACTGAAAATCATCCGAGCCAGCTCTCCGATATTTCACAAATAACAGCCTGCACGAGTGAGGACGATTGGGACGAGCCGCTGACCGCATCAGAAAAAGCGAAGGTTACAAGATTTTTCCGCACATTTCGATTACTTAGTCGCTACGTCGATTTCATCGAGGTGGTCGTTGCTGGTGCGCGGGTGCGCATCGAAATGGGTCGGCAAGCCGGGAAACATTATAAAAGGCAGCGTGGCATTACTTTTTTTGTACCACGTAAATCGCTGCTTCAAGCGGTGGAATACGGATATTTCGACGATCTCCTGATCGGTAACTTCATGAAGACACAGCTGCACGGGGATGCCTCACTTTACCCGTTCGTAACCCCGATAATTGCCAAGATTGGCGGTAACGCGAAGGTCTTCAATCAGTCTGACTACCTGCGGTTTTGGCTGCGTTACTTTCGGCGCAATCCTGTGGGGTTCCTGAGATGGCGTTTCAGGCGGTGGGTCGACTACAGCTTCCTGCCGTGGGTCCGGGTATGGGCGACACGCCTCAAGGTTTTTCAAACATTAAAGCGTTTCTACCGGATACTGCTTCTTAAGGATACTTCCCGAGGCGAAGGCGGGCTGGGGTCCCGCGTCTATCTCTCGCAGACAAGGACGGCAAGGACATGGCTCCCCGCTCTGACCCGGGAGGGTAAATGGGCGCCGGCGCGACCGGACCTGGCCGCCTTCGAACAACCGCGGCTAATCATTTCGGTCGATACCGAAGAGGATTTCGACTGGAGTCGGCCGCTCTCGGCCGCGGCAACCGCGGTCGATTCGATCGCGCGGCAGGAGGCGGCGCAGCGACTCATTGAGCGCTATGGCGCGGCCCCGATCTACCTATGCGACTTTCCGGTGGCCGCGCAGGAGCGGGCCTATCGCGTGCTACGCGAATGGCAGGCCGACAAGCGCTGTGCGATTGGGGCGCATCTGCACCCCTGGGTCAACCCGCCGCAGGTCGAGGCGGTCACCAGCAGCAACAGCTATCCGTGCAACCTGCCGCTGGAATTGCAGCGTGAAAAACTGCATGTTCTGAGCGAGACGATAACCGAAAACATCGCTGTGCGGCCGATTGTATACAAGGCTGGCCGCTATGGTGGCGATCTCTGCCTGCCGGGGCTGCTGAAGCCGCTTGGCTATCGGGTCGACATGAGCATCAACCCGATCGGGAACTACAGCGCGGATGGCGGCCCCAACCAGACGACGTTTCCGTACGCACCATTCTGGCTCGATCCGGAGCGCGAGCTCCTGGCGATCCCGGCGACGGGCAATGTGCTCGGGGCGCTGCGCGGCCGCTGGGTCGCCATGGCGGGCGCCATGCGCAAGGACACCAGCGACCGGATCAAACTGGGCTGGCTGTTGCGGCGCTTAGGGCTGATCAACCGCGTGTTCCTCAGCCCCGAAGGCACCCCGCTCGAAGAAGCCAAGGCGCTGACCCGGTTCCTGGTCGCCGCAGGACACCGTGTCTTCACCCTTGACTATCACAGCACCTCGCTCAACCCCGGCAGCAATCCGTATGTGCGCAACGAGGCCGAATTGCGCCGGTTTCTCGGCTGGCTCGATGCTTACTTTGAGTTCTTTTTCGATGAAATCGGCGGTGCCGCGGCCCTGCCAACGGAAATTTACGCGGACGCCTATTCGGCTCCCGTCACTCAGGCCGCGCTGCTATGAACACGGTGGAAGGCGCGGGTGAGGTTGTCATCTGCGACTGCTTCAGTGTAGCGCGGCGATCTGGATGGGAAGACAGCGACAATCAGGATGAGAACCCC
>CAYMRQ010000012.1:0-1314 GCA_964392845.1 uncultured Rhizobium sp.
TTCGATCGCCAAATTTCGCCCCTCGATGTAGCCGGTTTCGCTCAGTCCCTGACGGAACGCGGCCAAAAAAGGCCCTGACGCAGGACCCGACGGTGAAGTCGGGCTGGGCGGCCCGGTACTACCGCTGAGGAAGCCGATCACCGGCATTGCCTTCTGCTGTGCGCGTGCCGCAAACGGCCACGCAGCCGCCGCGCCGCCCAGGCCGAGGATGAGATCGCGCCGCCTCACTCGATGACCTCGTCGGCGCGCATCAGCATCGATTGCGGCACGGTGAGGCCGAGCGCCTTGGCGGTCTTGAGGTTGATGACCAGCTCGAATCTGGTCGGCTGCTCGACCGGCAGATCGGCGGGCTTAGCGCCGTTGAGGATCTTTCCGGCGTAGACGCCGAGCTGGCGAAAGCCGGCGGCGAGGCTCGCTCCATAGCTGATCAGGCCGCCGGCCAGGGCGAACTCGCGCCACGCATAGATAGCCGGGACGGCATGGCGCGCTGCCAGCGCCACGAGCTGCTCGCGCCGGCTGGTTAAGAACGGGTCGGCGGCGACGAGGAGCGCGCCAGCTTGCAGTTGGACTAGAGAGGCGAAGGCGGCGTCGATCTCGCTCTCGGTGCTGGCCTTCAGGATAGCGAGCTGCACCCCCTTCGTGCGCGCCGCTTCCTGCACGTCTCGTATTGTGCGCTCGGTAGCCGGATTATTCGGGTTGACGAGGGCGATCATCCTGGCCTGGGGAACCAGCTCGGAAAGCAGTTCGAGCCGCTTGGGACTCAGTTCGAGGCCGAGGTTGCTGAAGCCCGTGAGGTTGCCGCCCGGCCGGGCGAGACTGGCGACCAGGCCCATCGCGACCGGATCGCCGACGCCGGAGAAGACGATCGGGATCGTCGAGGTCGCGCTTTTCGCCGCCAGTGCCGAAGGGGTGCCGCCCGTTGCAAAGATCACGTCGACCTTGCGGCTGACGAGATCGGCGGCCAATGCGGGCAGCCGATCATAGTCGCCCTCCGCCCCGCGGTATTCCATCGCCACGTTTTGGCCCTCGACATAGCCGGTTTCGCTCAACCCCTGACGGAACGCGGCCATTAACGGTGAATTCGGGTTGGGCGACCCGGCGATCAGGTAGCCGATCACCGGCAGCGCCTTCTGCTGCGCGCGGCCGGCGAGCGGCCATGCGACCGCTGCGCCGAGGCCGACGACGACGGTCCGACGCGTGGTCATTCGATGACCTCGTCGGCGCGGGCGAGGAGGATTTGCGGCACGGTCAGGCCGAGCGCCTTGGCGGTCTTCAGGTTGATGACCAGCTCGAACCGGGTCGGCTGCTCGACCG
>CAYMRQ010000012.1:1324-3608 GCA_964392845.1 uncultured Rhizobium sp.
GGAGATCCGCAGGCTTCGCGCCTTTCAGGATCTTGTCCACGTAGACCGCGACCTTGCGGTACTGCTCTGCCTGCACCGACGAATAGGAAATCAGCCCGCCGGCCTTGCTAAAAACCCTCGCCGTTGATACCGCCGGGAGGCGATGGCTCAGTGCGAGTTCAGCGCACCGCGTGGGGCTAAGGCTCCCCTGGACCATAACAGCGTCGGCCCGCTCGCTTGCCGCGGCCGAAAATGCCAAACCCAATTCCTCGGGACTATTCACCAGGATCGGCCGCAATTCGATCCGAAGCCGATCGGCCCCAATCTGGTTTTGTTCCAGGAAGGGTTTGCTGAACGGGTCCGTCGCGTTCAGCAGCACGGCGACCCGCCGCAGCGATGGCAGGATCTCGCGGAGGAATTCGAGATTTTTCTGGGCCAGCTCGGCCGCCGTTCCCGACAACCCGGTGATGTTGCCACCCGGGCGGGCCAGGCTGGCGACGAAACCCGTTCCGACCGGGTCGCCTGCTGACATGACGATCGGGATCTCCGTCGTTGCCTGCTTCGCCGCCTGAACGGTCGGCGTTTGCCACGCCACGATGATATCGACCTTTTGGCGAACCAGCTGTGCCGCCAGTTCAGCAAGGCGGCCGGCATTGCCCACCGCGGAGCGGATCTCCAATCGGATGTTCTGCCCCTCGATATAGCCCAGCTCGCGCAGGCCTTCCCGGAACGGCTCAAGAAAAATTCCCGGATCAGGCACCCCGGCTACGAGCACGCCGATGGTCGGCACCTTAACCTGCTGCGCGCGGGCAGCGTGCGACCACAGGGCCGCCGCGCCGGCAACAAGGGCGAGGAGGTCGCGTCGTCTCACCCGATCACCTCCGTGGCGGTACGCCTTAATGCGCCAGGTCCCAGCTTTTGGCCCAGCCGGTCTCGACGATCAGCGGGACGGAAAGTTCGAGGCGCGGCGCGCAGGCGCCTTCCATCACCTCCTTGACCAGCCGGGCAGTCGCCTCGACTTCGTCTTCCGGGGTCTCGAACAACAATTCGTCATGCACCTGCAAGAGCATGCGCGCGTGCAAGCCCGCCGCGTCGAGCGCCGCCGGCAATCGCCCCATCGCCCGCTTGATGATGTCGGCGGCCGAGCCCTGCAAGGGCGCGTTGATCGCCTGGCGCTCGGCCCCGGCGCGGCGCGCCGGGTTGGCGTCGCGGATGCCGGGGATGAAGCATTTCCGGCCGAAGATCGTCTCGACATAGCCGGCGCTGCGGGCCTCGACCTTGATCCGCTCCATGTAGGCGCGGATCGCCGGGAAGCGCTCGAAATAGGCGCGGATATAGGCCGCCGCCTCGCCCTGCGGCACGCCGATCTGGTTGCCGAGGCCAAAGGCGCTGATGCCATAGATGATGCCGAAATTGATCGCCTTGGCGCGCCGCCGGGTTTGCGGGTCCATTTGGTCGAGCGGCACCCCGAAAACTTCGCTCGCGGTCAGCGCGTGGATGTCGTGGCCCTCCTGGAAGGCGCGCTTCAGCTCGGCGACGTCGGCGACATGGGCGGCGAGGCGCAATTCGATCTGGCTGTAATCGGCCGACAGCAACAAATGCCCGGGCTCGGCGACAAAGGCGCGGCGGATTTTTCTCCCTTCCTCGGTGCGGATCGGGATGTTCTGGATGTTGGGCTCGGACGACGACAGCCGCCCGGTCGCCGTCGCGGCCAGCGCGAACGAGGTGTGGACGCGGCCCGTCTTGCTGTCGATCTCCTCGCCCAACGCATCGGCGTAGGTCGATTTGAGCTTGGTCAGCTGGCGCCATTCGAGCACCTGCGCCGGCACCGGATGCAGCGGCGCGAGCGTCTCCAGGACCCCGGCGTCGGTGCCGTAGGCGCCGGTCTTGCCCTTCTTGCCGCCGGGCAGCTGGAGCTTCTCGAACAGCACGTCGCCCAATTGCTTGGTCGAGCCGATGTTGAATTCGTTGCCGACATCGCGCCAGATCGTCCGCTCGAGCTCGGCGATACGCTTGGCGAAATCGCGCGACAATTCGGTCAGCGCGGCGCGGTCGACCTTGACCCCCGCATCCTCCATCGCCGCGACCACCGGCACCAGCGGGCGCTCGATCGTCTCGTAGAACGCGGTCATATGCTCGCGCACGAGGCGCGCCTTTAAGAGCATGTGCAGACGCAATGCCGCATCGGCGCGCTCGGCGGCGAAATCGCGCGCCGCCGTCGGCGTGACCTCGGCGAACGATATGAGGCTCTTGGCGGTGCCGAGGATCGCCTTGGCCGGAGTCAGCTCATGGGCAAAGGCGCGCC
>CAYMRQ010000012.1:3618-13234 GCA_964392845.1 uncultured Rhizobium sp.
CGGGTCAGCTCCTCGATGGTGTGCTCGACCTGGCCGCCGTCGAGCACGTAGGACATCAGCATCGTGCAGTCATAGGCGTGAAGCGCGATGCCATAGCGCCGCAACAGATGCGCCGCGCCCTTCATGTCGTGGCCGATCTTCAGGACACCAGGGTTTTCGAAGAGCGGTTTGAGGCGCGCGATCGCCTCGTCGAGCGATAATTTATCGGGGTTGTCCGGCGCCGCCAGCAGATCGGGCGGTGAATGCCCGAGCGGCAGGTAGGCGGCCGTCCCCGGCGCCAGCGCCAGCGCCAGGCCGCACAGATCAGGCCGGGTCCCGCCAACCGCGCTCGGCGCCGGCCAGATCGCGACCGACCCGGCCTGCTCGGCCGCCTCGATCCAATGCTCGAGGCCCTCGACCGTGTCGACGATCGCGTAGCTGTGCGGCGCCGAGAACGGCAGGATCTCGGGGATCACCGGCTCGCTCGGCCCGGCCGCAACGACCGCCGCGGCTGCCGCCGGGCCGGAGAGACGCTGCGACATCCGAATCGCCAGCGCGCGGAACTCCATCGCCTTGAGGAACGGCAACAGCGTGTCGAGATCGATCGGCTTGACCCGCAGATCGGCGAGCGGGCAAGGGAGCGGCACGTCGTCGTCGAGCTTGACCAGCACCTTCGACAGCCTTGCCTTCGCCTCGTGCTCGATCAACGCCTCGCGCCGCTTCGGCTGCTTGATCTCGTGCGCATGGGCGAGCAGGGTTTCCAGATCGCCATAGGTGTTGATCAATTCGGCCGCGGTCTTGACCCCGATCCCGGGGACCCCCGGCACGTTGTCGACGCTGTCGCCGCACAGCGCCTGCACCTCGACGACCTTGTCCGGGCCGACCCCAAACTTCTCGCGCACCTCCGCCTCGCCGATCGGCCGGTTGCGGATCGGATCGAGCATCGTCACCTTGTGGTTGACGAGCTGCATCATGTCCTTGTCCGACGACACGATCGTCACCGTCGCGCCGGCCTCGACCGCATGGCGGGCATAGGTCGCGATCAGATCGTCGGCCTCGAAATCGGGTACGTCGATCCGGCAGATTCCGAAGGCCTCGGTGGCCTGCCGCACCAGCGCGAATTGCGGCACGAGGTCGGGCGGCGTCTCCGAGCGGTTGGCCTTGTACTGATCGTAGATGCGGTTCCTAAACGAGCTGCCGGAGTGATCGAACACCACCGCGATGTGGTCGGCATCGGTCTCCGACAATAGTTTGGCCAGCATGTTGCTGAAGCCGAGCACGGCGGCAACCGGCGTCCCGTCGGCGCGGGTCAAGGGCGGCAGCGCGTGATAGGCGCGAAAGATGAAGCCCGACCCATCGATCAGAAAGACGTGGTGCGGCGCCGCCGATGGGGCTGCCGATGGGGCTGGGGCCTCCGTGGGGCGGTCGTGGGCCTTCAGCCCACGGGCTTGTTCCGTGGGAACGACGGGTGCGGCAATGTCATCCATGCGCGGCTCCTTCCGCCGCCTCGTCCCTCCGGGCGACGGCGCGGTTGACGAACAGGCGCGAGCAATAGGGGCATTCGACACGGCCCCCCGGCGCGAGGCTCAGATAGACCTTGGGGTGGCCGAGCGCCCCGCCGCCGCCATGGCCACCGGCGCAGACCGCCACCATCTCATCGATCTCGATGGTCTCGAAAGGGGTCATCAGCGCAGATTTCGCACGGGTTAAATCGCTTTCCTTGCCGTCATGTCATCGGCAAATCCCCTTGCCCGGGCTTGTCCCGGGCATCCACGTCTTCGTGATCCGCCATTCCGAGACCGAGTAAGACGTGGGTGCCCACGGATCAAGTCCGTGGGCTGAAGGCCCACGGGACAAGCCCGGCCAAGGGGTAAATGTAGTTACGGCTGCATACCTTACTGCAACCGGATTGCGCTGAATTGGACAGTCGGGCGGGATAGGTTGACCGCCAATCGAACCGGATGATACGCGTTGCCGCGGGACAATCAATGATCCGCTCCTCTGTTGTCGGCCGCAACGCGGCGCCGCGCCGCCACCGCCCATGGCGGGCCGGGCTGCTGGCGCCGCTGCTGCTGCTGCTCGCGACCTGCGGGCCGGCCGGCGACACCGAGATCCGATTCGCCCGATCGGCGCCGTCGCATGCCGTGGCCGAGGCGAGCCGACCGGCGCATCTCACCGACAGCGAATTCTTCGCCGATGACGGGGCCCGCCTGCCGCTGCGCAAATGGTTGCCGAGCGACGGCGTCAAGGCCGTGGTGCTCGCGCTGCACGGGTTCGGCGACTACAGCAACGCCTTCACGATGCCGGCGCAAATCTTTGCATCGCGCGGCATCGCGACCTATGCCTTCGACCAGCGCGGCTTCGGCGGCGCCCCCGGCCGCGGCTTGTGGGCGGGCGAGCGGCGGCTTGCCGCCGACGCCGTCACCGCGAGCCGACTGTTGCGCCTGATCCACCCCGGCCGGCCGCTCTATCTGCTTGGCGAAAGCATGGGCGGCGCGGTCGCGATCCTGGCGACGACCGGAGCCATCGGCGCGGTGAGCGCCAGTCCGACCGGCGTGCCGGCCGCCGAGCCCGACGGGGTCATCCTCAGCGCTCCGGCGGTATGGGGCCGCGCAACGATGGATCTCTTGCCGAGGCTCGCGCTGTTCGCCGGGGTGCGCCTCTTTCCGGATATGATCCTGAGCGGGCGCGGGCTGCGCATCCGAGCCTCCGACAATTTGCCGATGCTGAGGGCGCTCGGGCAGGACCCGATGGTGCTCAAGGGGGCGCGCGTCGACATGGTCGACGGGCTTGTCGATCTGATGGACGACGCGCTCGCCGCCGCGCCCCGCCTCGAGGCGCCGACGCTCGTGCTGTACGGCGCGCATGACCAGGTCATCCCGCGCCCGCCGATCGCCGAATTCGTCGCGCATCTGCCGTCCGACCCCGGCCGGCGCCGGCGCCTCGCCTATTATGCCGAGGGCTATCATCTGCTGCTGCGCGACCTCAACGCCGCGACGGTCGCCGGCGATGTCGCCAGCTGGATCCTCGATCGCGGCGCGACGCTGCCCTCCCGCGCCGACACCGCCGAGATATCAGCGCCCTGGCCGCCCCCGCCCCCCGGCGGCGGCTGAATCCCCGCCAATGCCGCTTGCGCCAGCGCGCGCGAGGCGGTAATCACCAGCCCTCGATTGCGGACCCGTAGCTCAGCTGGATAGAGCGCTGCCCTCCGAAGGCAGAGGTCGCACGTTCGAATCGTGTCGGGTCCGCCAGATTTTTCAATTGGTCAGGCACACACAGTTACCTTGCCCCCAATGTCTCGCCCGGATCCCCGGCGCAGCAGCACCGGATTGCCGGCGATGCCGAAGATGTAGCCGATGCGCTTGCGCTCTGCGTGAACCGGCCGCGAGAGAGCGGCTCGGTGCTATGCCCTCGGTTTGTCGTCACCGGTTGGCTTGATCGGGGCACCCGATGCAAAGTGGGGATGGAGAACCTGCTCCCAGAGGTTCAGCGCGGCGCCGATCGCCTGGTGCATGTCCAGGTAGCGATATGTACCCAGCCGACCGCCGAACAGCACATTCGGCCGCGCGACGGCGGCAGCCCGATAGGCGTCGTAATTGCGTCGGTCACTCGCGGTGTTGACCGGATAATACGGTTCGTCGCCTCTTTCCGCAAAGCGGCTGTACTCGCGGAAGATAATCGTCTTTTTGCCATAGGACCGCTCGGGGTGTAAGTGGCGGAACTCATGAATGCGAGTAAAAGACACGTCTTCGTCGGCATAATTGAGGACCGGACAGCCTTGGTAATCGGGAAAGTCAAGAACTTCTTTTTCAAAATCCAGGGTCCGCCAGCTCAGCAAGCCGTTTCTATATTCAAAGAAACGATCGATTGGCCCAGTGTATACAAGCGGTGTATCTTGTGGTATTTGCCGACAGATATCAAAATAATCGACGCCAGTCAAAATTTCGATATTTGGCGAAACAATCATTTTATTGAAGAGTTGGGCGTAACCGTCCAATGGCAACCCTTCATATTGATCACTGAAATAGCGAGAGTTAAAGGTAAATCGAACGGGCAGCCGAGCGATGATATCGGCGGGCAGATCCCTCGGATCAGTCTGCCATTGCTTGGCCGTGTAGCCGCGGATGAACGCCTCGTACAGCGGTCTCCCAATAAGAGCGATAGCTTTTTCCTCAAGATTGGCGGGCGGGCGGCCAGCGAGCTCGCCCGCCTGCTCGGCGAGCAGCGCTTTCGCCTCGGTCGGGGTGAACGCCCGGCCGAAATAGTTGCAGATCGTGCCGAGATTGATCGGCATCGAATAGATCTGGCCATCGTGCAGCGTGTATACAAAATGACGATAGTCGCTAAATGTCGCGAACTTGTTTACGTATTCCCATACGTCCCTGCTATTGCAGTGAAACAAGTGTGACCCATAGCGGTGAATCTCGATGCCGCTGACGGGGTCGATTTCGCTCCAGGCGTTGCCGCCGATGTGGTCGCGCCGCTCCAAGACGACGACACGCAATCCCAATACATTCGCTGCGCGCTCCGCAATCGTCAAGCTGAAGAGCCCGGCGCCGACCGTTATTAAATCCGCATTCGCTAATACGCTCGTCAGCATCCAGTTATCGCGCCTGTAGGTAGCGAAGAATCGGGCGACCCATCAAGAAGACGTTAAGAAGTTTAGCGTCATCGATGTTGTCAGAAAAGTCAAGACACTCAGGCAGGCCCTGGCCGGCCGCGGCCCGCTCGCGGCCCGCGCCGACCCGTTGATTCGCTCGGGCGTTCCTGATATAGGTTGCCGCCGAAATCGGCGCGTGATTGTTCGACCACAATCGCACTGGGTATGTGGTAGCCGGTATCGGTGATGTTCGGAAACCGACAAGTGTTAGAAAAGATCCGGAGCCGGTCGGTGTGCAATAGCCGTGGATCCTCTGCGGATCGGTCGGATCGTGCCTAATGGGTGTTGACCGGAGTTTGCGTGAACCAGCAATTGAAACATGCGAACCGCGATGCGCGCTGAGGCAACCGCGATTTTCTGGCCTCGCGCGCCGCGCCAGCCGGCGCTGCCGTTAGTCACATTCGCGAGGCGCAGGTGGCACGCGCTGCTCGCTGGGACCACCGCGTCATGATATCGCAGACCGAGGAAAGGCTCGATACTGCTGCTTCCAGTCCAGCGGCGGAGCCAAATTTGTCGATCGTCATCGTCACCTGGAACGACTGGCCAAAGGTGCGGGATTGCTTGACCAGCATCTACCGGAGCGCACCGCCCGCGGTCGAGATACTGGTTGTCGACAATGCCTCGTCCGATGGTACGCCGGATCTGATGCGCACAGAATTCCCAGGCGTTGAATTGCACTGCAATTCGCGCAATCTCGGGGCCAGCAAGGCGCTCAATTTCGGCTTCGCGCGCGCTCGGGGCGAGTTTGTCGTCAAGCTGGATCCAGATACCGAACTGTTGGAGGGATGCCTGGATCGCCTGCTCGATTTCCTGCATCGCCATCCCGATGTCGACCTGGTGGCGCCGCGCACCTTTAATACCGACGGCACGATCCAGGAAACTGCCCGAGAATTCCCCGGCCCTCTCAGCGGCCTGTTCGGTCGGCAGTCGACGCTGACCCGCTGGTTCCCGAACAACGCGATTTCGCGACGCTATCTCGCGCGGCAATTCCTCGATACGACGGAACCGTTCGAGGCCGAGCAGGTCGGCGGCGCCTTCATGTTGTTTCGCCGCCGCCTGTTAACGGAGGTCGGCTTCCTCGACGAGGGGTATTACCACTATTGGGACGACACCGACTGGTGCTATCGCGTGCGCGCCGCCGGCAAGCGCATCTTCTGCGTACCGGCCGCGCAGGTCTACCACCATGAGGGGAATGCCCGCGGCAAGCGGAAACGACCGAAGCGCATCTGGATGTTTCACTATAACGCATACCGCCTCTACACCCGCTGGCAGACAGCGGGCTACTGGGATCCCCGCTCGATCCTCGCCGGGATCGCGCTGCTCGGGCGGGCGCTGGTGCTCATGGCCTATCACAGCATGCCGCGCCGGCGGCCGGAAACGGCCGCTGCGCCGGCTACGAAAGAGACGATGCAGTCCAGATTTTCGGTGACAGGGAAATAACGGGGATGACCCCGCCCAATGCTCTCAGCAGTGCCGCGATCGGCCCGGTTCAACGTCGATTGCTCATACAGAGCGCCGGGCCGGATCAAAAAATTCTTTGGACAACGTTAAAATTCGTAATTATTCACTGTTGTGCATTCTAACTCGCTTAATATGCTGCTTGCCAGGAACTAGATATGGTCGACGCCGCGCGTACCGCCAATCCCGAAACCGGGCGAATGGACCTGCGCCCGCTGCGCGCGCACCGGGCTTTCATCGCGATCTTCATCCTGTCGGCTATGCTTAGCGCGTTGGTTCTAACGTATGTTTATTCCGAACGATATCGCGCCGAGGTCACCATCCTGTTCAAGCCGTCGGACGTGACGGAGCTGACTACCCAGAGGAGAGAGGCGCTCGGCTCAGCGGCCCCGGGAACGAGCGTCAGAAACATCACCGCAACGATCAATGACCTGGTGAAAAGCCAGGTGATTCTCCGCCCCATCGTGACCAAGCTGCATCTCGATGCAGAACAACCGAAGGATCTTTCGGGTCCGTGGTACCTCCGATCCTTGAAGGAACTGAAATACGCGCTGAGAGATGCCGCCGACGACGCCGGGAATATCCTCATGTTTGGCCGGGTCCTCGACGCAGACCCGGTCAACCAGGCAATTATCCGGCTGCGCAAGCAGATCAAGATCACGAGTGACGAATCTTATGTCTATTCGCTAACGGTGACGTCCGACACACCACAGCGCGCCTCGGCCATCGCCGACGAGATCGGCGTAGCCTTGATCGATCTCCTGCACCGCGACGATCGGCACACGTTCAATAGGCGGAGCGAGGAGCTTGCGGGCCTGATACGCGACAAGACCGGCGAAATGGAGCGCATCGAGACGAACTTGCAGGACTTGCTTGCGAACAACCAGGTCGCCTCGATCAAAGACGAGCTTGAGAAAATCACCGATCGCGCCTCCAAATTGCGGCAGCAGCAGACTGATGCGACGGCCGATCTGCGTCAGAGCGAGGCGAAAGTGGCGGCCCAGGCGGAGAAGCTTCGTGTCGCCAGTCCGCCGGCATCTGCCCGGGATGACGATGCGAATGTGACGCGCCGGCCAAGCCGCATCAGCGCGGATGATTACGCCAAGCTGACCTCAAACAAGCTGGATGCCGAGGTCAACAGCGCATCGCTTCGCGCCCGGCTCGGCTCGCTCGATCGGTCCTATGCCGCCCTCGTGATCCGTCTTCAGGTGCTAACCCGGGTTCAGGCGGAATACGATCTGATGTCGGCCCGGCTTAAAAGCGCCACACGGGACTATGCCACGCTGAGCGACGCTCTCCAGGAAGTGGCCGTCAGAACGACGAGCAGCCCGAATGAGCTGCGCATTCTGGCCAAAGCTATGACACCCGGGGTTCCGGTTTCTCCCATCAAAATCTATCATGTCCTAGTCGCCAGCACGCTGGCTGCATTGATCGCGATGATGCTCGTCTATGTGCTCGACTATTTGGACATCCGCCTGTTTCTGCCGCCGGCCCGTGGTAAGCGGCGCGATCGCCTACCGTCGCGCGGGCCTGCGCCTGAGCCCAGTGCCGCGCGTGTCGCCACGGATTTGAGGGGGCGATGACCCGATCTGATGGAGTGGAAACCGGTCGGGATGCCGCGAGCGGCAGCCGCAGTGCCCGGCAGGTGCCATTCGCGTTGCGCCTGCTGGTCGCGGCGATATTCGCCGCTATCGTCGCTTTTGGCGCATCCTACGCGCTGCGGGTGCTGAACTTATGAGCCGGCGGCGCTCTGATGCCGCGCCCATCCAGCGGTAAGCGGACAACATGCTGCAGGTGGCCGCGAATGGCATGCGTTTCCTCGGCGTCGTACTCCTGGGGTGCGTGCTGTCGTTCGTGGCTTATCAGGTCATGGAGGAGCTCACGGCCCGCTGGATCGTCGTTCTATTGCTCGCGCTCCTTGGTGTCGCGGTCGCGATAAGCCTGCACCGCATCTTCTCGCATTTCATTCTTATCGTCACACTGTTCTGTATCCCTCTCGCCACGGCGACCAAATGGTTCTTGCCGGGCGGCTACGCTCCTGACGAGGAGTACGCGCTTACCTATTCTGGTCAGTTTAGCATTGGCCTGATCGACGCCCTTCTGATCGGCCTCTACATGAGTTGGTTCTACCGCATTTTTATAAACAGACAACAACCGCTGCCGAGTCTTATCCTCCTCGACTGGCTGATCGTGTGGTTCGTCCTCGCCCATTTGCTGGCAACGATCGACAGCTTTGACCCAGTGGCGGGACTCGGTTCGACAGAGTATCTCTTAAAGCACGTCTTGTTTTATTACTACATGTCGCGCCATGTCGATGAACGCTACCTGCCGTGGGTGCTCGCCGCCTTCGCATTCACGATCGTCATTGACGTTGGCCTCAGCTCAATTCAGTTCACCACCGGCAAGCTGGTTGGTATCGCATACGACAAGGGTGCAGGCAGCAGTCTGCTCAATCGCCAGTATACGGTGCCGGGCATCGAAACCTATAGCCGTGCCACCGGCACCAGCTACGACTCGCATAATCTCGGCGAGTTCGTAGGCGCCATCTTGCCATTCGCGCTGGTGCTGTCGCTCACGCCGCGACTGCGGCCCGGGCTGAGGCTCGCTTGCATCGCCGCGTTCGGCGGTGCGTTGTTGGTCGTGATCCTGAGCCTGTCGCGCACCGGCTATGTCGCCAGCTCAATCGCGCTGACGACCGGCATCTTGTTGATCCTCGGCCTCTGGCGAGAGCGGCACGTGCTCCCCATTCTCGCCGGCTCGATCATCGTGGTGGCGCTTGCCGTGCCGATGGTCGCCCCCTTCTTCTACGAGCGCTTCGCCAACTCTCCGAAGGGGACGATTATCATGCGCTTCCTGGAGTTTGAAGACGCCTGGAATATGTACCTGCTTTATCCGGTGTTCGGCGTCGGGCCCGCCCATTACGTCCATCTGTATAAGGATCACAACCCTTATCACTTTCAGGTCGGGCCGGTCCATAGTTCGTTCCTTTGGCTCGCGGTCGAGAGCGGCATTGTCGGAGTGGCAGCTTATACTGCGATTATAGTCAACGCCTCGTGGCGGCTCTTTTCGCTGGCGCGCCGCCGGACCGATATTCCCGGGCGCCTCGGGCTCGCCGCGCTCATCGGCTTGATGACGATTGTAATCAACGATCAGTTCAATGCCGGGTTTCGGGAGCCGATCGTGTTTCTTATGTTCTGGTTTTTAATCGCGCTCAGTGTCTGCCTACCCCGCATGGCGCCGGGCGCCGGGGCGATCCTGCTGGCGCCGTCCCGGCGGTCTCCCGGCCCGACGCCGGGGATAGCTATTGGTGGAGCCACGGCGGGGGACGGCAAATAAGCGCGCGATCGAACGCGGCACCCATGGCAGACCCGGGGGGTGAGGCGGATAGGGGTGCGCTTAGGCCTTATTTCGACCGGCGGGTCGGAACAGCCCGCGGCCGCCTGTCTGGAGGTCGCTGGTCATCCTGCCGAGGGTTGCGGCACGAAGGCGCATCCTGCATGGCATCCCGGCCATTCGGGG